>CALKCM010000005.1 GCA_938086785.1 uncultured Bacteroidia bacterium
TCCAAGATGGAATGTTCAAGAATCTAAACTCTAAAATGCTCAAAAAGATAGCTCTTCCCACACTTGTTTTTCAAAATCATCTTGAATCGCACCCATTGGGTTCTGCAGAGTGGATAAAAGTAATGGCTTTTGTTTTGGGTGCTGAAGAGAATGCCTTTAAAAAAGAACTGAATAGATATTTAGAAATACGCAAAGAGACCCCCAGAAATGAACCGATAGAGGTTCTAGTAAATGCACCCTACAAGGGCGTTTGGTATATGCCTAAAGAAAATACTCCTTTGGCTGCTCTTTTGCATGATGCCGGCGCCAAAATATCTCCTCATTTTTCAGGAACGGGGACTGCATCTTTAACCATGGAGCAGGTGTTTGCGAAAAGTGGAAATGTCGAATTTTGGTTAAATCCTAATTTGTATCGTTCGAAAGCATCGATCTCCATTGAGGAGCCTAGGATGAATAATTTTAGAGCATTTAAAAAGGCACGTATATTCAACAATACAAAACAAATACTAAAGAGTGGGGCCAATAATTATTATGAAACGTTCAACACGGAACCTTCTTTAATTTTAAAAGATATCATCTCAATCATTCATAAAGATCGGAAGAATTTACTTTTCTTTGAAGCCATTGAATAAGAAAATTAGAAATATAATTTTTATGCTTGCCGCAATTATAGTCTTAATTCTGGCAGAATTATTTCTCAGGCCAACCAACGTTTCCGTTTCACTGTTTCGATGGCCGAGGCTGCTAACAGCCATACTGGTTGGTTCTATTTTGAGTATTTCAGGTTTATACATTCAAGGCATATTTAGAAATCCTCTTGCAGGACCGTATATCATTGGAGTTATTCCTGGAGCATATTTTGCGGTGGCTCTTTTTATTTTTATTGTTCCATATCACTTGGAAGAGCCCTTGCTACTAGACATTGGTATTAAAGGATTTGCCATTTTGGGTGGGATATCAGTAATGATTTTACAATTGCTTTTAATGAAGAGGTTTTCTTCAATAAGTATTCTATTGCTTTTTGGGGTGGTATTGAGCTATTTTTTGAGTGGAGGCAGTGAGGCTCTTGTTTCCATTAGTAATGCAGATTCTATTAAATCATTTGTTCAGTGGGGATTTGGAAATTTTGATCAGGTTTTTGGATTGGACCTCTGGGTTTTATTTACTCTTTTAGTGATTAATATAATCTCTTTTTGGAGATATAGCAGCGCCATGGATGTTTATGGAATAGGAGATAACCTTGCCACAAATACAGGTCTTCATGTGTTGAGATTTAGAACAAGTATTTTATTTATTGCGGGTGCTTCTGCTGGAATTATAACAGCTTATTGCGGGCCTATTGGTTTTATAGGTATGGTTGCGCCCCAGTTTGCAAGACTTTTAAGTAACTCGCAATCCATGAAGAATTTGTGGATATACTCGATGCTATCTGGCATTATGTTTTGCCTGTTGGCCGATGTTATGAGCCATTACGCTTTTGATCATATACAATTAAGTCTGAACGCTATGGCTGCATTGATTTGCTCTCCTATTGTGGCTATCTCTCTCTTTAGAAACAGGAATCTATTTTAATCCAAGGCTTCTAGCCTAACAATAGCATCTATTTGATAATCGATAACTGGATCAAATTCAACTTTCATATTATGTCCATATAAAGCTCCAAAAGATTGCCAAAGAATAGCTTCCATTCCACCTCTATATTTTTTCATAATATTCCACGTGGTGCTCCCCGTTTCTCTATGAATAAGTTTCATAAGAATTTTGCCTTGGTCTCGGGTTAGATTTTTCAAGTTATCGGTAAATAGATTTTTTATGTTTTTTTCACAAGCTTTAATATACCTCTTCTTTGCTTTCCGCTTTTTAAGGGTGTTTAAATGATCCTCCATGGTTTTGAGTTTGTACGCACTAAGCTTTGCATATGGCATAGCTACTCTAACATTTCTCTTGAGTCTCTGATAAGCAGCAATCTGCTTTTTATTCATACTTGTGGTAATATTTACCTGTTTGTGCTGAACAACTCGTATCGTATCAGACGATATTGTATCAGAAGGAGCAATAGATTGAGCCTTGGCTGAAATCGCCAATAGGCCAATAACAAGACTGAAGATACACGTATGACTCATATGGATATTATTCCAAATGTTGTGCCGTTTTTTCAGTTTTCTTTTTACTATTCCCAAAAACAAACCAAGCAATAGCTCCAAAAATGAGAAGAAGCGAAATCATTTGCGCCTGAGAGAAAACAATTCCAAAAGCGCTATAAACACTATCGCCATGCTCTCTAATAAATTCTATGAAAAAACGTTCTATGCCAGCAAACAGCATGTAAAAGGCAAATAAGTTCCCCCTTTGTACCACTCGCTTTCGCAAAACGAACCAAATGATAAGAAACAAGCCAACAGCCATTAAAGCTTCATAAATAGGAGTGGGCCAAACAGGATTTATTAATTCATAACAAAAATCTCCTGTGCACCCGTCAATCCTTTTCATTCCTTCATGAGTGTAGCCTTCCATCCCTAAAACATTATTTGGGTAAGAATAAGACCACAGCCAATCTGGGAGAGAAAAAGGTTTGGGCGAAGGGTTAGGGATACCCCAATCGCCATCTCCACTAAAATGACAACCAAAACGTCCTAAGCCATAGGCGAGCATCATAGGCGCAGCGCCCGAGTCCAATACACTTAAAATATTGAGTCCTTTTTTACGGCAGTAGACAAGTACTCCTGTTGCACCACAAATTAAACCGCCGTAATACGTCCAACCACCCGTAGAGAAAAGATTATCCATGATGTAATCAATACTAAAAGCATTGAAGTTTTCCAGTATATGAAAGACTTTGGCTCCTAAAAACCCAGATATGAGCGCAATTGTGGTAATGGTTCCCATATAAACAGATGCGTCTGTTTTTATCGTATTTGTTTGGGGTTCTGGCAATCTTTGTTTCTTGTCTACATAGAATGAATAGCCTAGAATTAAAGCCATAATTAGAATACCCCAAAACCAAGATCCGTCCGATGAAAAAATTAACTCCTGTGGATTTGCCCCTTTTTGGCTTTCGATAAGAAGATAAACAATCTTGTATCCAAAGATGAAGCCAAAGAAAACTTGGGATATATAGTAGGGTATTCCTAGAGGTTTACCAATGGTCTGTAAGATACTGACGGGTTTTAGTTTGCCCTGTAGGGTAAGACGTGAAAGTTCGGCCTGCATGGCCCAATAAGCCCCTCCAATAGATAAAGCTACAAAAAAACCAAAGGTGTTAATTACCTTTAAGAACCCAGGAGCTGAGCCAAAAATATCTTGAATAAAATGATAGATAGTAGGAAACATTCGTAGAGCAAAGTAACAACAATAAGAGAGATATTTAGAAATGATTTTCTATGAACTACACTGAATTCATGATGCCATTTCGTTTTGCTATGCACTCTTGGTATTCTTCTTCGGCTATACTATCATAAACAATGGCACCACCCACGCAATAATGCATTTTATTGTTATGCACTTGCAAACTTCTAATAACCACATTTAAATCAAAATCCCCGTCTTCAATATATCCAATGGAACCGCTATATACTCCGCGTTTAAAAGATTCATATTCTTCAATATGCTGCATCACTTCCATTTTTGGAGCACCAGTCATACTGCCCATAGGAAAAGTAGCTTTGAGCATATTTTCTAAGCTGATTTCACCTTGCAATTCTCCAGTAACACTTGACACTAGGTGATGTACATGCGAAAATGATTTAAGAGCGCATAGTTCAGGAACCTTAACACTATTTGGCTTGCAAATTCGGCTGAGATCATTTCTAACAAGATCCACGATCATTGTATTTTCTGCTCTTTCTTTTGGAGCATTCATAAAAGCTACTAAACGTTCATTAGACTCAGGATATTGACGTTTTAATGTGCCTTTTATAGGTTGAGATAGAAGGGTGTTGTTTTGCTTTTTTAGAAAGCGTTCTGGGCTAAAACAAAGGAGGTAGCTATTGTTAATTTTTACAAAAGCAGCAAATGGGCTCTGCGTTCGATCATTTACTTCTAGGAAGAGCGAATATATATCTAGCTCATTAGAAATAGATGCGTAAAAGTGGATACAGTAGTTGAGTTCATAATAAGCCCCATTCTTAATATCCTCTTTAATTTTTGCAATGGTCTTAAGATATTTTTCTTTACTTATGCTGGCCTCCCAGCTCTCTATGGCTTCCGTTTTTTTATAGCTTAGTTCATCCGCTGTTTTCAAATCAAAGGTGGAAGTAATATTTCCATTGTGATCCTCTTTATAGGAGTGCTCCGGTTCAAAAAAGAAAAAGTCAGGAAAAGAGGTAAATCCTGGATTATTAGACGGCAATTGATGAAACTCTTTTTTAAGATCATAAGAACATATGCCTAAGTGTAATCCATTTTTAGGAACTGATTTTGCCCTAGTATAGATATTTTTTGCGCCAAATCCTGAAATGATCTCATAAGTCCCGTGCGCATCTGTATTTCCATTTGAACAGCAAATTACACTAGTGCTATACTCCTTAGATTTTTGTATTAGTTTGGAAAGTGCAGTTTGTTTGAGCATCGATATATTGCAAAACTAAGCCCATTTGTTCATATCATTTTAGTATATTTACTCTTAAGCTGCTAATTTTGTTTTCTTGAATTCTAAGCGAGTTACTCTATTTGTTGAGGTTCTCCTGCCTTTACCTATTCCAAGACTTTACACTTATCGTGTTCCTCTTGAAATGAATGCTATTATAAAAGAGAGGATTCGTGTAGTCGTTCAGTTTGGGGCACGTAAAATTTATTCAGGACTAATAATTCACATAAAGGAAACTCCTCCTGAAAACTACACCGCTAATTATATCCTTGACGTTTTAGATGAAAACGAACTAATTGATATCAATCAGCAAAAATTTTGGTTTTGGATGAGCGAATACTATATGTGTAACCCTGGAGAGGTTATGGCAGCTGCATTGCCGGCTGGGTTTCGATTAAAAAGTGAGAGCGTCGTGTTCTTAGCTCCTGACTTTAGTAGCATCTTGGAATTGGAGGATTATTCTGAAATAGAAGCTGATATTATTGCCTTATTAGGGGATATGAAAGCTCAAAAGATTAGCGACATTCAGAAGAAACTAAATAAACCACAGTTGGTCAAACATTTAAAATCTTTGTACTCGAGAGGGATTCTCCTCTTTGAAGAAGAGGTAAAAGAAAACTATATTCCGAAAATAGAAAAATGGTACAGAATACCAGATGAAATTTCTGAAGATGAATTGAGCAATGAAATGGATAAGCTGCAAAAAAAGGCAGCTAAGCAATTCGAAGCACTTTTATTAATTGCGGGATCGGATGGTTCTCGCATGATGCAAAAGCAATTGTATCATAAATATAAAGTTACGGGTGCGACCTTAAATTCCTTAATTAAAAAGGGATGGCTAATCAAGGAGGACATAAAAGTAGACCGTGTGCAGTTTGCCATAGACAAAGTAGGAGAGTACCAATTAAACATAGAACAGAGCCAAGCAGTAGCATCTATAAAGCATTCATTTAAAGAAGCGAAACCCGCATTACTAAACGGTGTAACAGGTTCAGGTAAGACCTATGTTTATGTTGAACTAATTAAAGAGTGCATCAAGAATAAACAGCAAGCGTTGTACCTTCTGCCAGAAGTTGCTATTACTGAGGTAATTGTTGCTCGAATTTCTAAATATTTCAAACGCTTTGCCGTGTGGTACAACTACTATAGCCAGCAAGAAAGGACTGAAATCTATTCTAAATTAAAAGCAGGGGAAATAGATGTATTAATTGGAGCACGATCGGCACTTTTTGCCCCTTTTAGGGACTTGGGTTTAATTGTTGTTGACGAAGAGCATGAAAATTCATATAAACAATTTGAAAAAAGACCTCATTATAATGGGAGAGATGCTGCCTTATATCTGGCAAAACTGTGTAAAGCAAATATTGTCTTGGGAAGTGCTACGCCCTCCTTTGAGAGCTTATATGCAGTAAAACAAAATACAATGCTTGAAGTACGTCTTGAAAATCGTTTCAAGGCTCTTAAATCCTTAAATATTGAATTAGTTAAGCCACCAGAGGGCAATAAGAACAAAACATCTATTTTTAGTGCTCCTTTACTTAAAAGCATGGATGATTCTCTTAAGAACAATCGACAAGTTATTCTCTTTCAAAATAAAAAAGGATATGTGCCGTATTTATCCTGCGATATTTGTGGCTATACGGATCAATGCAAGAACTGTGATATTTCGCTTACTTATTACAAGTTTAATAATCTACAACGTTGTTCCTATTGTTCAACAAAATATGAATTAACTAAAATATGTAAAGCGTGTGGATCTCATAATTTATCTATGAGAGGCTATGGAACGGAGCGTATTGCGGAGGAATGTGAAATCATTTTCCCAAAAGCAACCATTCAGAGATTTGACAATGAAAGCATCCGTAAGAAGGGCGATTTTGATCGAATCATATCAAACTTTCATAATCAAAAAATAGATATACTCGTTGGCACGCAACTGCTAAGTAAAGGAATTGATTTTACCAATGTTGGAACAGTGGGTGTGGCAGATGCCGATGCGCTGCTAAAGTTCCCGGATTTTAGAAGTCACGAACGGGCTTATCAATTACTAAAACAAGTGGGTGGAAGAGCAGGAGATTCAGAAATTGACGGTCATTTTGTATTGCAAACGCAGCAACCAAATCATCCGGTATTTCAACATTTGTTAAATAGCTCATACGATCAGTTGTACGAAAATGAAATAACAGTAAGAAATAACTTTAACTATCCTCCTTTAGCAAAGATGCTAATTATTAGTATTAAGCATAAAGATTTCAAGCAATCAAAGAATGGAGCCTCATTGGCTTTTCAAATTATAGCAGAACGTTTAAAACACAGAGTTGAAGAACCCTATGCCCCTATGATAGGAAGGGTGCGCAACATGTTTATCCATTGTATAAATATTAAGATGAGTAGAACGTCTGATAATCACCCCAAGATTAAGGAATTCATTGGTCAATCACTGCTCAGGGTTCAGACCCAAATTAAGGGGACACGCTTGGATATTGATGTTGACCCCACCTAAGTATAAAAGTTTGGCGCATAAAAAAAAGGCTATCGTTAGATAGCCTTTTGTATGATCATTTGATATTGTTAAATTATCTCATGCTACCTCTTGGTCCTGGAGCGCTAGGAGCACTTGCTGAACCACTAAGTTTGAAATCTATTTTGTTTGGATTAGGACTGCTACATGTATTATCTATAACGAGCCTATCTCTACTAATGCCTTTTTCTACTAAAGCTTCTATGATAGCTTCTGTTCTACAGGCATTCGCACTGTATTTAGATTTACCACTATACTTTTTACCTTTTCCGGCATTATCCATTCCACAAATAACTAATTTTTGGTTTGGACATTCTTTCATCTTATCTAAGATAATGGCAATAGCCATTTCATATTCTGGACGGATAGTGCAAGAACCATTCGCAAAATATACACCTGGAAACGCAACGTCGTCGCAGTTACAACAGCTCTTAATACGTCTTCCTTTGGCATCGATTAATGCGTTTAGAGGACTATTCGGGTCAAGATCAAGTGCATCAGGAATTCCGTCACCGTCTGAATCTATAGCCACTCCATTCTCGTCGATAGCAACTCCACTCGGAGTAAATTTATCTTTGTCTAAGTAATCTGGAACACCATCACCGTCAGAATCGACAGGAGCACCATTCCCATAAACCATTACACCAGCTTCTGTACTATCATCTACATCAAAAAAGTCGCTTACACCATCTCCATCTACATCGGAAGATAAGGTATCTAGTAAGTTTTCTACAGCAGCAATTTTATCGTAGATTGATTCTACTGGACTTAACCAGTCATAATGTTGTTCGTTTTTGTTGCCTAATTTCCAAGCACCATATACGTTCAACATAGAATACATGTCAAAGAATCTGTTTTGTTGTACTTGAGTATTGTAAAGATCGATGTCATCATTTCTTAAATATGTTTGACGGTAATCTAAACCAATATCAAAATTACGGCCGAGGTTATGCTTAATACCAAAACCGAAGGGTAGTATTAAATTTCTAGTTTCACCTGTTTGAACTACATCTTTTCCTAAGTTAGGATTAGCTGTACCTCTACCTAAGTAGTGAGATAAGTAATAATCTCCTAAGTAAAGACGTTGATCATTAAATGTTGCTTCTGATCTAAAAGAACCCCAACCAACACCAACGAATAGGTTAAATTGTGTTTTTCTTAAAGGTCTTAAGAAACTAATATTACCCAAGGTAAAAACCATCTGGGCACTAAAGTCGTTGAAGCTACTTTTAAAATTAAAGTCATCTTTATAAAGAGTAGGTGATTGTAAATCACGAGCTCCTCTCAATTGACCCATATTATATTCAGCTCTCAAACCAAAAGTCTGTGAAACGGAATATTTTGCTAAGGCTCTTACATTCCAACCTGGTTGAATCTTGTCAGCATCTCCAAAAAAGAAGGTTGAACCTACGCCAAGACCTAAGGACCATTTCTTGGCTCTTCTGTCTACGAATAAGGAAGTAACGGAATGTTGTCCGCTATCTGCTTGTAAATTTTTCTTTCCTTCAGGAAATTTTGCTCTTGCAGTGGGGTGATACTTACTACCTAACTTATTTTCATAAGTTTGTCCAGATAATGCCGTGGCTCCAAGTATTGCACCGCTTAACACTAATGTTTTTAAAACAGTTCTCATTTTGATCAATATTACTTCAACTGCAATATTACGGCATTATTACTAAAAATAAAATATAAAGCCAGGAAATAATGATGTTTTTTTTGCCTTAAGATAGGGTTATCCACATGTTATGTTAATTAAGTCAACATCTCCATGTGCCGTGTTTACTATTCCTTTGGTGTTTTTGAATAATAATTGTTCAAAAAAGTAAGTCTTTCTCTCCCATTTATTTTTATTAGAGAAATAGAGTTCTTTAATTTTCATAACAACAGCTATTCTAGATTGGATTTCAGATTTATTTATTTTTTGATTTTCGAAATCCTTTGAAGCTTTTTTTAACTTATCGAGATAATTGTTTGATATTGAATTTAATACCTTTAGGTTAGGAACGTTCAGAGTGTTCAGCTTTTGAATGTCCTCTTTTAACTTAGTTTGCTGTTCTTTCCAAATAACCTCTATTGGGTTAACGCCAGAAAGAAGTGATTTAAGCTTTTCTAAAAATAAATGCTCCTCTAAGAAAAGGGCATTCTCTAAGCCTGGATATCTACTCACTTTATTCCACTCTTTTTCTGTCAAATAGATGTAGGTTTTTCTTAACTTGAGAATAGGCGCGGGAATTTCTTCAAATGTTTTTTGAATTTGCATCCAATACACATACTCGGAAGGGCCCGCCAAATATGCAATGTTCGGAAGTATTGTTTCTTGATAAAGTGGCCGAAGAGACACATTGGGACTAAAGCGCTCAGGGTGTTTTTCTATTTCTTCTTTCATGTCCGAAAAACTCCAGTTCCTTAAAGTATTCAGCGTGGAATAACTCTGATCCTTAAGATCAATTCTATCTCTAATACCCTCATTATTAATATAGAAGAAATTTGTCTTTCTTGGAGAAATGATATTTTTAATTCCGTATCTCTTGAGCAAGTTCGATTGCTTGTCAATTAATTCATTAAAGCCTTGATTTAGAATATCTTTTTTTATGGATGGCTCAAAGAGTTTCTTAAATCGCTTATCATTCCCATCAATAACCAATACCCCCTTATCTCCATAAATGCGATCAACCAAGAAACGAGTAGCATCAGCTAAGGTTGAATAGTCCTCATACGCTTGTTTAAATAAATGTTGATAGTCCTTATTTATACCATTCCGTCCCTGTAAAAGCCCTTCCATTAAATTTACCAAGCCTTTTGTCGGGCAATCTCCACTTATTCCCTTGTGCTGATGTTCCCATTGTACTTTCTGGCCGAATAGATTGATATGATCTATTTCTTCCATATCATGGTCCTCTGTGGCCATCCAAAATATCGGAATGAAAGTATTATTTGGAAATTGTTCTTTTAATTGCTCTGCATTTTCAATAACACTAAGAATCTTGTTATGAACATACATAGGGCCTAAAAAAATATGTATTTGTTGCCCTGTAGTAACAGTGAAAGTCTTTTCACTATTTAGTAACTCAATGCGATCTTCGGCATTAGAGTTTTTAATATTTGAGTACTGATCTTTAAGTACACGAGCAAGAACCGCTCTATTTTCAGCAGTAAATGATTGGGATTTTTTTTCAATACTTAAAAGGTGTTCCGGATTTGGGATAAATCCGTTGGCAACCAACTCTTTTTCTTGAAAAGTAAATTTTGGAAAATATTCTTTGGGCGATCCTTTATAAACAATATTTTCTAGCATTATATATTAAATTATATCACCATAAATATCGTAGGGAGAGGCCTCTGTAATTGTTACATTGGCAAAATCGCCGAGACGCACATAATTATTTTTGGCTTTAACCAAAACTTCATTATCCACCTCTGGGCTGTCATACTCGGTTCTTCCTACAAAATATTCTCCCTCTAATCGGTCAAATAAAACCTTCATTTTTTTTCCAACTAAAGACATGTTGAATTCATGACTCACATCCATTTGAGACTCCATAATTGTATTCATTCGGAGCTCTTTTACAGCTTCTGGAACATTGTCAATTAATGAGCCAGCATGTGTATTTTCTTCATGTGAATAGGTGAAGACACCTAACCTATGAAATTTGTATTCTTTAATGAAGTTATGAAGTATTTCAAAATCCTCTTCTGTCTCATTTGGATGACCAACCAAGAGGGTAGTGCGTAAAGCTATTCCCGGAACTCCTTGCTTTATTTGATTTAATACATCCTCACTTCTTTGTTGTGAAATACCTCTACGCATTTGTTTCAGCATATTATTGCTATGATGTTGAATAGGTATGTCTAAGTATTTGCAAATATTGGGTTTACTTGCCATTACAGGCAGCACATCCATCGGGAATTTAGATGGGTAGGCATAATGCAAACGAATCCATTCTAAACCTTCAATATCTGAGATTCGATCAAGAAGTTCAGCTAATTTTCGCTCGCCGTATATGTCGATTCCATAAAAAGTACTGTCCTGAGCAATGAGCATCACCTCTTTAATTCCCTGTGATACTAAATGCGATATTTCTTTAACCAGCTGCTCTATGGGTTTACTCACATGCTTTCCTCTCATTAATGGAATCGCGCAGAAAGAGCAAGGCCGATCACAGCCCTCAGATATTTTTACATATGCATAGTGCTTGGGGGTCGTAAGCAATCGCTCTCCCAATAAATCGTGCTTATAGTCTCCACCAAATTTCCCCAAAAGTTGAGGTAATTCAAGAGTTCCGAACCAATCATCTACATCTGTTATTTCAGATTTTAATTCATCTCGATAACGCTCGGACAGACATCCCGTAACAATCAGCTTATCAATTTCTTTATTTTGCTTCTTTTCTGCATACTGTAGAATAGTATTAATGCTTTCCTCTTTAGCATTATCAATAAAACCACAAGTGTTTACAATAATAACATTGGCATCCTTATCACTGTTCTTATCCAACTCGATATCATTGGCTTGTAATTGACCCATCATAACCTCTGAATCAACCACATTTTTAGAACAACCCAAGGTTACTACGTGTACTTTGTCTGCTTTTCCTGACTTTGTCTTCATTTACTTGTTAAATATAGAATCTAAAAATACGTTTTTATCAAATAATATTAAATCATCTTCTTGTTCACCAACACCAATATATTTAACTGGAATTTGCAAATCTGAACTAACCCCTATGACAACGCCTCCTTTAGCCGTTCCATCAAGTTTTGAAATTGCTAGGGCATTTACATTTGTGGCTGATGCAAATACTTTAGCTTGTTCAAATGCGTTTTGTCCTGTGGTTGCATCCAAGACAAGTAATGTTTCGTGTGGGGCATCCTCTTTGAATTTTTGGACCACCCGTCTCATTTTCCCGAGTTCATTCATTAAACCAACTTTATTATGCAATCGACCTGCAGTATCAATAATAACCACATCTGCATTGCTCTCAACCCCATATTTTACAGCATCATATGCCACAGCACTAGGGTCTGTATTCATGCCTTTACTCACAATCTCAACTCCTGCTCGTTCTTTCCATATGGAAAGTTGATCTACTGCAGCAGCTCTAAATGTGTCTCCAGCACCTAAAACAACCTTTTTACCTGCCTGACCATATTTATAAGCTATTTTTCCTATGGTTGTTGTTTTACCAACCCCATTAACACCAACAACAAAAATAACATAAGGTACTTTTGCATTATTAGAGTCGAAGTCTATTGCCATATCTTCTGGCAAAGCGGGCATAAGTTCTGAACAGATTTTAATTAAGAAAACGCGCAGATCCTCGTCCGATATGTATTTATCTTGGGAGACTTTACTTTCGAGCGCTTCTATAATTTTAACGGTTGTTTCTACTCCAACGTCACTGGTAATTAGAATTTCCTCTAATTCGTCCAAGTATTCCGGATCCACCGTCTTTTTACCAAGAAGGGTAGAACTTAACTTGTTCCAAATACCAGATCTTGTTTTTTCAAGACCTTCCGTTACCTGAGCCTTCTCCTCAGTGACTGTTTTCTTTCGTTTAAAGTTAAAAAATCCCATGGCAAAAAAAATGCTCCGCCATGTTACAGGTGGAGCATTCAAATATCTAATGTCTTATTTTATTTTGCAAAAAAATCTTTGGTTTTACCTGCAACCATAAATTCTTCCTTAAAAGTATATGCTCCATTTTTTGGAGACTTTACAACCTTAATTGCCTTTACTATTTCCACGCCGCCTTCTTTTTTCAGCGTTGCTACTACTTTCTTTGCCATTATTTAATTTCCTTATGTAATGTTATTTTACGCATGTAAGGGTTGTATTTTTTTAATTCAACTCTTTCGGGCGTGTTTTTCTTATTTTTCGTGGTAATATACCTGCTCATTCCTGGGATATTTGTCCCTTTTTGCTCGGTACATTCCAGTATAACCTGAACTCTATTTCCTTTTCTTGCCATACTCTTTTATATTTTTCCTTCTTTAAACAAATTATTTAAGCATGCGGTGATGCCCTTTTTGTTGATCGTTCTTATCGTACTTGCAGCAACCTTAAGCGTAATAAATTCTCCTGTTTCGGGAATAAAAAACTTTTTGGTTTGCAGGTTCGGGTAAAACCGACGCTTTGTTTTATGGTTCGAGTGAGACACTCTATTGCCCTTCAAGGCTTTCTTACCGGTTAAATCACAAACTTTAGACATTGTTTTGAATTTTGGGCTGCAAAGATAAGAACATTTTTTACATTTCACAATGGATTTTTAGAGATATTTTAAATGTCCATTTTTGAGTCCAAATACTCCTTTTATTAGAGTTTTTTGAATCGTAAAAAGTATCAAAGAACGCTATTTTTTAAACCCTTCATCATTTGCCTTTTACTCAGGCAAGTGACTCACAAGAGTTAGTTTGACATGAAAATTGGATTTTATAAAAGAAGCCAATTTAATTTATGAATACATCTTTTCATTCGGTAAATATCTATCTTCAAACTAAGAGTTTTAAGGTCATAAGCATATACGATCAAAGTAATTTTGGGGGTGCGAATTACCGCACTTGTGTAAATGCTCTTTTTGTAAAGCAAACATCTGCTAATTAAGAGCTGCCAAGAATTTGAAAGATTTGGCTTTGCAATCACTCAGGTAATTCGTAAATTTGCCAAAGCCAGAAATTATGCCTTTTTACCACAAACAGGGAGATTTTCCCAAAAAACGCCACACTCAATTTAGAAAACCAAATGGCGAATTATATCACGAGGAGCTTGTAAGTACTGAGGGGTTTAGTAGTATTCATTCTTTAATTTATCACGCGCATCCTCCTACTTTAGTTAGTAATATTGGTGAACCTATACCATACGGCCCGGTTGCTGCCATGGAAGAGAATATGCAGAGCAGAAGCTTTTTGACTTTTGATGTACCTGCTGAAGATGATTATATAAAGAGCAGGAAAGTAATGCTCTTTAATAGTGATTTGCATATTGGTGTTTGCGCTCCTAAGAAAAGTATGGTCGATTACTTCTTTAAAAATACAGACGGAGACGAGGTTTTGTTTATTCACAAGGGAAGCGGTAAACTCATTACCATTTATGGAGAAATAGCTTTTAAGTATGGAGATTACCTTGTTATTCCGAGAGGAACAATTTACCAGTTGCATTTTGATACGGAAGAAAACCGAATTTTGTTTACGGAGAGCCCTTCACCGATATATCCGCCCAAACGCTATCAAAATCAAAGTGGTCAATTAATGGAGCATTCCCCTTTCTGT
Source organism: uncultured Bacteroidia bacterium (assembly GCA_938086785.1). GTDB lineage: Bacteria > Bacteroidota > Bacteroidia > NS11-12g > UBA955 > CALKCM01. The sequence continues at coordinate 14,373 of CALKCM010000005.1, forward strand.
GAGAGAGATATGAAACTTCCTACAAATCTCAAAACACATGATGCACAAGGATCATTTAAAGTAATGATAAAAAAGCAAAACCAGCTTTGGCCATACACCTATGCCTCTCATCCATTTGACGCAATAGGTTGGGATGGATATGTTTATCCATATGGCTTCTCAATTCATGATTTTGAACCCATCACTGGAAGAGTGCATCAACCGCCTCCGGTTCATCAAACTTTTGAAGCCAAGAATTTTGTTATTTGTAGCTTTTGCCCCCGATTATACGATTATCATCCTGATTCTATTCCTGCGCCATACAATCATAGCAATGTAGATAGTGATGAAATTCTCTATTATGTCGATGGCGATTTCATGAGCAGAAAGCATGTAGAACAAGGCATGATTACTCTTCATCCAAAAGGAATTCCACATGGTCCTCACCCTGGCACTGCAGAAAAAAGTATAGGCAAAAAAGCTACTGGAGAGTTGGCTGTTATGATTGACCCTTTTCATCCTTTGAAAGTTACTCAAGACGCTCTAAACACAGAAGATCCAAACTATTGGAAAAGTTGGGTTGAGTAAAGATCCACTTCAAACACAATTTAATTACATGATTTTAAAAAGAAAACTTTTATTTTTAGCTGCAATAGCCGGTCTAAGTTTTGCGCAAGCACAAACCATCTCTCCTCGGGCATATAGTAAACTTTACAGAAAAACTGAGAAGAAACTTAAAAGACAATCTGCAGATTCTAGAAAGCAGGGAGAAGTAAAAGAGTACAATCCCTCAGAATGGTGGATTCAACAATATTTGAATACAATGGACCCAGCTCTTGGAAGGCCAACTCCAGAGGTTATGATTGATTATTTAGTCAACAGACCAATGGCGGGTAATAATGCTGCTGTGTTGCCAGGAACTGAAACTCATCCTTGGGTTGAACGAGGTCCAAATAATGTAGGAGGCCGAACCAGAGCTTTGGTTTGGGATCCCTTCTTAGATAATAAAGTGTGGGCTGGTGGTGTAACTGGTGGATTATGGTTCAATACAGACATAACGAATTCTGAAACTAGTTGGATTCAAGTAAGTAACTTATGGTCTAATCTAAATATAACAGCTATTGCTTTTGATCCCAATAATAAGGGAACCATGTATGTTGGAACGGGAGAAGGGTATGGTGTTACTGCTTCAACTACAAGAGGCAGTGGAATATGGAAATCTACAGATAGTGGACGAACATTTTCTCAATTATTAAATAGTACAGAATTTTACTATATCAATGATATCGTAATTAGAGATCATAAAGGTACATCTGAAATCTATGTCGCTGTTGATGCGCAGTTCTTTCAAGGGGCATGGCATGGCTTATCGTCCTATGGATTAAAGAAAAGCTCGGATGGCGGTGTTTCCTGGTCAACAGTTGGACCTAGCTTAAGCAATACCCGACTGGCAATTGCAGATTTAGAGATTGGTCCGGACAACAGAATATGGGCAGGAAGTCGAAGGTTTCCTTACAATCGTCAGGATCGAGGGGGAGGCAGAGTATTATACTCAGCTGATGGTTCAAATTGGACCACATCATACACACACTCGAATAAAACAGGTCGTGTAAGTATAGCGGTAGCTCAAAGTGATAGCAATTATGCATATGCGCTAATAGAAGTTTCGGGCAAGCTAGATGATGTCATCCGAACCACAAATCACGGAGTAAATTGGGCTAGTAGAACAGAGCCAGAAGATGTGGACAATGGAATTCCAGATGAAGATTTTACAAGAGGACAAGCTTGGTATGATCTCGTAATTGCGGTAGATCCCAATGATAAAAATGTTCTTATTGCGGGAGGTATTGATTTATTTAGATCGACTGACGGTGCGGGCACTTGGACTCAAATTTCCAAATGGTCGAATAATAATAACTTACGAAATCTTTCCTGTCCTTATGTGCATGCAGATCAACACGCGATTCTCTTTAAAAAGAATTCTTCCAACGTATGTCTTTTTGGTAACGATGGCGGAGTGTTCTATTCCGATAATATTTCTCTTGCGGCCTCCTCGTCCACAGCTATATTGAGTAGAATTAAGAATTACAATACAACACAGTTTTATTGGGGAGATATTGCCAATTCGAGAAACAGCAACAACTTTATTGCTGGAGCTCAGGATAATGGAACTCAAAAATTTACCACTGCAGGGATTAATTCTACGCAGCGTGTTAAATCCGGAGACGGAGCATATTGTTTTATTGATAAAACAAATTCTAACAAGCAGATTGCTTCCTACGTGTACAATAGTTATGAATACACTCGAAACAATTGGGCCAGTAAATTTACCCTAATTAATGATTTAGATGCCGCGAATGGCTCTTTTATAAACTGTGCTGAATGGGATGATAACGGTTCTGGTTTAATTACGAACAAAGACAATGGTAAATTATACCGAATTAAATTAACCGATACCAAGGGGCCTTTAGAGACAGTTGAATATGCGGATGGGGATGTTGCCTCGGCGATAAAAGCCTTTGAAGGTGCGAATGGAAAGTCCAGAGTTTGGATTGGAAACAATAAGGGTAAAGTTTATGTAACGGAGGATTTTTGGCAGACAAGTCCCGTGTTTGAGGATAAAACGGGAACGATCAATACGGGTGCAATTAGTGATATTTTTAATTGGAATAGCAGCGATACCGTTTTTGTAACCTTATCTAATTATGGAATAAATAACATTTATTACAGCAATGATGGCGGAACTTCATGGACGGCAAAAGATGGAAACCTTCCAAATATTCCCGTATGGTCTTTGGTTCTTAACCCTAACAAACCTTTTGAGGCCATTATTGGTACAGAGTCTGGAATATTTGCCACGAGTAATATTTTTGCAAACTCTCCTAATTGGCAAGAATATGCAGAAGGCATGGGTAATGTTAAAATTGCCACCCTTAAGGTAAGAGATACAGATGATGAAATATTAGCCGTTACACATGGGAGAGGGCTTTTCACCTCTGGAGCATTTGAATCTCAGAAGCCCCAAGTAGATTTTTCTGCTGATGTAACTACTGCGTGTGCGAATGAGATGATTACTCTTACAGATGCCTCGTTTTATGATCCTACGACTTGGGCATGGTCTTTTGAACCCTATGGAAATGTAACCTACCTCGCAGGCACAGACTCAACGAGTCAAAACCCACAGGTACAATTAAACAGTGGACTTTACAAGGTTAGCCTTAAGGCTAGCAATTCGTTGGGAATCGATGAAAAGGAAAGAGAATCATATCTCACCATTAAAGAAACTCCAGCTTCACCCACGATACGTTTATCCTGGGACACTTTGTATGCATCTTATACAGGATCTGGAACCATTTATTGGTTTTTGAATAATGTAGAAGTAGGCACAGGAGATTTCTTGAAATTAACAAGTAATGGCTATTACACAGCATATCTTAGAAATAATGATTGTTTGAGTGATAGTGTTGCTGGAGTTCAATTTAATTCCCTAGGTGCTGAGGTAATTGATGAATCAAGATTATCTATTTATCCAAACCCTGCAGAGCGTATCATTAATGTGGATGCATATTTTGAGATTTTAGAAATTTCAATTATTGATTTAGGAGGTAAAGTTATTCTTAAAAAAACAGGTAGTAACCAGCTTAAAGCCCGATTAAAATTACCTGAGGGATTAAATATGCAGACTGTAATTGTTCAGATTTTAGGATCAAATGGAGAATCTTTTCGGGAGGTAATGGTTGTAAAATAATACATGCGAATTAAATTAGGAGGTGTGCCAGAGCACTTCAATTACCTCTGGAAATGGTCGTACACTCAAGAACTCTTTAGAAAAGCAGGACATTATTTGGAATGGACAGACTTTAAGGGGGGCACTGGTGCCATGATTGAAAGTTTGGAGAACGATGAAATAGATGTGGCTATTATGCTCACAGAGGGAGCTATTGCTGCCATTGATAAAGGGCATGATTTTAAAATCCGACTTCCTTTTGTTATTTCGCCTTTAATTTGGGGTGTTTTTTCGAGTGCAAATAGGGTAGAACCACTTCCCAATGGATATAAAAATGCAAAGTTTGCAGTAAGTAGATTATTCTCTGGAAGTCATTTAATGTCCCAATTTTTAGCAAGTAAATATGGGTCCCAATTAAGCCCTGAAAACTTTGTTGTCTCTGAAAATTTAAAAGGGGCTATTGCAGTGCTTGAATCTGGTAAAGCAGATTTTTTTCTCTGGGAAAAATACATGACTCTTAACTTAGTTGAAGAACGAATTTTTAACTACAATGGTCAAGTTACAGCTCCTTGGCCTGCATTTGTGTTTGTGAGTAAGACAAATAAACAAAGCATTGATACGGAAAACTTAAAAGAATTAGTAGATGGCGCCATAAAGAATTTCCTTTCTTGGGATAGGACAGAGGCTATTTCTGAAATAAGCCAACACTTTGGACTGCGCCAGGAAGACACTAAAAGTTGGTTTAATGAGGTGAGGTATTACGATGGAAATAAATACTGGATCGATCGTATACTAGCTGCACAATACCTTATGCAGGCAAATGACATGTGTGATACAATTCATCCCTTAGAAGAATTGTGTGATTTATAAAGAATATATCAAATAAGGTTGTCGCTCTTGTTTAAATTTTTGCAATGGAACTGCCCATTTTTCGCGAATATTAGCGCTTGTTTTACCAGCCATAATATCTTTTCTCAATTCTGAATTGCCGGCCAATTTGTCAAAAAAATCATCCTTAAAGAAGGTGCTTTTATCGGGGCAATCTTTATAGAGCATAATGAGCCATTCGAGATAGACTTTTTTATGTAGAACCATATAAAATCGGGCAAAATCATGCAGGAGATACCCCCGACATTGTTTTCCTTTGAATGGTGGATTAAATGCTTTTCCTTTTATATCCTGTGGCGTAAAATAGTAGGTTCCCATTTTTAGCCATGGAGCGCCAAAACACTCAAAAGGCATATTTGTACCACGTCCCATACTCATTTCTGTGCCCTCAAAAAGTCCCAATGATGGGTAAAGAATAATGCTCTCAAATGTCGGAAGGTTTGGAGAAGGCGATACAGGGAGACCGAAGGACATAGATTTAGAATAATGATCGCAACGAATAACCATAAGTGGGCAGGTATCTTTGGTTTCTAACCAACCTTCTCCATTAATCATAAAGGCCAATTCTCCAAGTGTCATTCCATGAACAAGGGGAATTGGATGCATGCCTACCATGCTTCTATATTTAGAATCTAGAATAGGTCCGTCAGTGTAATGACCATTTGGATTCGGTCTATCCAAAACAATAAGTTTCGTTTGTGTTTCTGCACAAGCTTGCATGATGTAATGCATGCTCGATAAATAAGTGTAAAATCGGACGCCTACATCTTGCAAATCAAAAATAACAACATCAATATTTTCAAGTTGCTCTGGACTGGGTTTCTTATTGGACCCGTAAAGAGATAAAATTGGAAGTCCTGTTTTTGGATCTTTCCCATTGACTACATGCTGTCCGTTGGCTGCATCGCCTCTGAAGCCGTGCTCTAAAGCAAATATCGTTGTTACATCTAATTTTGCTCCTAAAAGGCTATCAACTAAATGAACTTTACCAATGCGTGAAGTTTTATTTGCAACTACTGCAATTCTTTGAGAATCTAATAAGGAAAAATAGGCATCCGTTCGTTCTGCACCCACCTTAATATTGCCGTAATTGAAATGTCTCTTTGGAGAGGTTAATATAGATACACTCTCTCCTTTATTCTTTTTTGCATCATCAATTACAGCGTATAAAAATTGTATACTTAAAATGCTGAGAATGAGAAATAGGGATTTATATTTGAGGTGAAAATTCATGCAGTGGTATCTCATACTTGCCAACAAATTTAGTGCAAATAAAGCAAAAAGCTTTTCTAAGTCAATAACTAAGCTGGCCATTATAACTGTGTCTCTTTCAGTGGCAATAATGCTGCTTAGTATATCTATTGTAACAGAATTTCAAAGGGCTATAAAATCAAAAATTATAGGTTTAAGCGGCGATATTTTAATAGAAAGCATGGCTAATGTTCAGAACGGAGAACAGGAAATTCTCAATGATTCTGTTGCTCAGGAACTCAAGTTTGTAAGGCAAATGAGCAATGTAAAGATCGCCAGCTTTGCATTAAACAAACCATGTATAGTTAAGGGAGAAGTGGAAATTGAAGGTTTGGTTGCTCGAGCAGTTGATGAAGACTACCCATTTGAATTCGTCAAAGAGTTTATCACGGAAGGGAGGATACCCAACTTTAAGGAGAATAGCAATGAAGTCATTATTAGCTCTATTACCGCTTCTAAAGTAAACCTTAAGTTAAATGACAAAATGGTCATGATGTTTTTTAAAAATGACGAAGCGGGTACTCGAGCTAAAGCAATAAATCCAAAAATCGTGGGCATTTTTAACACGGGCATCAGCGAATACGATAATCATACCTTATATACGAGCAAGGAAGCCCTTCAAAGAGTGCTGAATCCGAATGAATATTTTTCGCAAATGGAGGTGTTTTTGAAAGAAGGAGTTGCGTCAGATCTGGCGGTTTCATCTATCCAAGCAACTGTGGATCCGGCCATGTTCCAGGTTAGATCTGCAAAAGAGTACAATTGGCAAATCTTTGAATGGTTGAAAATTTTAGACACAAATGTTTGGGTGATTATTGCCATCATGGTGCTTGTAGCTTCAATAACGATGTGCACTACTGTATTAATTCTAATAACAGAAAAAACCAATACCATCGGAATGTTGAAGGCCATGGGAGCAACCAATGGAGAAATGCAACGTCTTTTTCTGGTGCAGGCTTCAAAAATTGCCATATATGGGTTGCTTTTTGGAAACCTTTTGGCCTTTCTTTTGGGGTATTTACAAACTAAAACTAAATTCATTAAGTTGGATGCTGAAACATATTATCTTGATCACGTTGTTTTACATTTTAAATTAAATCATGTAATTCTGATTAATGTATTTTCAATTGTTTTAATAATCCTTATCATGATGATTCCAGTGTCTATAATTTCTAAATTAAATCCCATAAAGAGCATTCGATTTAATTGAAATGCCTATCTTCGCACTTGAATAATTAAAGAATATATGGCTTCAAAAATCAGCTCTTTAGCACGAATTTTTTCACTATTATCAATCGTTTCAGCAATAGCTATTCTTATTTGGGATGCCGTAAAAGGGTGTACCTGCCATTGCTACTGGGTATTTGCTTTACTACTTGCAGGCTCTGTTGTATTGTTTGTAATTTGGTTAAACGATATGATTGGAAGCGATAATAAAGAAAATAAGCGTATTTACGATGAGATAAGTAATTCCGGTGGTTACAAAGCTCCTTCAAAATCAAAAAAACAGTAATTGCTGCGTCTGTAGCTAAATAGTACGTTTTTTAGTTAAAAAACAATAAATTGGAAAAAGCAATGAGGAAATTGCAGAAAAAAATGTCCTCTCTTCCAACTATTTTTTGGTTTATTCATTGGCCTAAATTTTAGAGGTCACAATACGTTTCATTATAACCCTTTCCGATTAAGCCCTTTCCTTAACGCTCAGAATTGATCTTTTAAAAGTATGCGTCTGGGGGACTTAATAAAACTTTGCAGGGAGAGTGGAGTCTGATGAATACATTGGATTGGAACTACACTAAAATATAATAATCAGTTGCCTTTAGTTTTATAAAAAAAAAGACTGCAATAAGCAGCCTTTTTTTATTTGGATTTGCATTTTTTATTAAACGTCTATATTGGCAAACTTTGCATGTGTTTCAATAAACTCTCTTCTTGGTGCGACTTCATCGCCCATAAGCATGCTAAAAACTCGATCTGCTTCAACCGCATGATCGAGCGTTACTCGTTTCAATGTTCTTCGTGTAGGATCCATGGTCGTTTCCCAAAGTTGCTCCGCGTTCATCTCGCCCAACCCCTTGTATCGTTGAATATTTACACTTTCCTCTTTTCCTTTTCCAGCAATTTCCTTAACTGCAATGTCTCTATCTTCATCCGACCAGCAATATCTTAACTTGCTTCCCTTTTTTACGAGGTAAAGGGGAGGAGTAGCAATATACAGGTATCCATTTTCAATAAGTTTTTTCATATGGCGGAAGAATAGGGTAAGAATTAATGTTCTAATATGCGAACCATCCACATCTGCATCCGTCATAATAACCACTTTATGATATCGGAGTTTTTCTAGGTTTAATTCTTTAACGCCTTCCTCATTGTGAGCAATATGAACCCCAAGGGCGGTGAACATATTTCGAATTTCTTCATTATCATAAATTTTGTGCTCCAAGGCTTTCTCTACATTTAAAATTTTACCACGAAGGGGTAAAATCGCTTGAAACTCTCGATCTCTTCCTTGTTTTGCTGTTCCTCCGGCCGAGTCTCCCTCAACCAAAAACACTTCACAAACAGTAGGATCTGTCTTCGAACAATCACTTAATTTCCCTGGCAGTCCCATGCTACTCATAGCACCTTTTCTTTGGACAATGTCTCTCGCTTTTCTAGCAGCGGCTCTTGCTTGAGCTGCCAGTAAAACTTTGTCTACAATCATTTTAGCTTGCTTAGGATTTTCCTGCAAGTAATTGTCTAACATTTCGCCAACAGTGGTGTCAACGGCACCCATAACCTCACTATTCCCCAATTTAGTTTTGGTTTGCCCTTCAAATTGAGGTTCTGCCACTTTAACGGATAAAACGCAGGTTAAGCCTTCTCTAAAATCTTCTCCAGAGACCTCTACTTTGGCTTTCTCCAGCATTTTATTCTTTTCTGCATAGCTTTTAAGCGTTCTAGTTAAAGCTCTTCTGAAACCGGAAATATGCGTTCCACCTTCAATGGTGTTAATATTATTTACATAAGAGTGGATATTTTCGGCATATCCAGAATTATACTGAAATGCTATTTCTACAGGAGTTCCTGACTTTTCGCTTTCTACATAAATAGGCTCTGGTAAAAAGGACTCGCGAGTACCATCAATGTATTTAACAAATTCTTTAAGGCCTCCCTCACTGTGAAATTCTTCCTTAATATTATTTCCATCTTCATCCTGCTCTCTCTCATCTTCTAGGCTAATTCGGATTCCTTTATTTAAGAAACTCAATTCACGCATTCTATTTTCTAAAATACTGAAGGTAAATTCTGTAACAATAAAGATGCTATCATCGGGTTGAAACTCAACCACAGTTCCTCTTTTATCTGTAGTTCCTACTTCTTTTACTGGGTATTGAGGGATTCCAATTTTGTATTCTTGCTGATACAATTTACCATCTCTGTGAACATTTACTTTTAAATCTTTGGACAATGCGTTTACACAACTTACACCAACACCGTGGAGACCCCCGGATACTTTATATGTATCTTTATCGAATTTACCCCCGGCATGCAGTACAGTCATTACGACTTCTAATGCACTTCTATTTTCCTTTGCATGATGTCCAACAGGAATTCCTCGACCATCATCTGTTACACGGATACCATTTCCTTTGGTTATGGCCACCTGAATATTTTGACAATGGCCCGCTAAAGCCTCATCAATACTATTATCTACCACCTCATAAACCAAATGATGCAGGCCTTTTTGGCCTATATCTCCAATATACATGGCCGGCCTTTTTCTCACCGCTTCTAAACCTTCCAGAACCTGTATATTATCTGCTCCGTAGTTACTTTTATTTTCTGCCATTTATGTTCTTTATTTACCTTGTAAATATAGGCAAAACAGCAAGGCTCAAACCCTTGTTTTTTTTGTGTTTGTCCACATTTTATCCTTAGAAAAATATGATCATGTATACTTATAGTATTGAGTTTTTACTATAATTTAGCCGATTATTTATGAAAAATCAGGTCAATTATAACTCTGCGCTTTATACACTAATTACGGTGTTCTTCTTTTGGGGCTTTATTGCTGCGGGAAACAGTGTTTTCATTCCTTTTTGCAAGGGATATTTTAGTTTGGATCAATTTCAAAGCCAATTGGTGGATTTCGCCTTTTATATGGCTTACTATCTTGGTGCGCTTATACTCTTAATCTATGGAACCTTAGCAAAAAAAGACTTGGTAGGTACTTGGGGTTATAAAAAAAGTATCATTTATGGTTTGCTCTTTTCTGCCTTGGGCGCTTTAGTAATGATTTTAGCAGTAAATGGTCAAACATTTGCTGGAATGCTAGCAGGGCTATTCATTGTGGCTCTAGGTTTCTCCCTTCAACAGACAGGTGCTCAGCCTTTTGTGATTTCATTGGGGAAGCCAGAAACCGGTAATGCACGTGTAAACTTAGGAGGCGGAATTAACTCTTTGGGAACTACCATTGGCCCCTTAGTAGTTGCTTTAGCCTTATTTGGATCCGTTAGTGCGGTTTGTGATGACCAGATTAGTGCTTTGCCATTAAATAAAGTAATCATTCTTTATACCTGTGTAGGTTTATTATTTGTAGCAGCGGCCTTGCTTTTTGCTTTTTCAAAAAAAGTACCTGCTGGTATTAATACTGAGAAACCTGAAGGAGCCGTGAAGGCCTTAAGAAGTCTTTTGGTTCTGACCGGCCTTTTGATTATGGCCTTTGTTCCTGTTTTTTCTAGTTACCAAGGAAAAACAATTGATAAAATAGAAGCTATCAAATCTACTTTTACCGAAGAGAGCAAACAGATTTCAGGCTTAGAGTGCCAGCTATTAGAAAGCTCGGAAGAAGAGAAGGTGAGTATTAATGAAAGAATTGCTAGCATTAAGGAAACGATAAGTTTAAAGCAAATAGAAATAGACAAACTTACTAAACCATTAGAACGTAAACGATTGATGTGGTTGATTTTAGCTTTGGCTGTGGTGGTAGTTGGCTTACCAATAGTAAACCGAATTGCACAAAAGAAGAAAGAAGGTTGGGGAGCTATGCAATATCCACAATTGGTTTTAGGCATGTTAGCCATTTTTGTATATGTTGGAGTGGAAGTAGCCATTGGAAGTAATTTAGGTGAATTATTAAAGCAACCCGAATTTGGGAGTTATACTTCATCAGAAATTGCCCCATTTATTGCGATGTACTGGGGGAGTTTAATGATTGGAAGATGGACTGGTGCAGTTGCCGCTTTTGATTTAAGTCCTAAGAAAAAAGTCCTATTTAAATTTCTTACTCCTTTAATCGCATTTGCTATTGTACTTTTATTTACCCGTTTAGCTGGGCATAATATTCAGCATCTTCTATGGTACGTTCTGTGCGTAGTGCTGCAAATGCTTACAGCCTATTTTTCTAAAGATAAGCCTGCCAAAACTCTTTTGTATTTTGGAATTTTTGGAATCTTGGCCATGATTGTTGGAATGGCAACTACGGGTTTGCCTGCCATATATGCATTTATGTGTGGTGGATTGGCTTGCTCCATCATGTGGCCTTCTATTTTTACATTGTCTATAGCGGGTTTAGGGAAGTATACCTCACAAGGGGCGGCTTTTTTAATTATGATGATTTTAGGTGGAGGTATTATTCCTCCCATTCAAGGTAAACTGGCAGATGTGTTGGGAATACATCAATCATTCTTAATTCCAGTAATATGCTTTATGTATTTAGCGGTATTTGCTCTTTTGGTTAAGAGAATACTTCAGAAGCAAGGAGTTGACTTAGATTCTACAGCAGAAGTAGCTCACTAAAAGAAGGGGAGTAACTGAAGCTTTTCTTGATTTTTGGGGGCAATGAAGAGCTTCTATCAAAAATATCTAAATCCAAGTATTTTTAATTAACTTTTTTCTTGGTGTTGCTTCTAAGCTTGTTTCAGCCCGAATATTTACGAAAGGTATTGCATCCGTTTATTATCTTATGGCTACTGGCTTATTTTATTGTATCATGTGGCCTTTCATATTCTCTTTGAGCATTACTGGGCTTAAAGAGTATACCAATCAAGGATCATCCTTATTAATTATAATGATTGCTGGTGGAGCAGTTTTCCCTATTCTACAAGGAGCTTTAGCCAATCAGTTAGGTATTCAATTTAGTTATTGGTTGCCATTTATAGGCTTTGTTTATCTGGCTTATTTTGGTTTTGCACTAAAGAACACACTTCTAAAGCAAGGAATCAATTTTGATGGAGAATCTAAATAATAAATTTAGATACAACGATTACTAAATCAAACATTTATGCAGATGTTTAAATAATTCTAACCTATTTCTATGACTTTGGCCTGACTTTTGTTTCATTTACTATAATTCATTATGTCGCTGCACTCAACATGATAAATTAGTACCATTCATAAAAAGTGCTGGGCATAGAAATTAAAAACCACCTTTATAGAAAATAGAATCATGGAATACTTCACTAATTTAAAAAGACCCATACTGATTAGAGCTGCTTTTTTTATCATCATCTTTTTTATTTTTTGGACGAGCTTATTTGTCTGGGCTTATAGTCTTTAAATGCTTTTTGTATAATTGAACTCTTACTTTTGTGTAAGTTCATTTATATTATATAGCGTACATCTTAATCTATTCGCAAATCTTCTTTTAGGCTTTACCTCAGTCATATTTGGTTCAACTGTGCCAGTATTATACCTTTACAGAATGATAGAAGTTCTGGCTTTTTGTAAATACCAAATGGCATGGGTTGAAATGGCTTACCTAGCAGAAAATAGTGCAGACGACCAGTATATCTCGGATTGATTATGAAGTGCCTTACTCTCTTACTTTTTTCTTTTTCATCCATAGTTTTTGCGCAATCCTCAGAAAAACAACTCAGTACTTATATAAATCCCTTCATTGGGACAGGAGGCCATGGACATACATTCCCTGGAGCAACGCGTCCTTTCTCGATGGTACAACTTAGTCCGGATACTCGAATTGACGGTTCTTGGGATGGCTGCAGTGGATATCATTACAGTGACTCTATCATTTTTGGGTTCAGCCATACGCATCTAAGTGGTACAGGGGTTAGTGATTATGGAGATATTGCATTTATGCCAAAATTAGTTGCAAAACCCGCAGAGACTCCGAGCCTTGATATGGATTTCAATACGGTGTTTTCACATAAAAGTGAAAAAGCCAGTGCTGGATATTATTCGGTGGATTTAGAAAGCGGTGTGAAAGTAGAGCTTTCCAGTACACAAAGGGTTGGGATTCAAAAATATACAGCCATACGAAAGGGTTTTTTATGGATTAAGCTCGATTTAAAACATCGTGATTTTCTCTTGGATGGGCGCATTAACATTATTAATAAGCGTTCGCTGAATGGTTTAAGGAATAGCAAAGCCTGGGCCGAGTGTCAAAAAGTCTACTATCACACAGAAATAAGCAAGCCGTATGTAGAAAAATTCATTTTTAAGGATTCCTCGGGTCAACATAGACTCATTTTAGGTTATATGGTTAAGGCAGGGGAGAGCATCCTCATTAAAACAGGCCTTAGCTCTGTAGATGAGGCAGGAGCTTTGGCAAATCTGAACTCAGAAATGCCTCATTGGGATTTTGAACGTGTAAAAACTGAATCCAAGAAGACTTGGGAGGATAAAATGAGTAAAATTATCATTTATATTCCTAATGATACGCTTAAGTATAACTTCTATACAGCTCTTTACCATAGCATGATCCACCCATCGGTATTAAACGATGTTACGGGTAAATACAGAGGAAGAGATGATAATATTCATACTGTTGATTGGGGTGGAGATTACTATACTGTTTTCTCACTATGGGATACATACAGAGCATTACACCCTTTGTTAAACCTCATAGAGCCCAAAGTTAGCCTCGATTTTATGCATACTTTCCTGGCTCAAAGCAAGGCCAGCAAAAGACTACCTATGTGGGAATTGTGGAGTAACGAAACGAATTGTATGATTGGAATGCACAGCATTCCAGTTATTCTTAACACGTATTATTCTAAAAATATGGACTTAGAGCTATTGGAAAAACTCTATGATGCTTGTGTATATGAGATTAAAACTCAAAGGTCTGATTTTAAAAAGTATATGAAAAAGGGGTACTTGGAAGTGCAAGATGAAAGCGAGAGTGTAAGTAAAACAGTAGAGTTTAGTTATGATTTCTATTGCTTGATGAAAATGGCAGAAATTCTTAAAAAGAAGGAGGATGAAAAAAGATGGGAGGGATATGCCACAGGTTTCATGCAGCTTTACAATCCGGTATCTGGCTTTTTACAAGCGAGAAAAAATGGGCAGTGGTTACCAAACTTTGATCCATACCAGGTAAATAATCATCATACAGAGGCCAATGCCTGGCAGTATTCTCTTCCGCAGCATGCAGAAGCTATGAGTTGGGGAAGTTCAAAAGAAATATTCCTCTTGGATTCTATATTTAAAGCTAAAATGAACACCAGTGGAAGAACACAAGCAGATATAACTGGACTTATAGGACAATACGCACATGGAAATGAGCCAAGCCACCATTATTTATATGAATATGCAACGAAAAAGCCTCAAGTGGGAGCAAATCTTCTTAAGCAGGTAAAAGATCAGTTTTATCTTAATCAGCCTCATGGACTTATTGGGAATGAGGACTGCGGTCAAATGAGTTCTTGGTATGTATTTAGCACCTTGGGGTTTTATCCCAGACCACATAGCAAGTCTTTTTTATATGGTCATTTCGAACTCGACTCTTCGCAAGTTCAAACTGCAGAGGGGAGTATCACTATTTATAGAAATAGTGAGTCTGCAAGTGTAAAAAACACTATCCAAGCGATAAAACAGGCGAAGGGAAAAGACTCTGGCTATATAAAGTGGATCGATGTTCACTCGGTATCGATGGATGATTTATTAGGGAAAGAAAAACATGCCTTTTGTGTATTTAAGAAAAGCTTAGTAAAGAGTCCATTAAATGATAGAATTACACAAGTGAAACAATACCCCAAGGCACCTATTGCAGTACCTAAAATAAATGGCGTCATTCTCCAATCTATTGATGATGCAGAGAATCCTTCCCAGATAGAATACTTGCTGGTAGACAGTCTTTTAAATAAAAACCCTCAAGCCTTTGGTGGAAAGAGGTATATTCTTGATAATCGTATATATGTTCCAGATGATTCATATCTCTATGCCTGGGAAAGAACATTATCTGATAGTACAGGAGCCATTCCTTATGCGATGTATTGGCAAAAGCCACAGCCACATCCTTATGAAGTGGTTTACCATTGCAGTTTAAACTCCCAATATACAGGCGGTGGCAATAAAGCTTTGGTAGATAAAGTGTTGGGAGACTTGGATTGGCGAAAGGGAAACTGGCAGGGAGTTCAAGGTCAGGATTTTGAATGTGTGGTAGATTTAATAAACAAGAGAAGAATCCAATCAGTGGGAATTCATGCACTACAGGATACCAGAAGTTGGATATTTTACCCTAAACAAGTCCAATTCTTTGTGAGCAAGGATGGGCAGAACTTTACTGCTTTAAATTCCATACAAAATACAATCAGTGAATTGCTAGATACCACCAGTGTTCAATGGTTTCAAAATACTTTAGATGCAAGAGCAAAGTATCGATACATAAAGGTGGTTGCTAAGAATTATGGTAAGCTTCCTAACTGGCATCCTGGAAAAGGGGAGAATGCTTTTATATTTGTAGATGAAATAGAGGTGAGATGACAAAAGATAGCAACGGAAATACATTAGAGGACGGCGATAATGTCATTGTAATCAAAGATTTAAAAGTAAAAGGATCAAGCACTGGTTTAAAGCGCGGTACTAAACTTAAAAATATACGATTAACCAATAATCCAGCTGAAATTGAGAGTGGTTCTGGTAAGAATTGCGTGGTTGTAAAAACACAATTCATCAAAAAAAGCTAATTAAAGCATATAGGGTAGGACACTCAATAACCGTTTACGCCTCGTTTTGCGCGGCATACGATACTAAGACAGGATGCACAATTTTGCGCCACAAGGGTGGAATGAGTGCAGGTATAATTAAAGCAGCATAACCCCCGGGAAGGTTTGGAGATTCAGCATATGTATCAAGCATATGATACGGCTTATTTGCATGGAAATGATGATCTGCATGACGGCTGATATCTATGAGGATAAATCGAGATACATATTGATCGTTATTCCAACTATGCGCTAGTGAAACCTTCTCATTTCCTGCTCGTTCCAGGCCATAATGCTCAATATAGTTCACATATTCAGCTAAAATAGCGGAAATCAAAACAGAGATGCTCCAAGCCAACAAGCCCCACCAAGATAGGCTGAGGTAAATGGCAAGGATTATTATAAGTTGAATGATAAAAGCCCGAACCATATAATTATTTAAAGAATAGGGGCTTTTGTTTTTTCGTTTAAGCAAGCCAGCTTCGGATGCCCAAGCTTGTTTTAATTGACCAGATATAGAACGTACTACAAATCGATACAAAGGCTCATTATAGCGAGCTGTAGCTGCATCATTAGGAGTTCCCACGTCTTTGTGATGAATTCTTAAATGGTGAATATAAAAATAGATATTTCCGCCAAGAGCCAGCAAAAACTTACCTAAGGATCGATGGAAGGTCGAATGCTTATGAATGAGTTCATGGGCAATAACAATAGCGCTGGTAGCCGTGTGTGCTCCAGAGCTTAGGGCGGCTAAAATAAGAGTAGTATGGGCAAGAATTCCTGTTTTTATACCGTAGGCTAAGGAGCCTAGAACCAAGACATTTGCCAAAACATGCATCAATAGAACAAATTCCGGCAAAGCAGCAGAACCATTGGAGTGATTATTTGATTTATTTGCACCGGTAAGCCACTCAAGGAGGGCTAGGATAAAGAAACTGAAGAAAAAATTGGCAAATGCCCAATAACCGCCTGTTATATTTCCATATACAGCCAACACAGCTGGGATTAGACTTAATAGGTATAGATAATTGCGCATGTGAGTAATGAATTCGTATTTCGCAAGCAAATGTAATGGAATAATTATAATAGGAATACCTTAAATGTATTTTGATTAGTAAATGTATTGAAATAGTTAAAATGAGATGTAAATTCAATTGGTTAATGATGGTAATGTGGGCCGAATTCACAAAATAGCTTCTTTGAGCTATTCAGAAATAACCGGCGCGGGAACAATCGAAAGTGACATGACCGTTTTAAATGAATATGCAAAATTGAAAAACAGCGTGTAAGATATGATAAGCAGTAGTATATTTGATTATGAACAAATCTAATTTTTTAATACTACTTTTTATTCTCTCCGCTTTTTTATCATTAGCCTTTGTGATGAAACCGGCCGAAGATGTGCAGAAACCTAAAATGGCCAATGTTTCAAATGAAGACGGTATATATTTATTTTTAATGTGTGATCCGGTCGATAAGTACGAAACTTTAGGCGAAGTAGAAGGTCCAGTTTTAGTTTGGGATCATAAATTTCCTACAACCTTAAAGTATATGACAAAGAGAACTAAAAAGCAATACCCAAATGCAGACGGCGCTATTATGTTAAGTCAGTACAAATGGAAAGCGATTAAGTTTAAGTAATTTTATAGGCTTTACTTTTTTTCCTCAAAAGATGAACGGCCATTATTTCCCGGTATTCTTCGGAGTTCAAAATATCCGAATCTCTTTTTGCGCGGCCCTCTAAAATTGTTTTTTTTGACTCTTTTAATCTGTGGTGATGTTCGTAACTATAAATCTTTGGTACAAAGCCATTTTTTAAATGTGGGCGCAAATGTTCGTGATTTTTAAGTAATACATGATCGAATGTATCGAGGTACTTTTTGTCCTGGATCAATTGTTCAATAATGACCGTAATTTTTGCCCTGGTATAATGCAGGGCCTTTTTTTGACAACCTTCTTTTATTTGTTCGCATAAGGATATCATATCTTTAGATAAGTCAATAATTACGTAAGTAGGGCCATATAGATCTAAATGGCGGCAATAGAAGCTATCAATCATTTTTTTTTCTATTTCATTTAAACGCTCAAAAATACTTCTATGACCAGTATATATATATAGCTCCCAAGTAATAGCGCGAAGGGTGCTTATATATTCTATATAGTCCAGGACGCGATGATTGGCCCATTTTGTCAATGTATTAATTATGGTATTCATTTTGGTCAAGTGACTAGTATACAAATACTTATCTTTATATATACAAATTTTGTACAAAAGTAAAATCGTGTTAACGCTGTATTTATCGGGGTTTGAGAGCTTATGGGGGTTTAATTTAATCATTATGGTACAATATTAGATGTTTTGTCATTTTCATAAAAGCCAGCATATCAATAAGTTACAATATATAGGAAAATCAATTTGTTACATAATTAACATTATGTTAAGTAGCTATTTTAAAAGAAAGTCCCATGGTTCACATGGGACTTCCCTTTTGAAGATATTAAGAGATTAATTCTCTAGGTATTCTTTCATGCTTCTATAATACTGTGCCTTGCCAGGATTATCCAATTCTGAATAAACCACATACAAAGCTTGGTATAAATTTCTTTTATCATTTACTCCGTACTCGGTGTTCTCTGTAGCAATTAGCAAATACTCTTCTGCCGTTCGATAAACATTTAATAAACCTTCATCGGCTTTATTTCTATCAGCCTCTGTTCTAGCGTTTACTTTCATGTTTCTCCATTTCATGGTTTCGTAACTTACGATGTTGGCACCTAAGTCAAAGTATGCGTCATAGTTAAACTCATCCAACTCTATGGCTTTTTTATAATCCATTCTGGCTAAGCTGTGCTCTTTCAAGACGTCATCACGCAATTTTCCTCGTAGATAAAAGTACGATGAATTTGTACTGTCTATATTAATCATTTCCTCAACTACATCCAATAACTTATCTGTTTGATTAGAAGAAATATAGAAGTTTTTTAAGACATTAAACATTTCCTTTTCTTGGGGATTGTTTTTGTAGGCAGTCATCAGCATAGATTCTGCTTTTGCAGTGTCCCCTTCTCCCAAGTATACAAGGGAGAGTCCTTCATAGGCCATGGCATTTAATTCTCCAGATTTAATAGATGCACCAAAGATTCTTTTTTTCGTTTCTATATTATCTGATTTAGCTACGAAGTACATTAGTCGTTCGGTCACAGCGCTTTTCGTAATTCCGTTATTTGAGAATTTTCGCACAGCGCTGGTATCTAATTTATCAAAAAGATAACTTCCCAACTCCATATACATCACTAAGCTGTCATAACTAATCAAACTATCATTGCTTCTTTGAAGAAGTGAGTTTGACTCATTATATAAGGTGGCAAATGAATTTCCTACTTCTAAACTTGCTTCATAAATATCGTCATCTTTTTTAGGACCGGGATGTTCATAAAATTTTTGCATGCTAAGACCAGAGGTTAATCCAGCAGAAGTTAAATCTTCGCTTGCAAATTTACCATTGCTCCTTTTGTACCACACTCGTGAATATACCATGCTTCTATACAGCCACATTCGGGGGCTATTTGAGGTTCTTTCATGTCTGTATGCTTTCTGGATATCATTATATGCTTCCACTAGGTAACTTATATCCTCTTGAGCATATTGCAAGGAAGCTCCTACTGATCTTAAGACATTGTTCTGAGCCGTGGCAGCTTGCATAAAGCACGCAAGACCAACAAACAATGCAGCCATCTTTGATATTCTATTCTTATTCTTCATTTTTATTATTCTCTTCGTTTCCTTCATTGGATTCATCTGTTCCTGTGGCTTCTTCATTTGTTCCACTGTCTTCTACTGTTCCTTCTACCCCATCTATATCCAAATTCTCTTCTTCTTCATCCTCTCTCGGAACCTTAGCTACAGATGCGATAGCATCTTCACCCTTGATATTAATCAATTTAACTCCTTGGGTAGCTCTTCCCATAATTCTCACTTTTTCCAAGCCCATGCGAATCGTTACACCACTTTTGTTAATAATCATTAAACCATCCTCATCTGTCACTGCTTTGATTCCAACAAGGTTTCCTGTTTTTTCGGTAATACTAATGGTTTTTACTCCTTTTCCTCCACGGCCAGTAATTCGGTAATCATTAACTTCCGTTCTCTTTCCGTACCCTTTTTCACTTACGACCATTATGGTTGTGCTTTCATCATTAGGAGAAACACAAATCATGCCAATCACCTCATCCTCAGGTCCTTCAAGGGTTACACCCCTTACACCTGCTGCAGTTCTTCCCATTGATCTCACTTTAGCTTCTGGAAAACGTATGGCTTTACCACTTTTCTTAGCAATAAGGATATCGTTGTTTCCATTGGTTAATGAAGCCCAGAGTAACTCATCTCCATCTCTCACTGTAATGGCATTTATTCCATTCGTTCTTGGCCTTGAGTATGCCTCTAAAGAGGTCTTCTTTATAATACCTCTTTTTGTTACCATCGTAACAAAATGACTATTTAAATATTCTTCTTCTTTTAAATTAGAAATATTCAAGAAGGCTTTAATACTGTCGTCTTTGGGCAGGGCTACCATATTTTGAATAGGCCTTCCTTTAGTAGTTTTCCCTCCTTCAGGAATTTCGTATACTTTGAGCCAGAAACATCTGCCTTGCTCTGTAAATAAGAGTAAATAGTTATGCGTGCTTGCACTAAACAGGTGTTCAACAAAATCTGCATCTCTATGTCCCACTCCTTTATTTCCTCTTCCTCCTCTTTTTTGTTCTCTATATTCGCTTAAAGAAGTACGCTTGATGTATCCCATGTGACTTAGGGTTACAACCATTTCTTCATTTGGAATTAAATCTAAAATATTAATATCACCAGAATCTGGCTCTATCATTGTTCTACGCTCATCTCCGTATTTTTCTTTAACTTCAAGCGTTTCTGTTTTAATAATACCCATTTGAAGTTCTTCGCTGGCCAAAATACTTTCCAGGTAGTCTATTTCTTCCATTATGGAATCATATTCAGCTCTAATCTTGTCAATTTCAAGACCAGTTAACCTTTGCAAACGCATATCCAGTATGGCTTTGGCTTGAAGTTCGCTGAGTTTAAAATCACTAATTAAACCTGCCTTTGCCTCATCTGGGTTTTTACTGCCTCTAATCAGTTTAATAACTGCATCTAAATTGTCAAGAGCAATGATTAAACCTTCTAAGATATGAATTCTACGCCTTGCATCTGCAAGTAAATAGCGGGTCCTACGCATAATTACTTCATGACGAAAATCAACAAATGCTTCAATCATTGTTTTCATATTCATCATGATAGGCTTGCCTTTTACTAAGGCAATATTGTTCACACTAAAGCTACTCTGTAGCGGTGTAAACTTGTATAATTGGTTAAGAATTACATTGCTTATGGCATCTCTTTTTAAATCAAAAACCACACGCATGCCCTGGCGTCCACTTTCATCTCTTACCGCAGATATTCCATCAATAACCTTTTCATTTACCAAATCTACCGCTCTCACTATAATTTGAGTCGGGCTAATTTGATAGGGCATTTCTGTGATAACGATGCGTTCTTTTCCAGTGCTGGTAGTTTCAATTTCTGCCTTACCACGCATAACAATGCGACCTCTACCCGTTTCACAGGCAGACTTTATTCCTTCAAAGCCATGAATAATACCCCCAGTTGGAAAATCAGGGCCTTTAATATGTTGCATCAACTCGCTTACTTCAATATCTCTATTATCAATGTAAGCAGCTATACCATCGCATACTTCAGATAAGTTATGCGGCGCCATATTCGTGGCCATACCCACAGCAATTCCGGCTGCTCCGTTTACTATTAAGTTTGGTATTCGAGAAGGCAATACAGATGGCTCCTTTAAGGAATCATCAAAGTTTGGACGATAATCAACCGTATCTTTATCAATATCAGACATGGTTTCTTCAGCTATTTTTCTCATTCTAGCTTCGGTATAACGCATGGCAGCTGGAGGATCTCCATCTATACTACCAAAGTTTCCTTGCCCATCTACCATTGGGTATCTCAAACTCCAATCTTGAGCCATACGAACCATGGTATCATATACACTGCTATCTCCGTGCGGGTGGTACTTACCTAAAACTTCTCCTACAATACGTGCTGATTTTTTATGTGGACGATTAGGAGCTAAACCAAGCTCGGTCATTCCATATAATACCCTTCTGTGAACCGGTTTTAAACCATCCCTAGCATCGGGCAATGCACGTGATACAATAACCGACATTGAATAATCAATGTAGGCTGATTTCATTTCGTCTTCTATATTAATCGAAATAATATTTTCTCCGATATCCTTATTCTCGTCCATGCTTAAATTTCCTGCAAAGTAATACAGTAAGGCTATGTTTTTAACATAGGTTTCTCACATAAAACCCACAATTTAGGGGGGATTAATACAAATTTTTATTACAACTCCTCTACCCCATCAAATATCTTCTGTAAACGCTGTAAATACTTGATTTTTTGTAGCTCCTGTGAGATGTATTTTAGGATTTCTGATTGCCCGTTTTGATCCCATTCGAGGGCCTTTTCCTCCAGAGCTATATTTACCTCAGAAAAATATGTTTGCAAGCTATTTTTAACCGATGCTTTTAAACTTTCATTTCCCTTCGATTCTATAATTGAATCGTTTAATTCCATCATCTCCATGAGCCACATGTCATCTAACTTCATCGCTTCCTGAGGATAAACCAAACCTAGAAGGTACGAATATCTTTTGTAGGGGTCTTTTAAGGTATTGTATGATTCGTTAATGAAAGCGGATGACTCTATATCATCGCCCTTTAAATCGGGATGATGACTGAGCTGCAGAGCAATAAATTTCTTTCTTAACTCTCCAAGATCAATGATAAACTTAGGATTCCAACCGAAAAGTTCATAAGCATTCATAAATTTAATTGCCTACAATGGCATTGTAAATATCCAATCCAAAGATTAAGACCATTAGCGTTAGAATGATAACCATTCCAATTGCCTGCATGGCATACTGAAATTTTTCATTGGGCATGCGACCAGTTGCCATTTCGTACAAAACAAAAGTAGCATGTCCCCCGTCTAAACCTGGAATAGGAAGAACATTAAAAAAGGCTAGAGCCATAGATAATAAACCTGTTAAGTTCCAAAAACGCTGCCAATTCCACTGATCTCCGAACATGCGCGCAATTCCAACTGGACCACTTAACGATTTGGTTGCATCTAGCTTACCACTAAAAATCGCTCCAAACCCTTTTACGCTGCCTGCTAATGCATTAAATGATGCTGTAACACCTTTTCCTATGGACTGGCCAAAACTGTAGGTTTCGCGTATAATATCATTTTCATCGAAGGTAAAGGGCTTCATTGATATACCAATGGTCCCTTCTTCTGAGACTTTCATGGTAGAACGAATAGTATCTTTGTTTCGAAGAACTGCAATGGTTACTTCACTGTTCTTATTTTTCTTGATTTGGTAAGAAAATAATCGACCCGTAAAAGCGTCCTCTCCATTTACCTGCAGGAGACGATCGCCCTTTTTTAAGGAACTGCTATAGGCAGGCCCACCTGGCAATAAAGAATCGACTAAAGCATGGTCAATAACAAGCAACATGGGTTTATTTTTATTGCCGGCTAAGGTATTTCCATACTCTGCACCGGGGTCAAACTTTACCTGCTTGCCATCTCTTAAAGCAGTAATTTCTTTGGTGTCAGCAAGTAAAAAATCAGTTTTGAAAAGCTCTTCGTATCTTTTCATTTCTTGGCCGTTTAATGCTACAATTTTATCTCCGGTCTTAAAGCCTAACTCCTCCATCTCTTGAGATGCATAGATGCCATGTTTTGCATTTACTGCTGAAGCGGGTAAATACGAATCGCCCCAGTATGCTTTTATTCCGGTAAAAATGATGATTCCAAGGATAATATTAAAGATAATACCACCCATGAGAACAATTAGTCTTTGCCATGCGGGCTTTGCACGGTATTCATCTGGCTCTGGGTCTTTCCCCAAATCATCTTTATCCGTGGTTTCATCCACCATTCCCGCAATTTGAACGTATCCTCCCATAGGAAACCAGCCAAGTCCATACTCGGTAGCTCCAATTTTTTTCTTAAAAATAGCGAAGTTTAAAACATTAGGCATGGGAAATAAAAAATCAAAAAATAAATAGAACTTGTCTACCCTTATTTTAAATAATCTAGCCGCTAAAAAATGACCTAATTCATGTATTGTTATTAAGATCCCTAAGGCCAAGAATATCTGACCGATCATGATTAATGTTCCCATATAATTCTAAAGTGGCAAATTTAAGGTTTTTAATCTCTTAAAAAGCCCATTTTCGTATAAAAATTAAGCCAGCTTGTAGAATGTCTCCTGCGTCAATTATTTAGCTAAATTCTTATAAAAATCAAGTTGAGAAACCACCTCTTTTCCTGCGTTTGTTGAATATTTATTTCTCAACTTACCATACATTAATCGGCTCTTCGTGTTGTCCGCAAGTTGAAGATGGAGGAAATCAAGCAGTGTTTTTTTATGTTTCTTGTTTTTAATAGGAGTCGTGACTTCAATTCTGAAATCTAAATTACGTCTCATAATATCGGCACTACCCAAGTACGTTTTTTCCTTTCCCCCGGCATAAAAATAAAAAATACGAGCATGTTCCAGGTATCGATCAACTATGCTCACAGCACGTATGTTTTTGTGATTAAGTTTAAGTCGCAATCTAAAAATACCACGAATAATCAAATCTATCTTTACGCCGGATTCTGCGGCTTGCAACAGTTTAAGACAGAGTTCCGTATCCTCCAAGCTGTTGCATTTTATGATTATTCGGCCAGTCCCTCCTGCTTGGACTTCTTTTATTTCATTATCTATGAGTGCTTTTAGTTTAGAGCGGGTATTTAAAGGACTTACTATTAATTCTTTAAACACATAGCTATCGAGTCTAAAATTTCTAATAAGACCGAATACTTTGCTAATCTCTTTGTTTATGGAAGCATCTGATGTTAATAAGGAAAAATCACAATAAAGCTGAGCTGTATCTTCATTGAAATTACCCGTACCTATATGACCAATGTATTTCTCTTTTCCTTTATGCTCTAACTTTATCTGAAGCAATTTAGAGTGGACTTTCATGTTGGGAATAGAATCCATGATTTCTACCCCTTCTTCTTTCAACCTCTTCGCCCATTCCATATTGACTTTTTCCATAAACCTCGCTCTCAATTCAGTGAGCACTCTTACCCTCTTCCCATTCTTTACTGCATTTATTAAGGCATTTGCCACAGCTGAGGTACTAGCCAATCGATAGAGCGTAATATTAATTTCTTTAACCGCCGGGCTAATGGAAGCTTCCATCAAAAGTTTTGGAATGTAATTAAAACTCTGGTATGGATAAGCAATAAGCTCATCCTGCTTTAACAAATGATTAAGCATAGAATGGCTATTTTCTAAATGATCTATTCTCTTGGGCACAATGGGCTTATATATTAAATTCTTTTTTCCTAGTACCGGGAAATTCATAAAATCTTTAAAATTGTGATATTTCCCTCCTGGGATGGCCTGGGCTTTATGAATATTGAGTTTATCTCTCAGCAACTTCAGTAAATCAGATGGGATGTTCTCATCATATATAAAACGGGTAGGGATTCCTTTTTTTCTAAGCTTAACACTTTTGGCTACTTTTTCAACCATAGATAAATCATCCGATTCTTCTAAATCTAGTTCTGCATCCCGAGATAGCTTAATGGTATAGGCTTCCACCTCTGTAGCATTTGTGCTTCTAAACAAATTGAGTAAATTGCATCGTATCACATCGTCCAGTAAGAGAACTCTACGAGGGCCCGTGCTTTGCTTTAGAATATAAAATCGTGAGAGCACGTGGCAAGGTATATTTACAATGGCATAATTTACCTTTACATTTTTTCCTTTGAGCTTAACAGCTAAATAGATTTGACCATCGTTCAAATTAGGAAATGGGCGCATTGAACTAATAACGATTGGAAATATTCTTGGAGCGACTGAATCTGTAAAATAATTTGTTACTTCCTTCAATTCGTTTGAGCTCAGTTGAGATTCATCCGTTATCTCGATGCCTTCCAACACCAACTGCCTTTTTATTTGATGATATATTACATCAAAATTTTGCTGCTGTTTAAGAACAATTCCCTTCACTTGTCCCATGATTACTTTAGCTTGTTCGACATCAATACTGTTTGATTTTCTTTTCAAATCAACCACTCGCTTTAGTGTGGCCACTCGAACTCTAAAGAACTCATCGAGATTACTAGAAAAAATACCTAAAAACTTTAACCGCTCTATTAAGGGTACAGATGGATCTGCAGCCTCTTGTAAAACCCTTGCATTGAAAGAAAGCCAACTAATATCTCTATTTAAGAGTTTAGTAACATTCATTGCTTGTGAACTATTATACATTGAACAGGCAAGTGGTCGCTATACCCGTCTAAAAACCTGCCTCCAGCCAAGGCTCTTGCAGGATAACCCTTATACTTTCCGGATTGCTGTATCAAGTAATCTGGTTTAAAAAGACCAAAGCTATTTTGCTTGTATTGATATTTAGAAGTGCCATCGATTAGGTTTGGTGAAAGTATTATGTGATCTAACATGTTCCAGCTGCCCCTATAGCAATGGCTGCCCTCCTTAGCAGAGTTTATAGTTGCTGCTAGGTCATAAGACGAACAAGATGTTTTTTCTGAATTTGGATTACATGACCCAAGAATGTGAGCGACACTGCTATCTGAAGGACCATCATTTAAGTCACCCATAATGATAAAGGGATGTTTTGTTTTATTCACTGCATCACGCAAAGTTCTTGCGGCTTTAAACCTGTTGGGGTTTGATGCGATCAGGCCCCCTCTTCTACTGGGCCAATGATTTACAAATACGGCTATAGTATCCTTTGCATCATGAGACCTGAGCACAACCTTAAGTATATCTCGCGTTTTATCATTGTCTGCCAGTTTTACCGGAATGGCTTGACTCGAAATGGCTTTGTACAACAAGGCATTGTAAAGTAAGGCGACATCTATTCCCCTCTCATCTGGTGATTCCTGATGAACAATGGCATGAATTGTTAAGGATTTACAGGTCGATTTCAAATCTTCAAGCACCTCCCTATTTTCCACTTCACACAGCCCTATTATATCAGCCTTTATATCATTCATCGCAAAAGATAGATTAATTACTTTTTTTGCATATCGAATGGAATCCCAATGATTATATCCTTCTGGTGTAAAGTCATCATCATACGTGCTATCATTTATGGTATCAAAGAGATTTTCTACATTCCAAAAAGCAACTTTAGTAGTATCGCTGCTAATAATAGAGACTGCAGACTGATGTGTTTTGGACTGGTTAACTCCACAAGATGCTGCAAGAATAAAAAAGCTAATGATGATGATTCGTCTCATTTCAAATGCAAATGTATGGAAACCATGATAGAATTTCAGTAGTTTTGCGGAAGGCCAAGGTATTTTATATGATCGTCACAAAATGGATTCTTATCCCTCTGCTATTGCTTCTGAGTAGACTGCCCTTTTTTATGCTATATGGCATAAGTAATGTATTGTATCTCATAGGTTATAAAGTTATTGGCTACAGGAAAAAAGTAGTTCGTGATAACTTAAATTCCTGCTTTCCTAACAAATCAAAACAGGAACGATTACTCATCGAAAAGAAGTTTTACAGACACCTATTCGACATTATTGTGGAGACCATTAAAGGATTTACAATCTCAGAGAAGGAGCTCAAGAAAAGGTATGTTCTCATAGAGAATACTGAAATCGATCGACTGTACGACGAAAAGAGAAAAATAATGGGCGTCATGTCGCATAAAGGCAATTGGGAATGGGCTATTGTTTCTGGCCCGCTAATTCTTAAAACCAGGACCTTTGGTGTTTATAAAAAGCTAAGCAACGCTTCTATGGAGACGTTTATGAGAATCAAAAGAGGCCGCTTTGGAAGCATTCCTGTGCCCATGGAAAAAATATACTTTACTCTGAGAGAGGCGAAAGAACGTCCCTTAATTGCTGCCTTTATATCTGACCAGAACCCAGCGAGTCCTAAAAATGCATACTGGACAAGTTTTTTAGGGAAAGAAACTGCATTCATGCCGGGATATGCAGTTATTGCCAAGAAACTAGATATGGCTGTAATTAGCACTAAAATAGAAAAAGTAAAAAGAGGATTTTACGAAGTTAGAACTGTAATTGTTACAGAAAATGCAAAAGAAATGAGCAAGGATGAAATTATGGAACGAACGTGTAAAATCATGGAGGAAGACATTCTTGAACACCCAGAGCACTGGCTATGGAGCCATAGACGTTGGAAACACAAAAAACCTTTAACATAGCATATTTGCTTGCTTTATTGTATTATTGCGAAGTAAAAAGAAGATGAAAATTAAATCTTTTGATAGTTTTAATGAGAAGCTTGTTCACCTCGCCAAGGTTCAAAAAGCAATGGGACACCCCGCGCGCTTGGCTATAATGAGCTCATTAAAAAAGAATCCTGGACAATCGGTAAAACAAATTGTAGATCAACTCCCCTTCTCTCAAAGTACCGTATCGCAACATCTGTATAGGTTGAGGTCTGTTTCTTTGGTGGACGCTGTGCCTTTTAAGACAGCCACTATATATAGCTTAAATGAGGACAAAATCGAATCCTACAAAGCTGCTTTTGGAGCTGCGTTTAAGCATAATAAAAATAAAAAACAATTGTCTTTGTTTGATTAAACCAAGGAATCTAAACGGTTTGCTATAGATTTTAATCGAGATGTATAACTCTGATAGTTTACATCGTGAAGCAATTGTAATTCTGCAATAGAATCATTAACAATACTTTTTAAGTTACTAGAACTTTCGTCTTTAAACATGATACCTAAGCCGGTTAGAAGCCAGTCTCCTGATACTTTTGGGTAAATACGTGCGATACTTATAACCATATCTATACTCGGCTTATTGCGCTTTGAGGCTATATGACTCAACACAGATGGATTAATCCCTATGGATTCAGCAAAGGCTGCCTTACTTAGTTTTAAGTACTTCATTAAAAACAGCACTCTGTCATTGATATCTTCACTACTTTGCATTGCTTACAAATGTAAGTAATTGGCTTTACATTTGTAAATTCCTGAGTCTTACATATGTAAATATATTAAACGCTAAGTATGATATACGCATAGCATCATGCCTTCTAATTATAATTAATCAGCAGGCTCTTATTAACTCATTACAAATAAGTTATGATTAGTAAAATATCATTTTAATATAAAGTGAAACTCTTTTAATACAACAGTCTGTATCTAAACAACCCTGTGTGTTTTAAACATTTCAAATGTAAGGATATGAGTGAGTGAGCCAAAGGCGCCAAACAGATAAAGCGTGTATTTTTCGTCAATCCTTTACGCAATGAGCTTTAAGAAACTCTTTTGCTTTTGCATTTCCCAATAATGCGCTTTTTTGCCAATCTCCGCAAGCTTGGTTATATTTCTTTAAGTTAAAATATGCAATCCCTCTCCCTAAGTAGGCATAGGCTGGCTGAGCATTCCTTTTTCGAACACTTTTAGAAAGGACATCCAGGGCTTCTGAATATAATTCGAGCTGCAAGTAACAATGGCCGATATCTGCCCACAGCGCATAATCTGAAGAATCCGAGGCCATTATTTTTTGGTATAGGACTAAAGCATTCTCATATTCTTTTAAAAAAAACAAATTATCTGCCTTTAATTTTAAGGGCCCCCACCCTTCGGGATTATTTAATAAAAACAAATTTAGCTTTTCATTAGATTCTTTATAATTTCCTGACTTGCTAAGAATAAGAGCATTTACTATATACAGTTGCTCTTCATTCACTTCAGGTTTAAGAGATAGCCTGTTCAAGAGATTCGTTGCTGAGTCTAACTTATTTGATTTTGCATAAACCTCAGCCAAAGCAATTTGCAAATCAATGTCATTCTCCTTTTCATTTAGCACATGGATCAGATCACCAATTGCCACATCATAATATTCCATTTTTACGGCTAATTCTGCTCGCAATACATAAGCCACTAGGTCTTTTGGGTTCAGTTTGATATAACTATTAATGTCTCCCATCGCAAATTCGTAGTTCTCTGCTTCTTGATGCAAAGCATATCTATTAAAATACGCATCAGCAATGGCATCGTTTGAATAAATAAGAGCATTTAAATCTACAAGAGCAAGGCCAGGCTTGCCGATTCCAACGAAAGCAACAGATCGATTATTTAAGGCAACAGCATTTCCCTTATCCAATTTTAAGACATTTGTATAACACTCAATAGATTTTCTATAATCTCCAATGCTATCATAAAAACCCCCTTTATTTAACCATTCGTTCTTATCCTGCCCGTATCCCTGAACAAAAACCATGAGCAAAAAAGAGAGTCCTCCTATTTTTAAATACTGCAACTGCTTTTTCATTAACAATCTATTTGCTACAATAATCGATTCAAATAGCAATAAATCCTAACACAAAATATCAACGAAGCCTCGAAAAAAACCTTATTCAAGAGTTGCAAAAGATAGGCATTCCTCAAGCCAACCTAAAAATTGGAGATTCCCTGTTAAATTTTGCTTTAACAGCAGGAGTCACTGCAAGCACTCTTGTGAGCTCATTTATAGACTCTTACCTTCTTTTATTCATTGCATTTTACATTGGGAAATGATTTGAATTAAAAGGGGTGCTCCAGATTGGCACGCTTAATGACATATATAAATATATAGTTGCCTTTGCGCTCATTCTACTTTTAAACGCCATTAATTTTTTCATTGAAAAGTTTCTTGGAAAAGTCAAAAGTGAACACTTAAAAAAAACAGCCTTAAACCAATAAAAAATGACATTAAAAAATACCTTATTACATTTCAGTAACAATCTATTCATCATTTTTAATGTTACTTTGCAGCGCAGAATATGAACATAAACAAGCTCCTTTTAACGGCAATGGGCTCATTATTAATGAGTTCAAGTTTCGCTCAAAGTCACCAATGTGGCACAGATTCTTATGCAGATTTGATGAAAGGAAGAGATTCCTCCTTACATCAGAAGGAAAAGGATTGGAATATTTTTGCGAAAGCGTTTAAAAATGTGGATCGTAGAGCAAGTAAGTATATTATCCCTGTTGTTTTTCATGTAATTCATACAAACGGAGATGGCAATATTTCCAAAGAGCAAATAGAAGATCAAATACGTGTAATTAATGAGGATTTTTCATTGACAAATGCAAACAAATCAGGCATTAGAGCGCCTTTTATCAATGATGCCACGAACATGGAAATTGAGTTTAGATTGGCAAAAATAGATCCGAGTGGCAATTGTACGAATGGCATTAATAGAGTCTTTAGTCCTTTCACGAATAATTCATCCCAAAGCACAGAGGAGATAAAATCTTTGGATGGAGTCCAATGGAATTACCAGCAGTATTTAAATATTTATGTGGTGAATAGCATTGAGAATAGTTCTGGAACGGGAACCACTTTAGGATATGCTACACTGCCATTTGGAACCAGCGCCAATAGAGACGGAATTGTTCTTAGACATGACCGCTTGGGAACCATAGGTTCTGCTATCGGCTCCGGTGATGGAGGAAGAACACTCACCCATGAAATTGGGCACTGGCTTGGGCTATTTCATACTTTTCAAGGCGGATGTTCAGGCTTTGGTGATGGCTGTGACGATACCCCACCTGTACTTTCTACATTTACAAATGCAGGTTGCCCTAGCAATGGGAACTCCTGTAATTCAGACAGTCCAGATAGGATAGATATGTGGGAAAACTACATGGATTACTCAAGAGGTACATGCATGGCAATGTTCACCAATGACCAAAAAACAAGGGTTTATAGTTCTTTAGCAAGATCACCACGAAGTAATTTATATCGTTCCTCAAACTTAATTGCAACAGGTGTTCAAGATGGCACTGGCACCCCTCAAGCATACTTCTCATCAAACCAAAGAATCATTTGCACTGGATCACCAGTAACATTTTTTGACAATTCTTGCAAAGCAAATGTAGATTCAAGAATATGGACTTTTGAAGGAGGAACACCCAACGGAACAACAATAGAAAGTCCTGCAGTTATATATAACACTCCGGGAAAATATGCAGTAAAACTTCAAGTCACCAATAGCTCAGGCAGTACAATTGCAAATGAAACAGAATATATTACTGTGATAGATGCAAAGGGACAGGCTCCAAAATATTTTGAAACCTTTGAAAATGTCGCTGGTCCTGATTTTAAAATTACACCTGTTTTTAAAACGGGTTCTCAATGGGAAGAAAACACTTCTGTGGGGTATAAAAGCCAAAAATGTTATCAAGCTAGGGTTTCAAGCAGCACTACAATGGGAACTGTTTACAGCATTCAACTCCCTCCCGTAAATTTAAAAGAAATGCAAGGACAGCAGCCGCGCTTAAGTTTCTTTACATCTTATGCACCGCATACAAGCGCCACAAATACAGAAACACTGAAAGTCTTAATTTCCACAGATTGTGGGCATAGCTTCCAACCTTTTATACAAAGATTAGGTGCAGGTTTGGCATACCTGCGTGCACCGCAAGTAGAAAATTTTGTCCCAACATCTGACGATCAATGGAAATTGATAAACTTTTCTCTGACAA
The DNA here is from genome assembly GCA_938086785.1 of uncultured Bacteroidia bacterium. Classification (GTDB taxonomy): domain Bacteria; phylum Bacteroidota; class Bacteroidia; order NS11-12g; family UBA955; genus CALKCM01. The sequence goes on from CALKCM010000005.1 coordinate 46,806, forward strand.
AATTTGATTCAGTAGAATCTGCTATTTTTAGATTTGATGTTGAAACTAGAGGGGGTAATTCGGTGTATATCGATGACATCAATATAGGGAGATTCGCATCATCTACAAACGATATCCCGTCTTTGGGTATGAGTATTTTTCCAAACCCGACTGAATCAGATGTTACCATACGCTTAGACAAGGAACAATGGATACAATCTGTAATTATAAGGGATTGCGCAGGCAAGATTGTCGATGTTCAGGAAGTGAACACCTTCTCATCAAGTACACAATTTAAAAATAAAAAGAACCTAAAAGGCTTATATCTTGTTTCTATAAATACATCATTAGGAAAGAGTACAAGCTCAATAATATTTGAATAATGGCAAAAAACTTAGTAATTGTAGAGTCCCCGGCAAAGGCCAAAACGATTGAAAAATATCTTGGAAAGGACTTTAAAGTAACCTCCAGTATGGGACATGTGCGAGACCTGTCTAAAGGAGATAAAGCGATCGACATTGAGAATAGCTTCAAACCCTCTTACGATGTTAGTCCAGACAAAAAAGAGCTGGTAAAGAATCTTAAGAAAATGGTTAAAGGTGTCGAAAATGTATGGCTAGCAACGGATGGGGATCGCGAAGGAGAGGCCATTTCTTGGCACTTAGCTGAAGTTTTAGGCCTTGATGCCAAAACCACGAAACGAATAGTTTTTAATGAAATCACCGAGCCCGCCATCAAAAAAGCCATCGGCAATCCAAGAATCATTGATTCATACCTTGTAGATGCCCAACAAGCGCGAAGGATATTAGATAGAATTGTAGGTTTTGAACTATCTCCCGTTCTTTGGAAAAAAGTTAAATCTCAATTATCTGCAGGAAGAGTGCAGTCCGTAGCCGTGAGGCTTGTTGTTGAGCGAGAGCGTGAAATAAATACGTTTAATTCTAAAAGCTCTTATAAAGTGAAAGCCATCTTTACTCATGAGGGTAAAAATATTGAGGCAAACTGTTCTAAAGCATTTGATACAGTTGACGCGGCAAAACTCTTTCTAGAAAGTATTTCTGGATCCGACTTTTCCGTGAAAAACATTGAGGTAAAGCCTGCATTTAGAAACCCAACAGCTCCTTTTACAACAAGTACATTGCAGCAAGAAGCGAGTAGAAAATTAGGATATAGCGTAAGTAGAACCATGCAATTGGCTCAAAGGCTCTATGAGAATGGTCACATTACATACATGCGAACAGACTCCGTTAATTTGAGCCAGACAGCCATTGATGGAGCAAAAAAGGCCATCGTAAATAGCTATGGTTCTGAATATTCAAATCCAAGGAAATTTAATACGAAGAACGAGAGCGCCCAAGAGGCTCACGAAGCCATAAGACCCACCTATTTTGATAGAACAGCTGCCGGAGATGACAATGGACAGCAAAGATTGTACGACTTGATTTGGAAAAGAGCCATCTCTTCTCAAATGAGTCGTGCAGAATTAGAAAAAACAACCTTAACTATTGAAAGCAGTTCATCTGATATTCTTTTTAAAGCGCAAGGTGAAGTTATAAAGTTTGATGGTTTCCTTAAAGTTTACCTCGAGGGAAAAGACGATGAAGATGATGATGAGCAAAAAGGCCTTTTGCCCCCTGTTTCCATTGGCTCACAATTGGGATACAAAGAAATTATAGCCCAGGAAAAATTTAGTCGACCTCCGGCAAGATACACGGAAGCTAGTTTGGTAAAAAAGCTAGAAGAATTAGGCATTGGACGACCAAGTACCTACGCTCCTACTATTAGTACCGTTCAAAAAAGAGGATATGTTTTAAATGAATCCAGAGATGGCAAACAAAGAGAAGTACACAATTTATTATTAAAAAACGACAGCATAGAGGATATCAAGGAAAAAGAGAATTTTGGTTTTGAAAAGCAAAAGCTCTTTCCTACCGATATTGGCATGATTGTTACAGATTTCTTAATTAAAAACTTTAATCCCATCATGGACTATGGTTTTACCGCATCTGTTGAAAAGGAGTTTGATGAAATTGCAGATGGCCTAAAATCATGGACAAATATGCTTGAAGGCTTTTATGGATCCTTCCATAAAATGGTTGAAACCACCACTGAAACTGCAGATAGAGCAACTGGAGAGCGCATCTTAGGAAAAGATCCGAAGACAGGAAAAGTGGTTCTTGTACGGATAGGTAGATACGGTCCTTTAGTTCAATTGGGTCAAAGAGAAGAGGGAGAAAAGGAAGGGGAAGAATCTGAAATTAAATTTGCGAGTCTGCAACCCACCCAAAGCATTGAGACCATCGATTTAACTGAAGCCTTAAAGCTTTTTTCACTTCCAAGAACTGTGGGAGAATATGAGGGACATGAGGTTGTAGTAAATGCAGGTCGTTACGGTCCATACATAAGGTATAACAGCAAGTTTCATAGTTTAGCTAGAGGAACTGACTTACTAGAAATACCTGAATCAGAGGTAATGGAACTGTTAAAAGTAGCGCTCGCGGCGCCACAGTACCCCCTTGAAATTGGAGAATACAACGGATTTGAGGTCACAGCAAATAAGGGAAGGTTTGGTCCATACCTTAAATACGATGATTTATTTGTTTCCATACCTAAGGATGAAGCTCCCGAGGATATAAGTTTAGGCAGAGCCAAAGAATTAATCGATGTTAAAATCGAACAGGAAAAAGCAAAGCTATTGAAGACCTTTACAGAGGATGCAAGCATAAAGATTGTAAAAGCAAGGTGGAGCCCTGTGATATCTGCAAATGGTGTAAAATACAAATTAGCCAAAGATGCAGATATAGAAAAAATGACCTTTGCAGATGTACAGAAGATTATGGAAGCACAAGAAGCTTCCGGGGCTGTGAAATCTAAAAAGAAAGCTCCTGCAAAAAAAACAAAGGCTAAACCTAAAACAAAGGCTAAGGCTAAACCTAAAGCCAAAAAGAAAGTAGCTGCGAAAAAAAAGAAGTAATGGCTCATTAGTGCGCCCTACTTATCTATTTACTGTTTATCTCCTGCTCCGCTTTTAAAGTTTCGGAGCGTTCTATGTTGATAATCTGCTCTAACACCTATTTACTTTTAACTAAATTTGCGTATTAAGAGTTATGACTTCCAATAAATCGAGTGATAAAGAGGTAAAGAAAAAAAAATCAGGTTTTCGTTTTATCCCAAGAATATGGTCATTGGCATTCGGTGCTTTAATTTTTGGCCTGCTGTTTTTCGTTCTTCTCACCATTGGTTTTATGGGAAGCATGCCGAACATCAAACAACTGGAGAATCCCAAAAACGCATTAAGTAGCGAGGTTCTTTCCGAAGACGGAAAATTACTTGGAAAGTATTACTTACAAAATAGAACTAAAATAAGTTACAAAGAAATTGCTAAATCTACTGTAGATGCCCTTGTAAGCACGGAGGATGAACGTTTCTATGAACATAGTGGTATTGATGCCCGTGCCATTGCCCGAGCTCTTAAAGGAATGGGCAAAGACGGAGGCGCAAGTACACTCACCCAACAACTCGCAAAAAATCTATTTTCAGAGAAACCGAAAAGCAAGTTCATGCGAGTTATCCAGAAATTTAAAGAATGGATTATTGCGGTAAGGCTGGAAAAAAGGTATAGCAAGGATGAAATATTGACCATGTATTTGAACACGGTGCCATTTACTCACATATCTTGGGGAATTGATGCTGCTTCAAGAGAATTTTTCAACAAAGCACCTATAGACCTAAAATTAGAAGAATCAGCAGTCCTAATTGGAATGCTAAAGGCAAATACTGCATACAATCCAAAACGAAACCCAAAGGGCAGTAAAAAAAGAAGGAATATAGTTCTTGCACAAATGGTGCGTAATGGTAAATTAAGTAAAGAAGAATACGACCAAATAAAGGGCCAAGATATTGTTCTAGATTATCACAAGGAAGAATATGAGGGAAAGGCCTCCTACTTTAGAGATTACCTAGCCAAATTCATGAAAAGTTGGTCTAAAAAGAATGGATATAATTTATATAAAAGTGGATTAAAAATTTATACAACACTTGATTATGATCTCCAGAAAAAAGCAGAAACTGCCGTACATACTCATATGCGAACTCTTCAAAAAGAATTTTTGAAGAGTTGGGGTAAATCTAATCCTTGGACTTACATAACAAATAGGTATAAAGAAATTCCCGAATTTGTTGAAAAAGCTTTTAGAAGAACACACCAATATCAAGTACTAAAAAGACAGTTTAAAGGCGATGAAGAAAAGGTTTTCGCCAAGCTAAAAGAACCTATACCCATGACGGTATTCTCTTACAATGGGCCCATTGATACGGTAATGAGTCCATTTGACAGCATGTCCATGGCAAAAAAAATACTGCATGCGGGCTTTATCGCAGTTTCCCCTGAAAATGGGAATGTAAAAGCCTGGGTTGGAGGAGTAAATCATGAATTCTTTAAGTTTGATCACGTAAATACGGGAGTAAGACGGCAGGTGGGCTCCACCTTTAAACCTTTGGTTTATGCCACAGTTTTAGACATCAATAAAACTTCGCCCTGCAGCATGTGGCCCAACGAGCCTGTTACTATTGGGCATGGCCCAACTGCGTGGAGGCCAGGAAATGGCGGAAGTAAAGGAGGAGGCGAGTTAATGATGAAAGACGGCTTAGCCTACTCTAATAATTGGATTACTGCCCGTTTAATGAAAAGCTTGGGGCCAAGAGGTCCTCAATTGGTAATTAAGTTCGCAGAAAGAGTGGGTATTCAAAAAAACCGAATTGAGCCTATCCCATCGATCTGTTTAGGAACAGTTGAGTTAAGTCCTTTTGAAATGGCGGGATCCTTTATTCCATTTGTAAATAAAGGCCTTTGGATTGAACCTAACTTTATTGCACGAATTGAAGATGCCAATGGAAATATTGTATATGAAAATACAGAACCAAAGCATGATCAGGTATTGAGTGAAGAGAAGGCTTATCTCATGTATAAAATGCTTACAGGAGTAGTTGAGAAAGGAACTGGAAAGCGATTAACAGACGGCAGGATGGGTCCCACACTTAGAAAACTTAAAGGAGTTGCCGGAGGTAAAACCGGAACCACTCAAGGAAGTGCAGACGGTTGGTTTATAGGTGTTAACAGAAACTTAGTAGCCGTTACGTGGGTTGGAGCAGATGATCCCTCAGTACGCTTTAGAAATGGACGCTTAGGTCAGGGAGCTCATATGGCCCTTCCCATATATGCCAATTTCATGAGAAGCATTTTAGAAGGGAAGCAAACCTTTAAATTAGATCTCAATATGATAGATAAGCCTACGGGTAATGGTGGGATTATGACCGACTGTGGAATTGAGGTTCCGGATGAAGATTTCTTCAATATTGACCCCGATGAAAATAAAGATTTAGATTTAGATGATTTAGGTTAGGAATAATCAAAATAGCATACTAATTTTGCAATTCGAAATGAAAGCCGAGATACATCCAAGTAACTACAGAAAAGTTGTCTTTAAGGACATGAGTTGCGATTACGCATTTATGACTCAGAGTTGTGTTGAAACAAAGGAAACGATAGAATGGGAAGATGGGAACGAATACCCTCTTTTCAAATTAGAGATTTCTTCTGAAAGCCATCCTTTTTACACAGGAAAGCAGAATTTAATTGATACCGCAGGACGTATTGATAAATTCATGAAGAGATACGGAAAAAAATAAGACATTAAATTTAAGAAGAAAGCCGCTACATGCGGCTTTTTTCATATAGGCATGAAAATATCTTTCTTCGATGATCCATTAGTAACAGGGCTATACCCTCTTACTTTAACTAGGCCAGCAGCCGATCTTAGAATTGGTATAAGCAAAATCTCAGACAAATGGACTAGCGCACTCTCTGCAACATCCATCGGCTACGAAACGCAGCCATACTTGCAAGCGAAGTTCCCAAAAATAAATGCAGACCTAAACATAAATGGTCGACTTATACCTAGTGCCGATTTAATTTTAGCATTTCAGAATTTAAAAAACGGAGAACAATTAGAATCTGCTGATGGAACTGTTTTAGGAATTAAAGGAGACAACGCACAATCCAAACGCATTTTTGAGGGGAAGTATGATAGCATTGCTCGTCCATTCGATGTGTTTCTCAAAGCTGGAGAAAATATCCGTGCAGACATGGAAGGAATGAAATCCGAAAATACCCTGCACCCATCGGTCATTGTAATAGGTGATTTTCCCATTTATTTGGGTGATGGAGCCCAAGTGGTGGCCTGTACCTTAAATGCAACGGAAGGACCCATCTACATCGGCGAAAATGCAAGGATAATGGAAGGCAGTCTTATTCGGGGGCCATTTGCCATGTGCGAGAACAGTGTGGTAAAAATGGGTGCCAAAATCTATAAGGATACGGTTTTAGGACCAAGTTCTGTGGCTGGCGGCGAACTGAGTAATGTTGTTTTTCAAGGATTTAGCAATAAAGGCCATGATGGCTTCTTAGGCAATGCTGTTCTTGGAGAATGGTGCAATATTGGCGCAGATAGCAATTGCAGTAATTTGAAAAATAATTATGATGGCATTAAGATATGGAACTACGCCAGTTCTCGTTTCGAAAAAAGCAATCAACAATTCTGTGGACTTATCATGGGAGATCACAGCAAATGTGGAATAAACACTATGTTTAATACAGGAACTGTTGTTGGAGTGGCCTGTAATCTATTTGGTAGCGGTTTTCCACGGAACTTCATTCCCGATTTTTCTTGGGGCGGTTCAGGAGGCTTTGTCAATCATAAACTGGATGCGGCTTGTAAAACAGCTTCTTTAGTCATGCCAAGGCGCCACAAGGAGTTTAATGAGGTGGAACGAGCCATATTAGAGGAAGTGCACTCCATTACCTCAGCATGGCGAAATTGGGAAAAGTAAACCCTACTAAATCCCTCCATATATTCTAATTTATTTAGCTACCCTTTGCGTTTGGCATAATAAGCCTTGGTGCGAATGTTAAGCAGAATGCCAATAAATATCACACCCGCACCGAGATACTGGGCAATTGCATAGGTTTCATCAAATAGTAACATGCCGCTTATCGCTCCCCATATAATCCCTAAATAACTCATAGGGCTTATTCTACTAGCATCATCGGCTTGGTAGGCTGCAGTTAAGAAGGTTTGGCCAAGATGGGTTGCAAAACCAATGCTCAACAACCAGAACCATTCATAATTTAGAGGCCAAACCCATGTTTCGCCCGCAATTAGAGTATAAATACTCACCAAGGGAATAGCTACCAAGGGAAAATAAAAAACCACCAATTGCGGATGCACCAGCCCTTTGAGCTTTTTGATGGAATTATAGGCAGCAGCCGAAAATAAAGCCCCAAAAAAACCAACTATTAAGCCAATAATGTTGGCATCCATAACACTTCCATTGACAATGTAAACACCAATAAAAATAAGTGAAAACCACAACCATTGAATGGTAAACACCTTTTCCTTAAAGAAGACCATCGCCAATATAGTAGTTAAGATGGGTGATAAACTATGAACAACAATGGCATTCCCCAATGGGAGTACCTGTAAGGTGTAATAAAAACAAAATAGTCCAATGGTTCCAAAAACACCACGCATAACCAGCCACTTACTATGTTTATTAAAAACCTTAAGCTTTAAACGCTGAGCTATCCAAAAGCTAATGAGCATTTGTACTCCTGCCCGAGCTATAATGATCTCACCTATGGGCAGGTGTTTCACCATTTTAACCCCAATATTCATGAGTGTAAAGGCTAAGCCTGCCCATAGCATCCAACCTATGCCGCTTACCCTAAATTTCATGCGCTTTCTTGAAATTAGAGAAATAGGAATACATATACTTTAAACGACTCCCGTACCACGAACAAATTTCGCCATCAATAAGCATCACTTTCGCCGCAGGATTTAATTCTTCCAATTCTTCAATATGCTTTTGCTTGAATGGAAAGGGCTCTGAACTCAATAAAATATAATCCAGATCGCTTTGCACCTCGGCATCAGATATGTGGGGATATCGTTGTTTATTGCAGGCGTTTTTAAAGCCAATATGCTCGCATAAATAATGGATAAAAGTCCGTGTTCCAACAGCAATATAAGGGTCGCGCCAAATTAAATATAGCATACTCCCCTGCAGCATTCCCCTGCTCCTCTCCCACTCTCTATCTATTTCATTTACAATAACTTGACCCCTCTCGCTTACCGCCAATATTTCAGCTAAAGAAAGCATCATTTCACGAGCATCAGAGTACGTGGAAATATCACTCATCCAAACTGCAAATTCTGCTTGAAGTTCTTCTATTTGCCCCTGATCGTTCTCTTCTTTATTGCCAATAATTAAGTCTGGCTTTAAGGCGCTAATTTTATCTAAGTGTAGTTTTTTGGTTCCCCCAATTTTATAAGCAGAGGTAAACTGATCCTTTGGGTGAATGCAAAATATGGTTTGACCGACCACATATTCTCCCAGGCCTAGGTCATATAAATACTCCGTTTGAGATGGCACCAATGAAACAATACGAGTAACTTCCTTGGAAATGGAAACCTCTCGGTTCATTTGATCCCTGTATATCTTCATGCAAATAAGCTTACTCTACCGATTGTATTATATCAAATTGATTAATAATATGCCAGTTACCACCCAAGTCCATCACTAATACAGCAGGCGTTTCTTTACCTATTTGCTCGCTTACATCCTTTATTCCTGTATTAAAATGAACCACAGGCAAAGGACCTTGCATGATCGATTTAATGGGAGAAGATTTTAAATCTGAATTTCTAAATAACTCACTGTATAAGTGCTTATCCTCTATAGCTCCTGTAAATGCGCCAGAATCGTTTACTATGGGTATAAGCGAAATATTGTATTTATCCATTTTATCTAAAGCCGCAGATGCTTCATCGTTTTCATTAAGAGTAACTAAGGGAAGGTGCTCATGGCTACGAATTAAATCCAAAGCCGTTATAATTGGAGTGGGTTCAATAAACCCTCTATCGCGCATCCAATCATCATTAAACATCTTTCCAAGGTATCGAGTTCCATGATCATGGAAAATAACAACTACTTTATCGCCTTTTTTGAATTGACTCTTTACCTGCTCAAGTCCTGCCATAGCACTACCCGCACTGTTTCCTGCAAAAATGGCCTCTTCACGGGCAATTCTACGGGTATAAATAGCGGCATCTTTATCTGTTACTTTCTCAAAATGATCAATAACATCAAAGTTTACATTAGCCGGCAAAAAATCTTCGCCTATCCCCTCTGTGATGTATGGATATATTTCGCTCTTATCAAACTCACCCGTATCTTTAAACTTTTTGAAAACAGAACCGTAGGTATCAATACCTATAATTTTAATGTCGGGGTTTTGTTCTTTCAAAAATCGACCTGTTCCACTAATTGTTCCCCCAGTTCCCGCACCCACAACTAAATGGGTGATTTGGCCATCTGTTTGTTCCCAGAGCTCAGGTCCCGTTTGTTCGTAATGAGCAGTTGCATTGCTCGGATTATCATATTGATTTGGTTTCCACGCATTCGGAATTTCATCTGCCAATCGACTACTTACACTGTAATAAGACCTTGGATCCTCTGGCTCTACATCCGTAGGACAAACGATAACCTCAGCTCCAAAGGCTTTTAAAGCATCAACTTTTTCTTTACTTTGCTTATCAGTCGTTGTGAAAACACATTTATACCCTTTTATGATAGCAGCAATAGCTAGCCCCATACCCGTATTTCCACTAGTTCCCTCAACAATAGTGCCTCCTGGCTTTAAAGCACCACTTTTTTCGGCATCTTCAATCATTTTAAGAGCCATGCGATCCTTTATACTGTTGCCAGGATTTGTGGTTTCTACTTTTACATAGACTTCACAAGGCCAGCCTTTGCACATATTATTTACTTTTACGAGCGGAGTATTGCCAATAGTTTCGAGTATATTGTTGTAAACCTTCATTTGCTGTACAAAATTAACGTTTATCTCATTAAATCACTTACATAATCAAGTTTAAATGAAGAACATTCCTTAACTATATTTGCCTCATGAAAAGAATTGCTTTGGGTATAATCTCCAGTCTTATCATTTTTCTTTACGCCTGTGGTGGTCCGAAGTATAGCGTCAGCAATTTACCAATAAACTTTGTTGAAATGGGCAATGGCGGTGGATTCACCGGAGAGTACATCTACTATAAGATTGCTTCGAATGGCCAAGTTTTTACCTCTAAAAGTGGAGATACAGCCTATGCAGAATATGGCGCAATACCAAAGAAAACCGCTAAAAATGCCTTTAAAATCTTGGGAGAAATGAAAGATAAGAGCATCAGCAAACCCGGCAATCTAAATTATTTCATCTTTCGAGCTGAAGGAGATTCCATGACCTCTTGGCTATGGAGTGATGACAAAATGCCTTCCGAAGAGATTTCAACCATCTACACCGCTTTAAACGAGGCTATTTCTGCCTTACCAGCATCAAATAAATAAGAAATCCTTAATTTGGTCTTTATTGAAGGCCTCTTCCCGTTTTATTCAACTTACCTTCCTTCATCAAACGCAGTTTAACAGGATCTAATATCCCATTAATAAACTTAGAACTCGAAGGAGAGCTATGACTTTTAGCTAATTCAAGGTATTCATTAATTGTTACTTTAACAGGGATATTTTCAAAGTACATAAACTCTGCCATAGCCATTTTCATAATGGTTAAATCTATAATAGAAATCCGACTCACTTCCCAGTTAGAAGATGTACTTGATATAAGCTCAATCAACGCTTCGTTGTTTGTTAAGGTTTCTTGAAACAATTGAATGCTAAAAATAACCTCATCTTGAGATTTGAGTACTGGTTTGGCCACTTTAGCCCCTGAGAGATGAATGGATTTAATCACCTTATTAACCTCGCGCTGCAAGGTAGGCTCATCATCGTTCCAAACACCATACAATTCCTCCAACCATTCATGAAACTCCTCACATTCAGCAAAAAGATAATCGTAAAGGGTTTGGATTAGTTCCAATTGTTGTTCCCAATTAGGTTCTTCAAATACGATGTAGTCTTTTATAAACTCTTGCTCTTGAATCTTAGCCAAGACACGACCCATAGCTATTTCATCGCTTCTCCAATTAAGGGGTGAACCTTGAACAAAATCATGCGCCTTCTCAAAAAGGAACATGGCTGGTTTATTATTCTTTAGCCAAGAATTGGTTCGTATCGTATTTTGATTTGGGCTGTATTTGCTTTTCTCAACCTCTATTAAATCCTCCATCGCGTCGTTTAACGCAATTGGAAACTGAAGTAAAGCTAAGTATACTTGATACGTGTCTTGAAATGATTTGAATAAAGATTCTCTAATGTCCTTATCAAACTCTTTTGGAGTGCGATCCCATGCATACAAGTGCTGCATGGTTTTTATACGGGCGAGTCTTCTCGAAATCATTTTATAGAACGTGCTGTGTTTAACGGCTGCAAAAGTACACTTTTGTGTGTATCTGCAACAATTAATATTTAATTATTATCGCGCCACTCATATACCCAGTTCGATTGAATCATCTCTAAGTATCCTTCGTTGCAATCTTCTCGCTTTCCCTCGAAATTGGGCAATTCTAAAACCCATTCTAAAAGCTCAGTAAAACGTATTCGGTATATTTTGCCCTCATTAAAATCATCTCCAAACTTCTCATACAGCTTCATCGCTATATCCTCAAAGTCCGTCCATCCAATGGGTGGTTCATACATTTCAGCCATATTAATGTCCTATTATTCCTTTCTGTGTGGGTATGGTTACTACCAAATCCCCTTCTTTTTCTAGTTTGCACTGACAGGATAATCGACTATTGAATCTAGGATTTCTAGCTCTATCCACATAATCCTCCTCTTTATCACTCATTTCTGGCATTAGTTCCTCTCCAGATTCCACATAAACCTGGCAAGTACTGCAACCACAAACACCGCCACAATTATGGTTTAAGTTAATATCGTTATCTAAAGCCACTTCTAAGATAGACTCTCCCTCAAAAATCTCACACTCGAGCTCTTTGTTTTCGTCTGTTTCAAACTTAAAGGTTATTTTTCCCATGATTTCTTTTGCAAAATTACAACAAAGCAGTTCTAATTTAGGTTCACATTGAGCTATTTTTTAATTTGGTATTTAAGAATGGGAAATTAGGCTATTCTTAAGCCCATCCCCTCTGTTGCATAACAAAAAGTGCGCTCTAGCCTTAAGCATAGTTTTTTTTAGACAAGAGATTTAGTTGACAAATGCATGCAACAAACAATTCATTCTAAAATTTCAACTTCAATCTTTCGTATGCAACGCAAATTTATAAAGAATGAAAGTAGAACTCTTAAAAGTCATTTCTTAGGAAGAAAAACACTGTTAATAGGCAAAGAGATGGCAATTCTTTTTTATTTTAGAATAAGCTTCTTTGTAGAAGTAGAATGATTGGTTTTAATAACAACTACATAAACACCAGGAGATTGATTTAATTGCAATGGGTTACTGATATTCAGATTATCATTAGCATACACCACTTCTCCCATGCTATTGTAAAGTTTAAGAGAAGAATGAGATGTGTTTTCAGTCTGAATATTAATAAGCCCTTCAGAAGGATTAGGGTAAATTGAAAAAACGGGAGCACGCTTAACCTTAGAAAAAATAGAAGCCGTGGTTTCTGGTGTATAGGAAAACACTCCCAAATCGTTGCTTGCCCACCATAAGGTTCCAGCGTCATCAAATGCAATGCTTGATCTAGCAGATGTTTTTTTATGTGAGACATTATCAATGAGTAACTCTCCCCAAACATCATCAAGCAATGTAGTTACACCGTATTGATGTGCAAAATACATTCTTCCTTCTGAGTCGCTTTCGATGGACAATGCTTTATAATTATCTATCTTACTTATATTTTCTTTTATCGGATTCGTGAAAACATTACCATCAAATTTAATTGCGCCCACTTTAGCTGATATCCATACATTGTCATTTTCATCAAAATGAAAATCTCCTTTTGGCTGATCTATAACCGAGTATTCCTTTTGGTCAAAAGTGGTCCATTTCCCATCAGTATCTATTTTTTGAATTTGCGAATTTCCACTCCAATCATAAGATGCAATCCATATATTATTGTTGGCATCAATGCTAAGGCCAGAAGTAGCCTCTAAATCAGAGAGTGGTGAATTCGTTGTATTATACTCCGAAACATTACCCTTCTCAATCATGTGAATTCGTCTCGAAGCTAAGACATATATTTTCCCTTTGGTATCCGAAGCCAACTGACCACGAGTCACTTCTTCAAATGTTGACCATTTTTTACCATTGTAATGATGCAATCCCTCGTATGAACTTAGCCATACATCATCTTCTGCTAAAAAAAGAATATCTTCAATCCCGAATCTCCAATTTAGACTATCTGGCAGTTCAAGAGAAGACCAATTGCCTTTAGGGTCAACAACAGCAATAGACCAGGTTGATGTTCTCCCCATTATGAAAAATATATTTCCATTACTGCCCTTGTGAACCTGATTAATGTTATTCACTTCAATGGTGTTTGAGGAAATACTTGTTGAACGGATTATACCCTTGTCACTTGCAGACATATAGATATTATTACAAAACCAACGTTGGTTTTCAGCATCTATATAATAATACGAATCATCAAAAACGAGAAGATCTAATGCTGCAGTCTGTGCATCAGTATATGCCGTCCAATTCCCCTTATTTAATTGAAAAATATTAGATTCTAAATTCAGGTATACCTTGCCATCTAAATCCTCGGCAAATTGCATCCGATCCCCTCCAGAGCCAAAATTATAAATTTCCCAGTTCGTTCCATCATACCTCGCAGTTTTGGTTAAGTCTCCTCCAAAAAACAAATCTCCTGACTTGCTAAAAAACAGTTCCGCATTACGGTAACCTATGAGCGAATCGTTTTTCGAAATGTGAGTCCATGCCTCTTTTTCGAATTTGTGAACGCCATCATGAGTTCCTGCAAAGACATCGCCATTTTTATCAAGTTCAATATCCCACACTCTAAAAAATGCTCCAAGTTCAGACTTATCATACCTTGTCCAGTTCTCCCCTTGTTTACGTAAAACTCCTTCCGAAGTTCCTACCCATAAGTCGCCATTAGAAGCAACTTCGATATCAAAAAGTTCCAGTGTATTTATATTAACTACTAAGGCCGATGGAATTTTCACATCCTCTATATCAGATCCATTAAATATTCCAATAGTCTGAACCATGCTTAAATAAATATCGCCATTTGGCGCTTCGGTTACAGAACTAATTTTATTATTCTCAAGTGTAGAATTGGTAGTCGTGTAAGTCGTTTTTTCAAGCGTGGTCTTACTCATCACAATAAGACCATAATCGGTTGCCATAATTAATTCACTGTCCTTATCAACTAAATCATTGATTTTTTCAGGGCTTTGATGAGGAACCCATTCTTGAGCCTTAGCAACTGAGGAAAAAAGTGTTGCCATTAAAAAGAGGAGAGATTTGAGCGTATTCATGTTTATTTTTTGAGTGTTTTTTAAAACTACTTATATGGTAGCAATTGAAATAAACTCCGAAATTCATGATTTATAAACAATTACCATCATGCCTAAAGGTGAAAACCTAATGTTTCATTCAAAGAAATAAAAAAAGCCAACCCCGACAGGAATTGGCTTTTGAAAGTGACCCCATCAGGATTCGAACCTGAGACCTACTGCTTAGAAGGCAGTTGCTCTATCCAGCTGAGCTATGGAGTCCTCATTAGAGAACAAAAAAGCCTTCCTGTGTTAAGAAGAAGGCTCGTTAAAAGTTCGTCGGGGTGACAGGATTCGAACCTACGACCCCCTGGTCCCAAACCAGGTACGCTACCGGACTGCGCTACACCCCGAACTTTGTAGAAACGAGTTCTACTTGCGGTGAGGGCGGGATTCGAACCCGCGGTACCCTTTTGGAGTACGGCAGTTTAGCAAACTACTGGTTTAAGCCACTCACCCACCTCACCAATGGGGGTGCAAATATAATATCCTTTTTAATTTGTGCTAACTTTTTATGTGTTTTATATAAAAAAAAAATTAGAGATATAAAATTCCTGCCTTTTACCTTGTTATAAGAGCTTTTAACACTATACTTGAACTAATAAATATGCCCAATACGAACTATAAATTTAGAGATATCAAATCGTATTCCAGCACGGAATGGCTTGCTAACAATTCAAAGAAGTATCGAAATGTTTTTGATGAGCAAGAAATTGCCTATGTATATTGTGAAGTTAGTTTTCTAAATAAGCTCTACGATTCTAAATCTTGGAATTTAGACATGCAGCTAAAATGTTTTGACATGGATGAGAATGAAATTTGTGATCTTAACTGCAATCGCAAGATTGAATCAAGCGAAAACATAATATATGTTCGTGAGGGCTGGGGAGTAAAAACAACTGGAGCTTATTGGAAATCGGGTAAATACAGATGGGAAGCCATTATTGAGGGAGAAACAATAGCAACCAAGGAGTTTTATATTGAAAACCAAGGCCTAGTTAGAGATGGGTTCAACCCCTACTTTGAGCTTAAAGAGGTAAAACTCTATGAAGCTAGCTCGGATGAAACCTTGCATACCGAAAAGAAGTATTACAAGGTATTTAATGCGCTAAACACCCGATATGTTTGGATAGAGGCCAGTTGCTTAAACATTACCCGCCGAGTTTCAGATTTACCCATTGAGTTAATCATTAACTTTAGAACGGAAAGTGGCTACTTAAAAGGAAGTATTTCCAAATTGTTTTTTGTTAAACCAGAAGAAGATAGCTTTAAAGTAACGGTTGGCTGGGGTTCAGATATTGTGGGCACATGGACTAGAGGAAAATATATAGCCGAAGTTTTATTTATGGATAACCTCATTGCCATTGCTCCATTTGAAATTGGCGATGATTATGTAGAAGCGAGTAAAGAAGACTTTGCCATACAATCCAACTGGTTAAATGAAACAGAAAAAGTTTTAAAGGAGGATTCAACACCTCTTTTAAATACGCCTAAAAGTCAGAGTTTCGACGAGGTAATGTCTGAACTGGATGGAATGATTGGGCTCAATGGCATCAAAACAAAAATTCGTGAATACAGTGACTACTTAAGGTTTGTTGCTTTAAGAAAAGATAAGGGCTTCGATGAGACAGATAAAGTGAGCCTTCATGCCATATTTAAGGGAAACCCCGGCACGGGTAAGACCACAGTGGCACGATTGCTTGGTAAAATATATAAAGAGCTTGGCTTACTCAAAAAAGGACATGTACACGAAGTAGATCGCGGCGATTTAGTTGCAGAATTCATTGGACAAACAGCTCCAAAAACCAAAGAGGCCATTAAAAAGGCCAAAGGCGGCATTCTTTTTATTGACGAGGCCTATGCCCTTGCTCGTAAAGAGGATGACAATAAAGACTTTGGTAGAGAAGCCATAGAAGTACTTCTTAAGGAACTGAGCGACTCAAAAGACATTGCCATCATATGTGCTGGCTACCCCGACGAAATGGATGTATTCTTAGATTCAAACCCAGGGTTAAGAAGTCGTTTTAATATGCACTATGACTTTGTAGATTACATTCCGCAGGAACTGTTGGAAATAGCTGATTATTCGGCTAATGAAAAGGCAGTATCCTTCTCCGAAAACGCCAAAGAGCAGCTCTATAAATACTTGGTAGACAAGTACAGAAATAGAGATCAATTCTTTGGAAATGCACGGATGGTTCACTCATTGGTAGATGAGGCAAAGATGAATCTTGGACTGCGCGTTATGAAAACAGATAAGCCAGAGGAACTCTCTAGAGATCAACTTTCTACTATTGAACCCGAAGACTTTGAGAAAATTTTAAAAGCAGGAGAAAACACCCTCCCAGATATACCCATTGATGAAGAACTACTCAAAGATTCCTTGAGCAAGCTTAAAAATATGATTGGGCTAGCTAAAGTAAAAGAGGATATTGAGGAAGTAGTAAAACTGGTTAGATACTACAAAAATCAGGGGAAAGATGTACGCCAATCGTTCAGTTTACATTCTGTTTTTAGCGGAAATCCAGGGACGGGTAAAACTACAGTGGCACGAATATTAGCTCAAATTTACAAGGCGCTCGGTATTCTAGAACGCGGCCACCTTATGGAGTGTGACCGTCAAAGTTTAGTGGGTGGATATGTAGGACAAACAGCCATAAAAACGACAGATGTAATTAATAGAGCCATAGGAGGCGTGCTTTTTATTGATGAAGCCTATAGCTTAAGTGATGGCGGAAGCAGTGATTATGGGCGAGAAGCCATTGAAGCATTGCTTAAAAGAATGGAAGATCAACGCGGCCAATTTATTGTAATTGCAGCGGGATATACCCAGAACATGCACAAGTTTATGGAATCGAACCCGGGTCTTAAGAGCCGTTTTGATAGAACTTTTGACTTTGAAGATTTTACCAGCGAGGAACTCTACACCATCGCCATTAATCAACTTACGGAGAATAACTTAAAAGCAGAAAAAGCTGCAAGTGAACACTTGATGAAGTACATTGAATTTTTACATACGAAAAGAGACAAGTACTTTGGAAATGGAAGGGCTGTGCGAAAGGTAATTGAAGAATCCATTCGCAATCAACATTTAAGATTGAGTGAATTACCCAAATCTAAATTAACTGCAAAAGTGGTGGAAACCATTCTTTTAGAAGATGTAATAGAATTTAATACCGACTTAAAACCAGGAACACCAAATAGTGGAATAGGCTTTAAGCTTTAAGCTGCTATAGGTAAAATGAATTAGTACCGAAGGAAGAGGCTTACTCTTCCTCCTTAGCAATTCTTTTATGCTTAGGCACATATTCTTCAATAACAGGCGCCACATAGTCTTTATTCCTCGTTAAAAGAGCAACGCTTTCTATATGGTGGGTATGTGGGAACATATCTACCGGCTGTACTTTTATTAAATGATATGCATCGCTTAGCATTTCAATATCTCTAGCCTGCGTGCCTGGATTGCAACTTACATAAACAATGCGTTCTGCTTCAGATTCTATAATCTTATTAATTACAGAAGCATGCATTCCACTTCGCGGCGGATCGGTTACAATTACTTCAGGTTTTCCGTTTTCTTCCATGAATTCTGTAGTGAGTACCTTAGCTAAATCACCCGCATAAAAAACACAATTATCGATGGAATTTAATGTAGCATTTTCATGCGCATCATCAATCGCCTGCTGCACATACTCAACCCCTACAACCTTGCTTGCTTTACCCGCCAAATACATGGCAATTGAACCTGTTCCAGTATATAAATCATATACCAACTCATTGCCCGAAAGGTTGGCAAAGGCTTTGGTTATATCGTATAAATTCTTTGCTTGATTGGTATTGGTTTGAAAAAAGCTTTGAGGTTGAACTTTAAAGGTCAAATCACCAATTTGCTCTGTTATAAAGCCATCTCCTGCAAAGGTTTGAACATCCAAGCCGTCCAAAGTGTCATTTTTCTTTTGATTAACAACATAAAGTAAGCTACTAATTTCTGAAAAAGACGCTTGCAAGTGCTCCATTAAACGTTGGATTTTCTTCTTCTCATTTTTTGTAAACGCAACAAGGACCATCCAATCGCCCTTTAAGTTTCGACGAATAAGTAAGGTTCGCAATAAACCTACTTGTGTTTTTAAATGAAAAAACGAATAGTCATTAGCTAAAGCAAACTCTTTAACAGACCGGTGGATCTTATTTGCCAAATCTGGCATTAAATGACATTTTTGAACATCGGCAACCCAGTCAAAACGACCGGGAACATGAAAACCAAGAGCATTTCCTGCGGCAGCCTTATCTGCCGGGTTTGGAGTCCACTCTGTTTCACTAAAGGTCATTTCAACCTTATTTCTATACTCAAACTGCTCTTCACAGCCCAAAATAGGGAGCATTTCAAAATCCAGTTGCTTTCCTACTCTATTGAGCTGATCTTCAACTTCTTTATTTTTGATTTTTAGTTGCTCGTCATATCCAATATGTTGCCATTTACACCCTCCGCAGGTTCCAAAGTGCTCACACTTTGGATCAATACGTAAAGGCGACGGTGTGATCAAATTAGAGATCTTACCATAGTAGGCCTTCTTTTTAAAGTTTAAAACACGTATATCCGCGACATCACCCGGAGCCGCATGACTTATAAATAGCGGACCTTCATCCGTATGCGCTAAGCAATGGCCTTGGCCTACTGCTTTTTCCACTGCTACTTTTTCAAAAGAAGCGATTCTGATTTTCTTTTTTCGTCCCAATTATAATTTGCTAGGTACTGTTAATGTAAGGGTTTTATTAAAATCGGAAGGGCCTTGATACCCTACCAAAGCGACCACTTTTTTTGCCTTTGCAGGCTTCATAAAGTAAGTCGAAGGATACCCATTCCTTCGATTTTCGCTTAAAAGATTTTTGATTTGTAAAGCTGAGTATGTTTTGCCCTCCATGGTATAATTTATGGCTTTCTCAGGGTTTAGTTTTACGCAAACATATTCAGCATGTAAGGTTTGAATAACAGCCGAGTCTGTATAGGTGTCTCGATCCATTTTTTTACACCATCCACACCAATCGGTGTACACATCTACCAGTAAGATTTTACCCGATTCTTTTGCACTTACATACCCGGTAGTAAAATCAACCCACTCTACTTTGGAGGCTGTAACGGATGACTTCTTTGCTACACCGCAAGAAATCAAACAAATGCAAACCAATAATCCAACTGCTAAAAACCTATTTTTCATCTTCTATTTAATTAATTTCGTTTTCATGGATATATCCATACTTTCATAGCTATGCGTTAGGAAACCCAGAGAAATATAATCTACTCCTGTACTTGCGTATGATTTTAGATTACTCATTTGTATGCCTCCACTAGCCTCTGTTTCGCATTGATCCCCAATAAGTGCAACGGCTTCTATACAGGCTTCTGGCGTAAAGTTATCAAGCATAATGCGATCTACCTTAGCCGTTTTTAAAGCCTCTTTAACCTCATTTAAATTTCTGGTTTCTACTTCAATCTTTAAATCCTTTTGATTTGTTTGCAAATAGTCCCAGGTTCTAGTTACGGCCTTTGTAATACTCCCAGCAGAATCCACATGGTTGTCTTTTAACATAACCATATCAAACAAACCAAATCTATGATTTGCTCCACCTCCTGTTTTTACTGCCCACTTCTCAAAAAACCTTAAGCCCGGCGTTGTTTTACGCGTATCTAAGAGTGTTACACTGGTATCTTTAACCAAGTTCACCGCATGGGATGTAGTTGTTGCAATACCGCTTAAACGCTGCATAAAATTAAGGAGCAATCGTTCTGCCTTAAGTAAAGACTGCGCAGGCCCAGAGGCCTTTGAAACAATCGTTCCTTTCTTTACCCAATCTCCATCGTTCGAAAATGATGCCCATTGGATCAACGGATCAATTCTTTTACAAATACCCGATGCCAAAGCTTGCCCCGCTAAAATTCCATCTGATTTAAAGTAAATCTTAGACTCTGCCTGAGAATCAGCAGAAATGGCCCCCAGAGAAGAATGATCACCATCCCCTACATCTTCATGCAAGCAAAAATCAATAAAATTTAGAACTTCTTCTGAGGAAAAATCCATGGCCGCAAAGATGGCGATTATTTTTGGATTTTTATTTCATGAATCTTTGATTCTGAATCACTTACTTTATAAAATATACTGATGTCAAACTCACCGCGATTTGTGCAGGTTCTTAACTCTACAAATTGACCGCCATTAGAGCTTTGCCCTTTATCAGCAATCTTAACCCGAGTAGGACTATGATTATTAAAAAAATAACTAATAATATTTTTTGCCTGACTTTTAGAATAAAATCCATCTTTGCCAGGCGTGCTTAACTGTATAGAATTATTGAAATCCTTTGCTAAACCCGAAACATCTGAGTTTCTGACACACTTCAAGTACCTGTTCGCATTCTGCGAGGCCCCCTTAAAACTTAAGGATGCAAAAACAACAGCATAAATAACTTTTGGTAACATTTACTATATCTCTACTAAAACCATGCCAATGTACTACAAATTTTGAAATTTGTTGTAATTAGTTGATGGTTATTTTAAAAACACCGGTCGTATTTCCGCTTTTGCAGAGCAACAAATACGTTCCTGGGTTTAGGTTTGGCTTTAGAACAAATTGACGTTCAGTCATTTTTGACTCAAAAACGAGCCTTTCCAACATATCAAACATCATTACATCTACATCTGAGTTAAAAGACTCCGGCAATTCGACCATAAAGCTTCCACTGCTTGGATTTGGATACACTTCTATGGGTAGCGTAATTGCATTCCCTAAGCCATTTTGAGTATTTGAGCTATCACAGTTGCCATTTGGCAAATACGTCATATTACTAAAGTCAATCTTACAGGCCCAGTCTGGGTTATCAATAAATGGGTTTCTGTTATTTTGAACACTGGCAATGTACTCATGCCTCGCAATTTCTCTGTTTGATGGAGGGAAAGCTTTATGCCATTTTTTAAGAATCCATTGATCTTGCAATTGTCCAACAAATTGATTTGAGGTTGGAATAGTAAATCTCTTACCGGCCTCGTCATAGGCAGCACAAGCATAAAAATTAGCTCTTGCTGCCAAACCTTTTACTTGATCCCGCGGTTCGTAAACGGTAACTCCACTTGCATTTTTCCCTAATTTACCACCCTCAAAGGCTACGGTAAGGTCTTTTACAATACCTAAGGGGAAATTGCTTCGCACGGCGTTAACTTTATTTTGATGAACTGGAACAAGTAAATGAAGATCGCTATAGTTAGGCGTATTTTTAGACGACTCTCCCATGTATGAGTATGGGTAACAATGCTCTCTGCTCAATACATTCCAAATGAGAGGGGCAGTGTAAATATGTTTAAACCCTGAATAATAGCCTTCGAGAACCAATCGGTTGCCCGTTGTGTCATAGGCCTCAAAATTATCCACCAAATAAGGAGCATAATTGCTGTAATACACTTGAAAGTGAGGGTTAATTTTTGCTCGTATATCGCTAATCAAGGAGTTTTTACTTGCATCAATACCTGTGTAGTAGTTTCCTGGAGCTAAGCCGGGAGTACTTGCTTTTATTTCCGGCGCACCAGTATTTAAGTAGTTTTCGAAGCCATTTTTGCCATCAAAGCTAAATACCTTCACAAAGTAATTCGTATTTGCTACAATTTTATTAATGTCAATCTCACCTGCTTCACCTACAAATAAAATTCGACTGGTTCCAATATAGGCTCCACGTTCGTAGGACTCATTATCTTCGGGTTTATCAGTAATGCTTTTCGTATTTATTAATACCAGTTCTCTACTTCTACTTGAAGCAGCAGTCCAAGACAAATTTAAGCGCCAAGCTTTGGTTAAGGTAAAAGATAAATTGCTGGGTTGATTAATAGGCTCAGTTGCTTTAGCACCTTTAATGGCAAATAAATTAATCGGAAATACCTGATTGCCCTCCTGGTCATTGGAGTAGATAGTTAGCATTGCCAATTTAGAGCCATCGGCACCGTTAGCACCTTGTTTAATGGTAAATGTTTCTCTGTTAGACGATCCAAAGCCAATGGAGCTTGGAATGCTCTGTAGGGCAAAATAGCTTTTATCTGGACCTGATAGTATTACAGAATCAATCTTTAAGTTTTGACTGTTAGACTTATTAACTACCGTTATTTTAAAGTTGTTGGTGTCACCTAAAAAGGCTTCTTGATTTTTAAGAACTCTATACTCTGAATTCCCTCCGTATACTTCAATTTCTCTGTTTGGACCACTTAACGCCTTAAAAACACTCGCATCATCAATAGAGATATTAAACCCGGATGGTTTATTCTTCATGAAATATCTTACGTATCGGCTAGAAGACTTGAGATTCTCACTAATTAGAGTCATAGAACCTGGCATATCTGTAGTGAAGCTCTTCACTACATCCCAGTCCGTTCCATTAACACTCTCCAATATTTGAAACTCGCCAGGAAATGAGCCCGAAGATCCCGTATGCCGTGCATAGAATTCAGTTTTAGATGGTTTATCAGCAAAATAACACTGTAAATACTCCCCTGTGGCATCAATTCGATATGCCTGCGGTGCAGATTGGTAAAAAGCCGATGAGGTATAGATCAAATTCCCTCCACTGCTATTGTTGTATGACCAACCTGAAGGTGCAGATGAGATGGGGTTCGTTGCATTACCCATATCCCAAGAAGTAGGCAATGATGCCTGTGCTTTAAGACCTAACACACATAAAAGCGCTACACTGTAACTGATTATTTTTTTCATTCTATTTTTTTAAAAGGTTAAACTAATTCCGCCTGTAATTCTTCTTCCAGGACTCACAAAAACTTCTACATTTTTTGGATTAAACGTAGCGGCAATATCGTTTCTATTCAAGCGATGGTTGGCATCACTAATAAACAGAGCATCGGTTAAATTTCGAATATTTAAGAATACTTTTACTCTTTGCTTGTTCACCAGAAAGTTGTACCCCGCACTGGTATTTATCATAGAATAATTAGGGGTTTGAAAAGATTCGGTTCTTTCAAAACCTTCTTTAAGAGCCGTTGGTTCAAAATCGGCAAAGTGCTTCGCAAAATAGATTGCTTCAAAAGAGACATAGAGTCCTTTTAAGAATTTCTTAGGTGCATATTTAAGATTCAGCACAAATTGATTTTGGGCTGCATCTCCCACATGTACATCAGTAGCATCAAAACGAACCGTAGCAACTGAGTCTCCATTGTCATCAAAAACTGCAGCATTGGCAGCACTCTTCCATCTCCAATCGCCCAAGGCAATGGCCGTTTGAATGGAAAGTCCATTTTTCATCTTATAAATGGCTTTAAACTCTCCACCTAAGTGAACGGCACGCAGCCCATTAATGTTATATGAGAAAACTTCCCCATCATCTGTTGCATAGGAAGGCAAGGAATTTAGGGGTCTATTATTCCAATTGGTATAGTACCCATTTAATTCGGTTGAAAAACGTCTACTGCTATATTTAAGGCCCATTTCTGAACCCAAAACAATCTCGTTCTCCAATTGCTTCACTACAGAGTTTGATCGATCAAATACATTACTAAACCTGCTGGGTCTGTTTAAATAACCCAAATTGCCAAAAATATTGATGGCTTTGGTAAGATTATACCCGAGGCCAGTTTTTAGCGTTGTTCCAACAATATTAACCCAATCCGTCACACTTGGACTTCCGTCTGGATTCGCTCTAAAATAGTCTGTTCTTTTATAGGATGAGTAACTTAGACTGGCATTAATAAAGGTAGAAACCTTATTTTTTGCGTATTCATATTCGGCAAAGGTTCCTGCCCAACGCACATTTCCATAATTTTTCCAATCAAAGGCATCTCCTTCTTTATAAATGCGGCTAGTATTTCCCGGCATGGTATCATTGGCATCTGGCCTAAAATACTCTCCCCCCAATAAATCGTGAACCCTGCGGTAGTGTTCTCCTTCATAAACTCTCAAATCAATACCTGCGGTAAATGTATTGTATTTATCAATCTTATAATTAAAGGTATTTAATAAACCCGCCCATTTGTGATTATTTACATCTTCGGCCAAAATAGCCGTTGATTTCCGCAAGCTTGGATGATAAGCTGGATCTACATTTGGTGCAAAAGCAGATCCGTACCTATTGGCATTGTAGGCGCGTTGGAAAATATACTGCCCATATAAATTAGGGTCTTGTCTAATTCCTTGCGATCGCACTCCCCCTCCTTGGCCTATGGATGCATATAAGACAGCGCTATTAAACATCCGTGCATTTGGCTTAAAGTCAAATTTTAAATATGCCTGAGGTTTAAAAAATTTATTTCTTCGTTCATTAAGTATTGCGCTTCCTGTACTCACCCTCTGCCCATCTTTCAGTTCCGTTCTATCCAATTGGCCCATGTGCTGGTTGTACCTGCGACCTTGGTCTACTACCATTCCATTAATGGATGTATCCAGCCCTGTTTCTTGAGCTAATTGATTTGAGTATAAGGGCAAGCGTGCTTTATAGCTTCTTTGGCCATGCTCCTGTGGTGCGCCAATGAAAGTGAAACTCAAATTAGCTCTTTTGCCAAAACGTTTCTCAACCTTGGTGAAAATAGAATACATGTTATCATACAGGCCATCTACATATCCATCAGAAGATCTTTTGGTGAGAGCGAACACCGCTCCCCAGTCTCCTTTTAAACGACCCGTGTTTACAAATGCTGAATACTGCTGATAGTTTGCATCTCCGTACTCCATAGAAGCTCCAGCTGCAAAGCGCTCTGCAAAGCCTCTGGTGACAATATTAATGGTTCCTCCAACAGAAGGGTTGGCTAATCGACTAGATCCCAAGCCTCTTTGAATTTGGGTAAATGAGGTTACCTGAGAAAGGCCAAACCAATTGCTCCAATATACGGCGCCATTCTCCATATCATTCACCGGTATTCCATCGACCATTACAGCAATGTTTCTTTGATTAAACCCTCGAATGGTAATTCGTGCATCACCTGCACCACCCCCCTGCTGTGTAGAATACACTCCCGGGGTATTGTTAAATAATGTAGGCAAATCTGCACTACCTAAACTCTCTCGTATGTCTTTTCCAGTAACATTCGTATATACAATGGGCGTTTTTCTATTCTTTCCCGCAATACTTGCGGTAAGTTGAACGGCCTTCATGCTCATGCTTGAACTAACCAAATATACCTCTATGGGGTCTTTAGAAACCTTTCGTGTGCTTGTTTCATATCCTTTGGAGGAAATAGTTAAAACTGAATCTTTAAGGCCAACATTGAATGTGAAATCTCCAGAAACAGCCGTTTCAATCGATTTTTCACCTACAACAATAGTGGCTCTAATGCCTTCATTTGTATTTGCATCCATAACAGTTCCTGTTACGGTGGTTTGTCCAACCAACTCGCCAATTAAGGCAAGCAGACAAAAGACTACGAGTATTTTTTTCATGCCTACTCTTTAAGTAGTCTAGCAGAATGGATTACACCATTAGTACCTGTTAAGGCAATAATATACTGACCCTTGCTTAAGTCGCTTAAGTCTAAGGTATACCCATGCATGCGGGCAAAATTATTTTCTTTATAATTAATACTCATCTTTTTTCCGTTCAATGCAATCACTTCTATGGTCTGTAATTGACCATGAAACGGGATAAACGTTGAGTTCAAAGCTGGGTTCGGAAAAAGGTTTAAGGTTGTTTTCTTAACTTTAGGTGAACTTAAGGTTTCGCAATCACAGACATGTGTTCCAAAAGAATCAAATGTATTTCTTGGGAAAACCTCCCACTCGTTTCTTGGATTGAAGTAAGCAGGATTCGCATTCACACCAGAAACTATGGATTTTTTTCGAATTAATGTTTTATCAATGGTACACCATAAGCCCGAACCAGTGCTGTAAGGGAATGAGTCACTCCAACCGATGTTTCTACTACTTCTCGGAAGCCTTGGTCTTTCACCAATTTTTCCAAAAATATCAATAGGTAAATATGGATTTGAAGGATCTGAAGGGTCAGGATCAATAATATCTATACTTAAGGCATCATCACCATTAAAACTCATGCTAAAACTGGTGTTGTAATCTTTACTTAAAAGCAAATCTGCCTTGTTTAATAATTCGACAGAAACTGCGGTATCTCGACCAGTTGCACTTTGATCTGTTCTGTCTAAAACTAGATTAAAGGTACTCAATGGTTCAATTGTACCGCTTAATTTATCTGAGTACTGAGGACTCCATGCGGCTGATCCATTAGACCACCTGGTTAATCTATAATCTTTTAAATCAATGGCTTTATCCGTAGGATTATACAATTCCAAGGCTTTGTTATTATTGCTTCCTTCAATGTATTCAGAAATAAAAATTTGATCGCATTGAGCTATCGCAGTGATACTTGAGCAAACAGCGAAAATTAATAGAGTATTTTTTCTTATCATTATGGAACAAATATAGAATGAGATAAGGAAAAGGCACACATTATACCAATTATTTTTTTACACATGTTTCATTTAAACAGTTGAAAAACAAGGGGTTAAATGAGGTCTATAGGCAATCCAAAGTATTGCCAATTTATGAACATTCCCACCATGCACACTTTTTTTATTTGAAAGCAGAGAAAAGCCGCGGCTATTCAGGTAAAATTCAATTAAATTGCAGCCAAATTTGAAACATCTTGCGATTGTAATATTCCTATGCGCTTCCTGCACCAATATTCGGTATTTGGGAAATAGGACAATATCTGTCGATCATTCCATCCATTCAAACCAAGAAATAGAGGACTTTATAGACCCATACAAGAAGCAACTATCCAAATCGATGCATTCCTTTTTGGCTGTTTTGGATACTCCATATACCAAGTCAAAACCCAATGGGAATCTAAATAATTTATGTGCTGACCTTATTTACCAGCATGCTTTAGGCATTGATTCTAAGGAATTTGTATCGTTTTGCATTTTAAATTACGGAGGCTTGCGGTCTAGCCTTCCCGCTGACTCCATTTTTACAAAAAACATCTTTGAGCTTTCTCCATTCGAGAACCATTTGGTTATTTTAAAATTATACCCGCAGCACTACGATTCTCTTTTCCGTTATTTAATATCTCGAAAATCGGACCCTGTTTCTGGTCTTGTTTTAAATATGCAAAAGGGTCAAGTAAAAATACAAGGAGCTAAATTTGATAGTCGCAGACCATTATACTTCGTCACCAATAATTACATGGCCAATGGAGGCGATGGCTTTGGGATCTTATTAGAAAGTGATTTCAGGAAGGACTTAGACATTACGATGCGAGAGGCCTTAATGATTGAATTAAAAAAAGAGTACTTGAAAAATGGCTTTATTAAACCACGGAATCAAAGGAGGTTTATCCATGAATAGAAGGTCATTTATAAAAAAATCGGCGATTGTTTCAATGGCACTTTTTATACCAAAGTTCATTCTTTCTAAACCATGGTATAAGCTCAAACGCAAGATCAAAATCCTTCATACCAATGATTTTCACAGCCGCATTGAGTCTTTCGACTTAAACCATGCTAAATATCCAGGAATGGGCGGTATTAGCCGTATTAAAACGCTTATTGACAGGGAAAGGAATGATGAGACCTTATTGCTAGACTCTGGAGATATTATGCAAGGCACTCCCTACTTTAATCAATTTGGCGGCTCCATGGAAATTGAATGGATGAATCGGGCTAAGTTTGATGCATCTACTTTGGGAAATCATGACTTTGACAATGGGCTTGAAAGCCTTGCAGGCTGGATTAAACAAGCCAATTTTGAGTTCGTAAACTGCAATTATGAAACAAAGAATACACCACTTGAGGGCCTACTAAAACCTTATGTTATAAAACAGGTAAACCGGCGAAAGGTGGGAATTATAGGCGTAGGGATTAACCCCGAGGGACTTATTCCAAAGAAAAAATGTGAAGGCATTGGGTATTTAGATCCAGTTTCAAGAGCAAATTTTTGGGCAGAGCACCTGAAAACTCAGGAAAAGGTAGATATGGTTATTCTTCTCTCTCATTTGGGCTTTTCATATAAATCGGCGAAAATAGATGATTGTAAATTAGCGGCCCAAAGCGATCATATTGATTTAATTTTAGGGGGACACACCCACACATTTATGGATAAACCATTTCTAACAAAAAATAGGAATAATAAACCCGTCGTTATTCATCAGGTGGGTTGGGCTGGGCTAAGATTAGGTAATTTAGATTTTAAAATATAAATAGACGAGATATACTCTAAAATAAGATTATGGAAAATAATGATATACTAAAGCGATTGCGATACACCTTTGACTATGGCGATGATAAAATGATGGAAATATTTGAACTTGCCGATCATGAGGTTACCCGTGCTTTATTGAGCGATTGGTTAAAAAAAGAAGATCACGAAGAATTTGTAGAAATGACGGACTATCAATTAGCTGTATTTCTAAATGGCTTAATCGTAGAAAAGCGCGGAAGGAAAGAAGGGGAACAACCCGAGCCTGAGGAGGAGTTGGATAACAATTTAATCTTACGTAAAATTAAAATCGCTTTAAATCTTAAATCGCATGATATTGTAGACGTTTTATCCTTGGCCGGCAGAAAAGTATCGCCGACAGAAATAAGTGCCTTCCTGAGAAACCCTTCGCACAGGCATTATAAGTATTGCAATGATCAATACCTTAGAGGCCTCATGTCGGGTATACAAAAGAAATACAGAACCGATGATAGCGGTTCAAATGAGGTAAAAGACGCGCCTGTTTAAACCAGATGAATGCGCTCTACTCCTTCAATTTAGGGCATAACTAGTTCAGCAATATTTAACGCCAAAGCAAGCGCCCATTTGCCTCAAAGAGCTTAAATACCTTACTTTGTACCTTTATTTATGGCTCTACGAAAATTATATTATTCTCTTTCTCCAAATCTCAGATTTATTGCACGAAAAATATACTATTCTCCCATTGATGCTTGGGAAACACTTTCGGGAAAAAGACATAAATATGAGCCTCTTAAAGGAGATATATACACCGGTTCTGGAGATTTTATTAAACAAGGAAACCACCATTTAGAATTACTTATTAAGCATATTGACCTTAGTCCTACAGATCATGTTTTAGACATTGGAAGTGGCATTGGCAGGACAGCTGCGGCACTTACCAATTACATCGAAAGTGAGGGCTCCTACAAGGGGTTTGATGTAGTTGAAAAAGGAGTCGATTGGTGCAAGAGCAGAATAGCAAAGGATTTTCAAAATTTTGAGTTTTTGTATGTGCCATTGCAAAATGATTTGTACAATACATCTATTGGAGATGCAAAAGCCTTCACATTCCCTTATGAAAGCAATTCTTTTACAAAATCATTTCTTTTTTCTGTTTTTACTCACATGCAAATAGATGAAATTGAAAATTATCTCAAAGAAATTTCTAGGGTTTTAAAGCCGCATGGAAAGTGTATGGCTACTTTTTTTACATACAACCAAGAAACAGAAGATTTTACCGCTTCCAATCCTGGGTTTAATTTCCCTGTGAATAAAGATACCTATCGCCTAATGAATGCAGAAGTTACAGCAGCAAACATTGCCTTGTTCGAACCTGAACTGGACCGAATGATTGCAGCAGCTGGACTTCAAAAGAGTGCTTTCATACCAGGCTTTTGGAGAAATCAAGAATTAAAATCAAAAGGGCATGATTTCCAAGATGTGTTGATCTTAGAGAAGATCTAAAATGAACAGCTAATCTCTATCGTACAAATATGAATTTACCCATGGCCGTTTCTGTGGCATCTGTATTAATTCCAAAGATGTAATACACCCCACTGTTGGGCTTTGTTCCATTTAATCGAAGTCCATTCCAAGTAGCCTTAGAACCATTGGCTTTCAGTTTAGACACCAACATTCCATTTGCATCTGTAATTCTTATTTCTGCATTAGTTGCTAAACCATCTATTGTAATTGTACCGTTATATCCCGGTGGGATTGGATTGGGATATACTTTTATTTTACCAAAAAGCTCTTTTTTTCCTGCCGCATCACTTTGATAACTCACAATTCCTTTACTGGTTCCGAAGAACACTTCACCTGTTTCCGTGTTTTGGCCAATAGTTACTACTCTGTTAGCGAGAAGCGGGCTATTTTCTGCAGTAAATTTCAACACTTGATTCTGCCCATCTGATTCTACCAATACCACGCCATCATTTGTGGCAAACCACTTTCTATCACCCCCATCTACACAAATATCATTAATGGAGTTTTCGCCTAATAAATAGGCGGCCTTACCATCGATATCATTTACAATTAATTGTTCTACTTTTAAATCTGTTATGGCATCATTGGTATTTGTAACCACATTCAAACCCACAGATGTACCAATCCAAATCCACCCATTGTCATCTACAGCAATACTTTTCACTTCATTGCTAAGTAAACCTGGGTGTGACCCCGTCGTCACTTTTAAGTACCTATCATCGGAAGCTAAGAATGGCGAATTATTATCATCAAAAATAAGAAGTCCATCATTGTGCAGCTGAATCCACTTGAGATTATTTTTATCGGTTACAATGTTTTTAACTTTATTGCTTGGGGCATTAGAAAGACCCTTCCACGTATTTCCGTTATAGGCATGCAATGGGGTTTGACTTCCAAAATTCGAAACCCAAAGAATTCCATTATTATCTAAACTAAGACCGCTAGTTCTTACAAAATTAGTGGTCGGAAAGACATCTAAGGAACTGTTTACCTGATTCCATCGAGCCACAGGTGTTTTATCTTTAAACTCAATCATTCCGAAAGACTGACTTAGGAGGTAATATTTATCTTGCTTGGGTATGTAATAAGCAAAAGTAAAATCATAAAATGAATCGGTAAACTGGTTCCCTGGATTATTGGTCCAATCTCCGTTATCACAGATATAAAAACCTTTGAGGCTAAAGGAACTTCCAAAAGTATTCGTTACTCCGCCAGCTGTACAAAAAACTAAGGGCCCTTCTTTACTCATGTAGAAGTTATCGGAACTGGATGGCCCATTTGGCAAATATCCTACTTCTGCAGTACTTGTTCTAAGTAAGGCACCTGCATTAACTCCATTCGCATACCACAGTCTGTTTTCATTGTCAAAAGTGGCATCTGTAACAATGTTTAGATAGAGGTCTATTTTTTGACCGCTAACATCCATCTGAAAAGATTCCGTTGGACGAATTACGGTTAGTTTATCATCAAAAATCTGCATGCGTACTGTTTTTCTGCGAGAGATACTAAGCATGCTCGGGCTGCCATTACCATAGGCATAGATACTTGAGTCTGAATCGTAATAGAATTCATTATTAAAATTGACGATGTGAGTAATATTTGGAGCTAAAAAAAGAGTACTCCAATTACTAAAATCACTGAGATTAATGGTGTTATTGATAATTCCGTAAATAACACCTCTTGGTGTTGCAGCGAATAAAGTATCCTCAACAATTTCAATGGCTGCAACTGGTTGGATGGAACCACCTACTCCAATAGATTTATAATTATCGGTTACTTCATAGACGCTCAAGTCTATTTTTAAAATTCCAATATCCGTGCTTAAATAACAGATATCTCCATCAAATTTTGCGTGTTTAATGGCTTTATCTGCTGCTATTGGATCATCGAGTAAACCCGTAATGGTGTGAATAGTACCAAACCGATCAAGCACTTGAATATTACCATCTTGAAACCCAATAATAAGATGAGTACTTGAAGATTTCATATGGGATACAATCCCTGAATAAAAACCATCGGTCTTGTAAAGCCTTTGAATTTCGTTATTCTGAGGGTTTACGCGAAATAGGCCAAAAAGTGAAGCCGCATAAATTTGACCATTAAAGCGCTCAATTTTCTCTGTGTTATTATAACTCGTATGAAAGCGCCAGGAACCTGAGGGAATACCTTTTTGTGCCTGTAGATTCAAGCTTAAAAAAACGAAACAATATAGAGCGATGAATCCTTTCATTCTAGTTTAGGGTATATCTTAATTCCAATCCAAAATCTGTAAGCGCCGTATAAAACTGGTTCTGTACCTTAGGGCTTAGGGCTAACCTGTTGTAACGGAAAGCTACGTTAAATTTATCATTTATTTGATAGCTCAGATTAGGACTTATACGCACGGTTTTCATTCCCGCACTGTACCGGTTATCATCGCCATCAATTTTACGAACTACAGTAACAACATCGCTAACACTTACCGTTAAATCAAATCTAAAATCATTGGGCAAATACAACTTGCGTCCATTTCTACGAATTGGCAATACCAAACCGGCTATTCTATACCCTATGGTCGTTTGAAACTCATTATTGCGTTGCTCGGTTACATTAAAGTTTGCAGCAATTAAACGAATGGTCCTTTGCCTTTTGTAGTCTAGCCCAATGGTCCAATTATTTTTGGTCGTCACATTAATTCCAATTAATGGGTAAAACCCTTCAGAAATAGTCACATTTTCTATCTGGTACTTTGGGGTAAATGTCTCGCCCTTGGCTACCGTTTCGTCTTGGTCATATTTCAAATTCTGAGTATATCCATTAATGGAATACTTCCCATTATAGCCGTGTTTTAGAGTGATGTTGGTAAAAAAGCGTTTCACTGCTTTTAACTTGGAAAGTCCGGTATAGTTGATATTCCATCCGGGCAATGGAATTTTTGGAAATGCAGAGAGGGTTGATCTACCCGCATCGCCTCCTGAATAAGCATTATAAAAGGCACTGACCAAAACATCTTGGGAGTTGCGATCATAGCCAATAGGGAATCCAGTTGCAGAGTCTAAGCCTTTAGTTCCAACTCTTCCGTCGGCATTCATTAAGCGTTGTGCAACGGTAAAACGATCGTTCTCATACTGTTTAAAAACTGCATTGGGGTGCTGCTCACCAAAGTTTTCATCTTTTACAAAATGGGTTCTAAAGAACCAGCCAGACATATTAAATTGACCATTTTCGCTAAACCCTTGATCCTCGAAATTCATGCCATTGAATTTAAATGTTGAATTGGTATTAATCGTTGAACTTTTATTTAAATCAAAAACGATTCTAAAATCCTTAAATGGCTCCACAGTAATATTACCGGAGAACTGCTCTGAATAGTTCTTTGTGAATTGGGTATTCAAGCGTTCATCCGTATTTAAAGCACCTATATCTGCCAGTTTATACCTCAAGTCCTTCTCCTGCAAGCCTAAAATAAACTTAACACCGGGGCTGGCATTGGCAGCATTTTGCCCGAAAAAGTCTGGTGTATACCTAAACCCTGGGAGCAAAGTACCCTCTGTGATACTGTAATTAAAACCGGCGTTTTTAAACATTGAAATAAAGTTTCCTACTCCTATCTTAAAGTAATTTGGCTTGGGCGCTATATTTTCTTTCTTTTCTTTTTCCTCCTTACCTTTCCCATCATTCGTTTCCGAACGTGTGTTTCTTCGAACAGGTCTCCTTTTCTTTCTATTTAAATCTCTTAACCACGGGACTTTTTGATATAATTGGGTAAACGTAAAATTAGGTTGAATGCTGTAATTGGCAGAATTCTGGATAGTATTTCCAATCTCCTTAAAAGATGGAGGAGCCTGAGTCCACTTATAACTGCCGTTGTAACTGGTAGTAACTGACACCCAATTGAAGAATTTAATTTTATCAATAGGCAATTTATAGGAAGCGTTTATATTCTGTGAAAAATCGGCTAGCCGACCAAAATTAAAAATCTCCTTCGTAATGGAATCTTTCTGTTCCTTGGTTTTTATTTTACCAAAAGGTTCTTGAATACGCGCATTTGCAATGGCTGAATAGGAAATATTCAGCTTTTTGGTTAACTGCCAATTGAGGTTATAATTTCTTACATTGGTAAAATTCTTATCGTAGAATCTTGGGTTTATTTGATTAAAACTATTATTGTTTCTGGCCTGCATCTCAGAGTACAAACGATTAAATTGGGTTTGTACACTAAAGGAACTTGGCAGGAAATTGATATTAAAATCACGAACAATAGCCAGATGCTTACTTTTTATTTTCTTAAAGGGCTGCCAAGCTTTCGTTTTTGGACTAAACGCATATCCAAGGGAAACTTGCGTAGTTTTTGTAAAATTCTCCTCAATCTGTTGGTTTCTTCGGTAATTGTTTTGGTAGGAATACCCCGCATTAAAGTTGCTCAACTTCCAGGGGTAATTCTTGCCTCCACCCTTACCAAATCTGATATTCGAAAAGTTAAAACTGTATAAAGAAGAAAAGTCTTCGGCTGCCTTTCGTATCCGATCTCTTTCATCTGGATCGGCCAATTGACTTAAAAATTGCTGCAATTCCACATCTGGGTTTAGAGGGTAATACTTTGGACGTATGTAGTTTTCGCTATACCCAATATAAAGAGGCAAGCTAATCCCCAGTTTTTGAGGGAAGAACTTCCCTAATTCCAGGTTACTCGCAATATCAAAATTAATCGTTTTGTTAAGTGAGCGCTGGTTTAGTTTTTTATCTACATCACCAAAACCTATGGTCCTCACACTTCCTGCCATACTCACCTGACCGAAGTCTGCAAGCTGCGTTTGAAAGTTTGCTAAAGCGGCGTAACCTCCAGAATTTGCGATATCCTTCACGCGCAATTCATTGGCCCAAACTTCGAAACACTGAACGTTATCGGAATTGTTCCTAACCCCAATCATAAATACTCTAATATTACTTAAATCAGGCAAACCAAGCACGGAGAACTGTCCTTTTTCTGCTGGTTTAACATAAGGAACTGTTACTGGCCATGCTTCTCTCTGACGATCGATTTTATGCTGTATTAATTGGGCAAATTCTAAATCAATAAAATTATCATCTCTCCAAATGGCTTCCGAAACTCCTGCGGCATTGGGATTATTATAAATCCCCCGAGTTACTTTAAGAGGAATTTCGTATTCATAGTAATTATTAGTTAAATCTGTTCCAAAGCGAATAAAGGCCGAAACCTCATCGTCTTTAAGGTTTGGATTCTCGGGAGCTTCTGCATGTAAAAACATTTGAAGTCTCTTGTAATTTCTTATGTCAAATTGAGACGTTTTAAAAGCGGCCCGACTATCTCCCGGCTTTAGGTTACATACACTTAAAGAAAGTGCTTGCTCATTCTCGCGTGTGGTTCCCAAACTGGCCAAGTTCTGCACTCGCTCTACGCCTGGAGGTTCCACATAAACAATTGGGCTTCTATTTCCATTTTCTTCTTTATTTACAGTACTTACAGAAAATTGCGTACCATCATTTGGATCTACCGGTATAATAATTCCCGGTTGCTTTAGTGAGTTGGTATATCTTCTCCAATCGGCTCTTACCAGATTTAAATTACCGATTCGTATCATGACTTCCTTATCAAAATTAGTCATGAACATTCTCATGAATCGAATGCTTTTAAAATCACTGATGTTTCCTACGGCCTTTTCATATTGACGAATTGGAATTTTAAATTGATACCATTTAAAACTTTTTTCTTGACCATTTCTGAGCAGAACATTCTCTTCAATAATATCGCTCACATAGTTTTTGCCTATTTGCAAATCTGCAGCCGACATCTTAATGCGATACTGAAAATAGTCCTCGCTTTGATTCATAGTAAAATCCCTGTTTACATCCTCATCATTGGGCATGGGTGAGAATGAACGAGGCATGCCGCTATATTTACCACTGGTATATTGTTCTGGATTACTGTTTCCTTGCATGTTTTGAAAGGAAGAATACCTTTCAATAATATTGGCATCATCGGTATCGTACTGATCCTCTAAGTAATGTAAAAAGTTATCGTTGGAAGGATCTCTAAAAGCCTCCTGATATATGACCGAACCTGCACCAAAGTTGGCTTCTAATTTATCCAAGTAAAGAGTATCAAAGTATTCTCTCTCCTGTGCATCATCCAAACCATCTATTCCTACATCTTGCTTTCTTATATTTTGAGGCTCCGCATCGAATGCAAAATTAATTTGCTGTGAGGTGGGCACAAGGGCTGATGTTGTAGAATCTGTTTTCGAGTAATCTCCATTGGTTGGGTATCCATTCTCAAACGATTTCCTGCGATCCGGTAGAATATCTTCAGATATATTACCCAAATTCAAATAAAAATCACCAGACATATTAGGGTTATCTATGAGTGGATCAAGCATCCATATTTCTATGTAGTCTATATTAGCTGCTTCAAAATCATTTAAATCTACCCTACGCATCAAACCACCCCAAGATTTTTTTGGATCTAACATCATTCCGTTCGCATCAATCTGAGATGGATCTGATAGAAAGTTATACTGCCCTCTTTTGAATGGATTAAATCGAATATCCAGCGTGCTCATTAAAGTGGGAGTCCCTGCAGGAAAATTTCTAAATCTAAAAATATCAGATTGGTCCCATTGCCTTTGGTACGGGTCACTTAGAATATTATCGGCATCATTCGATATATTATCGGGCATGTCAATATCTCTAAAAAACAATGGATCAATGGTATAAAAACTCACCTCTGCGCTGTGGTCTAGCCATTTTGTTTTATCAAAAGCAAAGTCTGAAGGATCTGATATAACACCCGGTTGCTTCTGAGGCACCGAAGCCATGGCCCAGTTATGAACTGTTTTATAGTCATTTGGAAGTTCGGCATTTTCAAAATCATCAAGATTTGAAACCCCTCTTTGCTTGCCCTGAGATTTATGATTGTGCGGAAACAATTTGGCAAATTCAAAATACCCATTGTATACCGAAATCTCCTTTGTTTCTAAGAATGGCAACTTATCTACCATCTTGGTAATAAATCGACTTTTACCACTAAAGGTTAAATCAGCTCCAACTATAGAGTTTAGCAGCGGCTCTTCATTAAAATTTGTTTTGGTTGTTAAGGGCCTTTCATACATGTGCAAAGCAGTTGCACCAAGCATGACATTTTTATTGAATTTATGCTCCACCCTTGCCCCTAAAAGTGTTTTTTGATTAATATTAAAGAAGGATTGTCCATCGGCTGTTGCTCTAATTTCAGCACCCCCTTGAAGCAGCCCTTGATTTAAAATCCGTACTCTTCCCAATACATATTCAACTTCATAATCAAAGCCTTCAGTTAAAGGCCTTCCATTGGCTGTAACCCGTACACTTCCTCGCGCCAGATTTGTAGTCCCAAGAAACAGCTCTGCTCCATTTTGGCTTTTATAACTCCCCGTAAAGAAGAATTTATTGTGTCTTGTATCCTGCTGGGCCAATAATTTCGTGCTATCATAAAGTGCATCGTAGGCATAATAATCAGCCAAATCAGCTCTAGAACCAAACTGATTTCTCATGTGATCTCCAAAGGGTTCTACAACGGGCAGCATTATTCTTGCATATTGAGTATTGATGGTTAAACCTTCTACCGCATCAAATACACCATCCGGCTTGGCCTCTCTTTGCCTATTTAATTTATCCAGGCCAAATACTTGTAACAAGGGCCTTCCATTGGCAAATGCGGGCACATCTTGTCTTGGAATGTAATTATAGTCCGCACCACTCGTATCATCGGCATAGATTACATTTAATTTAAAATCTTCTAGACTTAAACTATAGGTATTTAAGCTGTAGACATTTTTCATCATTAAGTCCCAAATTGGCACTTTTACCCTTATTGTTGTGGGCTTTAACATTTTCACATACAGCATTTCATTATTCTGCTGTGGCAAATCGCGACTAAACTCACCGACTTGATAGGGCTCTCCATTGTATGTGTATTCAAAGGCAACCGCTAAAATTTCATCATTGTTTAGGGGTTGATTTAATGAAATATATCCCAATTGCTTATTAATGGAATAATCATTTGCAGTAAGCATTCGAGCATTTGTGAGTAAGTCATAATCGAGAGACTGTTCAAAAGACAAATATTTGGCGTTTAGTTTGTCAATGGATTGACCCACCTTACGGACGTCACCATCATCCTTTATATCATTATACAAATCATTGGAGGAATTATCTGTTACATTTCCAGGACCATTTCCATTAAGGTTGGCTCGGTAAGGCTCAGATTCTCCTAAATCCATAAATGCCAAGATATCTCGCGGTGTTTGAACGTTGGCTCCACGGTTTGTTACCCATACCTCTACCCTGTTTATGAGCACTCCACTGGTAATTAAAGGAAGATTTTCGAGAGATTCATCATAGTTATCTCTAAAGAAATGAGATAAAAAATAGTGCCTATTTTGCTCGTAATTATCCGCTCCAATTCTAAATTCATTTAATTGAGCTCCCCCTTGAAGCACCGTTTCTGTACTCTGACCTTTGTTCTGACTAAATACAGATTGTATGGTAGTTTTACCAAATTGCATGGTGGCACTTACTCCATACAAATTATTGGCTGGCTTAATTAATTGCGTAGGTAAATTAAGCGCCAAATTACCCACCTGAATATCTTTAAGAAGACCGTCTGGCTTCCCTTTCCATCCTAAATTGGTTTGATTATCAAATTCAAAGGCAGCCTCCGTATCATAATTAATTCCAAGTTTTACATATTGCCCAATATTCCCATTCGCACTGAATTGAATCTGTTGATCAAATATGGGTACAAAATAGCGTTGCTGTCTTTTACTAAAGCTTGGATTTCTATTTACATTGATGTTACCACCAAACTTAACCATGGCTGAACCACTTAATTGAAAATCTACAGCGCCTTCTCCAAATATTTTATTGGTCAGGGGATTATTTAATTCTCCTTTTAAATAATCTGTAATTGAACTTTTTCCCCTTCCAGTACTGCTTAAATTATTCTGCGACTTTTTTCTGTAGTAATCCGAGGAACTTTGTTCCGATTGCCTTTTTACATAATCCAGCACGGACAGTGAACTACCTGTAGGGTACTGAGTAGTTCCTACCGTTCTGTATTGTTCATATCGATTGGTTTTGGGATTGTATTTCCAAATAGAATTAACGGGATCTTTAAGATCAATATTGGTTTTAGGTTTATTCTTTTCCCACTTTTTTGGAGGATCAATTTTATATTTAGCACTTGTATCCGTTTGAGCCTGTAACAAGGCAAAAAAAGATATAAAAGCCAATAAAAATACATGCTTCTTATTAGCTAAAAAGCCAATTACAGAAGCATATCCTTCTCTATTATTCATTACTATGTGGTTTCTTTTGATAGAGTATTTTTTTAACTTATAGGCTTTTTACATCAATTTAAGGGCTTCTTTAATAAGGGTTTCTACCGTTGCATCACTTCCGGACTTGGAAATTTTGGCCAAGGTTTTATCAATTATTTTACGGCTGTATCCCAAGGTAGATAATGCGGCTGTTGCCTCTATA
Source organism: uncultured Bacteroidia bacterium (assembly GCA_938086785.1). Taxonomy (GTDB): domain Bacteria; phylum Bacteroidota; class Bacteroidia; order NS11-12g; family UBA955; genus CALKCM01. Next base: position 86,498 of record CALKCM010000005.1, read on the forward strand.
ACACTATCGGACATTCCCGCTGAAGCTAATGACCCAGCTCCTTTTTGACCTAAACCGATTTTATCTTTTAATTCAAGCACAATTCGCTGAGCACTTTTTTCACCAATTCCTTTTATGCTTTTTAGCAATCCAATATTTCCATTTACAATGGCCGAAGATAAAACATCAGGCTCAAGTGCAGATAACATAAGTATTCCTGTATTCTTGCCAACACCAGAAACACTGGTAAGCATTTGAAACATGCTTCTTTCTTCCGGCTCTGAAAATCCGTAAAGCATCATCGCAACGGGCGATTGGTTTTCGACCTTAAACGTCTGTTCTACAAATAAGCGCGTTTGCTTTGAATTTTTAATGCGCTCATAGGTAATGATTGAGATGGCTATTAAATAACCCATACCTCCGTTTTCAACCACAACATGTGTCGGGGATATTCGATCAATATTTCCTTCTATGAAATCATACATCTTCTTTATATCTTCGGGCGAATGTAAGGGAAACGAACTTTCAATTAAAATATTACCTCATTGATGTCATTTTTTTGACACCAGCAGGGCAAAGTTTATGAATTTGCCGCTTTATGGTCAGCTAAGAATTTCTCTAAACCAATATCTGTTAATGGATGTTTTAGTAGTCCTGTCATCGCACTTAAAGGACAGGTAACCACATTTGCTCCTGCTTCGGCGCACTTTACAATGTGTAAAGGATTGCGAACGCTAGCAGCTAATATTTCGGTATTATACCCTTGAACTTCGTAAATTTTTGCAATACTCTTAATAAGATCCATTCCGTCCCAACTAATATCGTCTAAACGACCAATAAAAGGAGAAAGGTATGTAGCTCCTGCTTTTGCCGCTAGAATGGCTTGACCTGGACTAAAAACTAAAGTACAATTAGTATCAATATTTTTTTTACTGAAGTAAGATATTGCCTTAATTCCGTCTTGAATCATTGGAACTTTTACAACAATATTCGGATGAATCTCATGGAGCCTCTCGCCCTCCACAATCATTTTATCGTATTCTGTACTAATGACTTCCGCGCTTACATCTCCATCAACAATGTCACAAATCTTTAAGTAGTGATCTAAAATGTTTTGCTCACCAACAATTCCTTCTTTAGCCATTAAGCTCGGGTTGGTAGTCACACCATCTAAAATCCCTAATTCTTCAGCTTCTTTTATCTGATCTAAATTTGCTGTATCTATAAAAAATTTCATTAGACTGCAAAATAACATCATTTAAACGGCTATCGCTTAAAAGAGAGTAGAAATTTATCTATTTTTTTAACCTGTATCCAACAGAGACCCCAAGAAAACCCTGATTTGGCGAATTTTCCCAACCTCTTTTACCAAAAAATTTAAGGCGCATGCCTAGTTCTGGCTTTATAAGAAGCCTTTCCTTCATCATGAGAAAATTCCCTGCCAAACCAACAATACCAAAACTTCTTGTTGCAATCCAAATATCCTTTTTATTCGTTACTGTACCATTGATTGTGGCTTCTCTTATTGTATTTACTTGAGAACCAATAAAAACAGAGGGATAAAATCTAGGCTTTCCCCCCAATCGTAAATGAATATTTCCCGCAAGCTGTACTGCTCTAATGTTATTGTTGTATAACATCTCACTGCTGGCATTCGTATAATTAGGAGAGTAATTCATTTCAGAAAAACCCACTCTAAAATCAGCCTTAAGCAAGTATTGTATCACTGTATTTACCTCAACACCAGCACTATAGCCGCTTGAAGCACGCACACTTGAAAAAGTCCCATTACTGTTAGACTGATACTTATACAAATTATTCTCATACCTCCCATAAAGTCCAAAATGAATGGTACCTGCGTCTTGAGCGGTAAGTATTTGTACCATTAGTATTACTAAACTAAGAGAAGCAATTCTTTTCATATAATTTCTGCAAGAAAGTGAATATTTAGGTCTCTAACAATGCCATGAGCAGTTGTGACTTAATTATGAATATTTTTCCATAGTCTGCAAGAATCAGTAAAGACAGGACTTTTAAATCCTTTTGTAAGGATTCAAAAGACAAATAAAATATAAATATAGAAAAAAAACAGACCCAAAGCGAACATAATTGTCTCTTTGAATGTTTTATTTGCATAGTAATGTCAAACATTGTTTCCGTTTTCAGAAAAGCTCACTTTAACGCAGCTCATCGCCTTCATTCACCGAACCTTTCGGAGGAAGAAAATCAAAAGATTTTTGGCAAGTGCAATAACGTCTACTTTCATGGTCATAACTATGACATGGAAATCAAGGTTACAGGTCCAATAGATGAAAAAACAGGATATGTAATTGATCTAAAGATTTTAAATAACCTTATTGAAAACGAAGTATGCGAAAGATTTGATCATAAAAACTTAAATTTGGATACCGAAGAATTTAAAACACTGAATCCAACGGCAGAAAATATTGCCATTGTTATTTACGATATTTTAAAACCAAAATTGGCAGCGAACTTGTCATTGTCAGTAAGGTTATATGAAACCCCTAGAAACTTTGTAGAATTTAATGGATAACTCGAACGATATAGAAGAAATTGGAGATAATCACATCTCCGGAAACACGGATACTCCTTTAAGAGAAGACGCTTTTGAATTGGATAATGATATTAAAATTGAGCTTATTCAAAAACACTTTAAAGAAATCATGCAAATTTTAGGCCTTGACCTTACGGATGAGAGCTTAAAAGATACTCCTGCGCGGGTGGCAAAGATGTATGTGAATGAAACGTTTGCTGGATTGAACCCAGAAAATCAACCAAAGGCTACTTTATTCGAAAATAATTACCAGTATAAAGAAATGTTGGTAGAAAAGAATATTGGCTTTTACAGTACTTGTGAGCATCATTTTGTTCCCATTTTTGGCAAAGCTCATGTGGCTTATATTAGTGAAGGAAATGTAATCGGTCTAAGTAAATTAAACAGGATTGTCAATTTCTTTGCAAAACGTCCGCAAGTTCAGGAACGCATGACCATCCAAATTGCGAATCATTTAAAAGAAGTCTTAAAAACAGAAAATGTTGCCGTAATAATGGAAGCAAAGCATCTGTGCGTGGCGAGTAGAGGAATAAAGGACGATACAAGCACCACTGTTACCGTGAGTTTTCATGGAAAATTTAATGACTCTAATACCAAAGCGGAGCTCCTATCATTTATTGATAATGAGTTGAAATAGTTGTTAGAGTTAGCCCTTTTTTAATTTACTTATGTCGATTCATTCTCTGATTGGATTTTGCTCAGGTGTGATGTGCTCATCTATTTGCTTTCAGGCATGCAATGAAATTCCCTTTTTTAGAGGTATATCCTTAAATCCAACTTATTAGAAAGTAAATAATAGTATCTTTGAAACATTCGAATTTGGTTAATTCCAAGTCCATGTTCGTCCCGAAATTACATGTCTAAATTACCCAAAGAGCATACCTTTATTGACCTTTCAGATTATGGAAGACCAGTAGCTAGATTTATAGCAAATTCGCTAAAGAATACATCCTTCACTCCCATTCACGTTACAATTGGATTTATAATAGCAGGCTTATTTGCCGTTTATTGCCTGCTAAACGGATATTACTGGTTAGCGGCCATTTTTCTAATTACTAAATCAATTTTAGATGCTGCAGATGGCGAGTTAGCTAGAGTTAAAAACAAACCCTCCTACACCGGTCGTTATTTAGACTCAGTAGCAGATATACTGCTTAACGCTTTATTTTTTAGTTCCATTTGGTACATCACAAATGCTTCAATTTGGCTATGTATTCTGTCATTCATTGGATTACAATTGCAAGGCACTCTATACAATTATTACTATGTTATATTGAGAGCTAAGCACAATGGAGATACAACAAGTCGAGTTTTTGAGAATAAAACTCCGGTAGCATTCGAAGGCGAAAAACAAAGTCACGTTACTATTCTTTTTCGTTTGTTCAATATCTTATATGTTGTTTTTGATAAGTCCATTTATCTCATGGATAGAAATGCCAACGAAGGAACAATCTTTCCACGTTGGTTCATGTCATGTGTCTCTGCCTTTGGTTTAGGTTTCCAGCTGCTTATTATTGCAATTATGCTTGTATTAGGTTTAAAAGCCTCTATTCTACCCTTCTTTTTAATCTACACCATTCTGATTCCAATTTTTATTGCAATCAGAAAGACTTTATAACTGAGGCTTGATCAATATCACAACTCCAAAGCTGAAGTATAATTATAGAGTGTAAACGAATAAAATTAGCCTACTCCTTGGATTTGTTTAAATTTGCATTTCAGAATGAAAACCATAGATTCAATAAATTTTTCTAACAAAAAAGCCATCATTCGAGTGGACTTTAACGTTCCTTTAAATGATCAATTTAAGATAACAGACGATAGTCGTTTAAAAGCGACCCTTCCAACCTTAAATAAAATATTGGATAATGGGGGTGCAATAATTCTAATGAGTCATTTAGGCCGTCCTAAAGCAGGCCCAGAAGATAAATTCTCTTTATCTCATATAGTACATCAATTGAGTCATTTATTAAATCGACCCGTACAATTTGCCAACAATTGCATTGGATCAGAGGCCATTGATAAGGCAGCTAATCTTCAATCGGGAGAAGTTTTGTTATTAGAAAATCTACGTTTTTACGGTGAGGAAACCAAAGGAGACCCTGATTTTGCAAAGAAACTGGCATCATTGGCCGATGTATATGTAAACGATGCTTTTGGAACAGCACATAGAGCTCATGCAAGCACTGCTATTATTGCTGAGAACTTTGCTGAAAAAGCCCTGGGATATGTAATGGCAAGAGAAGTAGAAAATGCAAAAAAGGTGATGGATAATCCCCAAAGACCTTTTACTGCAATTGTAGGTGGAGCAAAGGTTTCAGACAAAATATTAATCATTGAAAACCTCATGAGCATTGCCGATAACATCATTGTTGGCGGCGGCATGGCATTTACTTTCTATAAAGCAATGGGCGGAACCATTGGCTCTAGTTTATGTGAAGATGACAGAATACAAGATTGTAAAAATATCCTTGAATCAGCGAAAGCAAAAGGAGTAAATATTTTGCTTCCTGAAGATAGCATGTGCACCACAGCATTTAGCAATGAGACTGAAACAAAGGTTTGTGCAACCAATGAAATACCAGACGGATGGATGGGCTTAGATATTGGACCTAAAGCCATCGAACTATTCTCCAAAACCTTAGTCGAATCAAAAACCATTTTATGGAATGGACCTATGGGTGTTTTTGAGATGAGCAATTTTGCCAAAGGCACAAGTTCTGTAGCCCAATCAGTAGCAGCCTCTACAGAAAAGGGTGCATTTAGTTTAATAGGTGGAGGCGATTCAGCCGCCGCTGTGCATCAATTGGGTTTTGCCGATAGAGTGAGTTATATCAGCACCGGTGGTGGAGCATTGCTTGAATTCTTTGAAGGAAAATCCTTGCCTGGCATTGAATCTATAACAGATTAAATTAAAACGTTAAGAAGTCCTTATTAATATTCCACTTTTGACAGAAAAAGGCCCTTGGCCTCAGCACTTTTCTTTGCTGCAGATCTATTCCTCTCCTCTAGTATCGTCAAAATAGCCTCAGGGCTTATTTTTTCTTGCCCAACTTCAATTAAGGTTCCTACAATAGCACGCACCATATTCCGCAGAAATCGATTTGCTCGGACAGTATAAACTAGTTTCTGACCTTCCTTGGTCCAGAAAGACTCAAAAACTTCGCAGATATTATTCTCATTGTCACTCCCCACCTTGCAAAACGAGGTGAAATCCTTTTTTCCAATAAGCAGAGCAGCAGCGGCATTCATTTTATCTAAAGACAGTTCGCCATGTACCAAAGAAAAGTGATCTCTATTCCAAATGTCCTTTTCAGAACTTAAATAATACCTGTATTCGCGGCTCAGCGCATCAAAGCGCGCATGAAAAGAGGTTTCTACTTCCCCTATTTTTTTAATACTAATGTCTCCTGGAAGGACCTTATTCAGTTTGTATTTAAGATTTTCTAAATTAGAAATAGACCGTGAATCAAAATGAGCACAATAGTCCCTTGCATGCACTCCTGTATCTGTTCTGCCACAACCTACAATTTGAATATCTTGGTTTAAGACAGTGCTTAATCGCCCCTCAATTACTTCTTGAACCGTACTTGCATTGGGCTGCTTTTGCCAGCCATGATACTGGCTCCCATCATAAGCTAATATAAGGGCGTAACGATTCATTGACTATTTGCAGTTTTCAAAAAGCACAGCACAACCTTGACCAACCCCTATGCACATGGTAGCTAAGCCATATTTTACATCGGGTCTTTTTTGCATCTCATTTAACAAAGTTGCTGAAATTCTAGCTCCACTCGCGCCCAAAGGATGTCCAATAGCGATAGAACCCCCATTTACATTAACAATATCGGGGTTTAAGTCTAACTCTCGCATGCACGCAATGCTCTGAGAAGCAAAAGCCTCATTCAACTCAACCAATCCCAGGTCCTTTGTGCTTAAGCCTGCTTTTTTCAATGCTTTCTGCGTGGCTGGCACTGGGCCAATACCCATGCATGCTGGATCTACTCCAGCTGCGCCAATGGATACAATGCGCGCCATTGGAGTCAAATTATATTTTTTTAAGGCTTCTTCACTTACAATTAAGGCCGATGCTGCTCCGTCATTCACGCCAGATGAATTCCCAGCAGTAACTGAGCCACCCTCTCTAAAAGCGGCTCTTAAGCCCCCTAAAACCTCCACAGATGATAATCGGGGATGCTCATCTTTATCAAAAATGAGTGGATCTTTCTTTCTACGCGGAATAGAATAAGAGACCAACTCATCCGAAAACTTACCCGCTTCATGGGCTGCTTGATATTTTGATTGAGAGTTAAAGGCGAACTCATCCTGTTCCAACCGCGTTATACCCCATTTTTCGGCCACATTTTCAGCCGTTTCACCCATGGCATATGGAAAATACATTTCTGCTAATTTATCATTGGTAAATCTCCAACCTATGGTTGTATCATAAATTTCTGGAACTCTATTATACGCAGTTTCTGATTTAGCCATCACAAAAGGAGCCCGACTCATGCTTTCCGTCCCTCCTGCAATAATCATTTCAGCATGGCCCGATCCAATGGCCATGAGCGCGTTCATATAACTCTGTAAACCACTTGCACATAAACGATTAATCGTATATCCAGGCACTTCTATGGGCAAGCCAGCAAGTAAAGAAGCCATCCGAGCTACATTTCTATTATCTTCTCCAGCTTGATTGGCTGCTCCAAAAATAACCTCATCAACAGCAGAAACATCTATCCCTGCATTGCGTTCAATCAATGATTTAATTACAAAAGCGGCCATATCATCGGGCCTTGCACTTGCAAGAGTGCCCCCATATTTGCCCACAGGGGTTCGTAATGCATCAACTACATATACACTGCTGTTCGTCATAGTGCAAAATTCAGCTATTTCATTCACAAATCCATATCATTTCTAATTTGCAAACGAAGGAGTAATCCCTTCAATCATCTCAAGGATGTGCTGAAGCATTTAATTACTAGAATATTCTTAATCTATTTTCCAGCTCTCACTAATCAAGTGAGTAATATTTGCTATATCACCATTTTTATTTTTAGTTCTATCAATTTTAACCTTTACTGTAATATTATGGTATTTTCCATCAGACAGTAATTGATACAATTGCTTACCCAAAGAGCTTTTCTTGGAAACATAAGCCGATACATCTTGGTCTCTCGAAAAATTGTAAACATCAATAGCATAATACTCACTTTCTTTGCCTCTGTAGTTGCTAAAATAATATTCAGATAGAACACATTTTGCTCTTAAATTCACCCCACCAATAGAAAAATTACTTTTCATTTGTGCGATTGTTATATCGTTATGTCCAAAGGTAGATTCCCAATCCAATTTATATCCATCGTTGCTTTTATCCAGAAAGAACGAATGTCCAATATAATTTGCTATGATGACACTCCCAGAGTTATTTTTTAAAGAAATATCTTCTTTCTTAATTTTTCTGATCTTACAACCATTTGGAAACCATTTTTCCATTTTGGACAATGTTTTGCCTTTATCTGTAACAAAATTGAATCGTTTGCTAGCCGTATTAGCCAAATAATACTGTTGAATCGTTCGTATTACTGAATCTTCCTGATTTTTTGGACTTATAATGAATGATGAACCTGATTTTTTTAGCACAAGGCTAAGGCTATCTATCCGTTTTCTTAAGCCCTCGTTTTCCTTAATTAGCTCACTTTGCTTATTGAGTGCTTTTTCTTTTTCTTCTAAGTAGTTTTCGTATTTCGCTCTACTTTTTTCAAGTTTATTAGTCACTTCTTCTAACTCGACCCCTAAACTTTCTACCTTGGCGTTTAAGCTTTGCACCTCTAATTGAAGCTCTTTTTTACTTTGCGCTTTAAGCTTAAAACAAGCTAAAGCGAGTGTTATTAACAGAATATATCTCATATAATTTTAATTCAAAATATTTTGACAAAAGTAAGTTGAGTACTTACTTGAACAAAACATACGAGCAAATTACTTCACATGCTTTAAGCTAGATCTCTTTTTATTGTGATTCGTATTAGTTTTAATCACTATTATTTTTAGACAAATGTATAGCCAGTGATTTCAAGATAGATATGAAATTAACTCAAATAAACGTTATTTGCAGTAGATATGAGCAGTCCAGCAGAAATTAGTTTAGAGATGATGAAAATAGCCATTCCTGGCATCCTCGTTATTATTACGGCTTATGTAGTTCTAAAGAACCAATCAGATGCCAATCTAGAAAAAGTGCGTCTTGAATTAAGAAAGACAAACGCCTCCACCTTTAACCCCATGCGCATGCAGGCTTACGAAAGATACATTCTTTTTTTAGAGCGGATAACTCTAAACCATTTAATTACCGAATACAACCGTGCGGAATCAAATGCTTTGATTTTCAGGCATGCCATGCTTGAAACAATTAATCAGGAGTTTAGTCATAATGTAGCACAGCAGATTTATGTTTCGCCACAGGCCTATACCATTATTAAAGTAGCTAAAGAAGAACTCCTACAATTGATACAGGAAAAAAGCAAGTTAGTAGATCCCAAAGGGCCGGCCTCTGAACTAGCCAAAATCCTTATCGAAGCGGTGCAAGAAAAAGGACAGCAACCAGTAGATAAAGCCATTGCTTTTATTAAATCAGAAGTTAAATTAACCTTTCAATAAGTAAGTAATGAGTAAAAAGTTTAAGAATAGTAGTGGTTTTGATATCAAAGCAAACTACGGTCCCCAAGGAGCTGAGGCTCCAGGAGAGTTCCCCTATACTCGTGGAACCAGAGCTGATATGTATAGAGGAAGGCATTGGACCATGCGACAATACGCCGGATTTTCTACGGCCGAGGAAAGCAATAAAAGATATCATTACTTATTAAACCAAGGAACAACAGGGCTTTCGGTTGCTTTTGACTTACCTACTCAAATTGGCTATGACAGCGATCATGAATTCTCCGAAGGAGAAGTAGGCAAAGTAGGAGTAGCAATAGATTCTATTAAAGATATGGAAACGCTATTTGGTGGCATTCAACTGCAAGACATTACCACCAGCATGACCATTAATGCTACGGCAAGCTCTCTACTTGCGATGTATGTAGCAATAGCGAAACAGCAAAATGCCGATTTATCTAAAATATCTGGAACCATTCAAAATGATATTCTAAAGGAATATGCCGCTCGTGGTACGTATATCTACCCTGCTAAACCGAGCATGAAAATAATTACAGATATTTTTGAATGGTGCAGCAACGAATTACCCAGATGGAATACTATTTCTATCAGTGGATACCATATACGTGAAGCGGGAAGCACTGCGGCGCAAGAGCTCGCATTCACCCTAGCAAATGGCAAGGCCTATGTTCAAGCTGCATTATCAAAAGGACTCGACATCAATGTTTTTGGGAAACGCCTTTCCTTTTTCTTTAATGCCCACAATGACTTTTTTGAGGAAATTGCAAAATTTAGAGCCGCACGAAGAATGTGGGCTAAGATGATGAAAGAATTGGGAGCGACGGAGCCAAAGGCACAAATGCTTCGGTTTCATACACAAACCGGTGGAAGCACATTAACTGCTCAGCAACCGCAAAATAATATTGCTCGAGTAACGCTGCAAGCCATGAGTGCCGTTCTTGGTGGAACGCAAAGTCTGCATACCAATGGTTTTGATGAGGCCTTAAGCTTGCCTACTCAAACTGCCGCTGGCATTGCCTTGCGTACTCAACAAATTATTGCCTGCGAATCGGGAGCAGCAAATACAGTAGACCCCTTGGCAGGAAGTTATTATGTCGAAGAATTGACGAACAAGCTTGAGGAAGAAGCCTTTTCTATCATTGATACTATCGATGATATGGGCGGTTCCGTAGAGGCTATTGAAAGTCAATGGATGCAAAACGAAATTGCAAAGAGCAGTTATTCCGCTCAAAAGGCCATTGAAAGTCAAGAAAGCATCATTGTAGGAATGAACAAGTTCCAAACCAATGAAAAATCAGAAATGAACCTATTAAAAGTAGACGATTCTATCCGAACGATCCAAATGGATAAAATTCATGCACTCAAAAGTGAGAGAGATTCGGAGTCTGTTCAAGCAGCACTCTTAAATCTTTCTGAAACTGCTAAAAATGGAACCAATGTAATGCCCACAATTATTACAGCAGTAGAGAATAAAGCTACATTAGGGGAGGTTGCAGATACATTAAGAGATGTGTTTGGCGAGTATTCTGGCGTTTAGTGCATTTTAAAATATCCTTTTAATCAACTGTCCATTGGCTCTGGATTAAAACCATTCGCTGTGAAGTATGTTTCTTAATTAATGAAAAATTATTTAATCATTGGAGCATCTTCCGGTATAGGTAAAGCGCTATCTCATCAACTGAAAAGCGAGGGACACCAGGTATATGAAACATACCATTCAAACGAAATTGTTGGAGACCATGCCCATCATTTAGATGTAGAAGGTGATTTTAGTTTAGATTTCCTTCCAGAAACCTTGGATGGAATTGCGTACTGTCCTGGTTCTATAAATTTAATGCCCTTTGCAAGAATAAAACCTGAATCTTTTGCCAGTGATTTTAACTTACAAGTCCTGGGCGCTATTAAAGTGATTCAACAGGCCTTGCCGGCCTTAAAAAAGTCTGCTCAGGCATCGGTTGTGCTTTTCTCCACGGTTGCCGTGCAAAAGGGGTTTAATTTTCATGCACAGGTCGCAACCTCAAAAGGTGCTATTGAAGGATTAACCAAATCATTATCGGCAGAGTTTGCACCAAAAATTCGCATAAACGCAATAGCTCCCTCCTTAACAGATACTCCTCTAGCATCTAAGCTTCTTAGCTCAGAGGATAAAAAGGCAGCGAATGCAGAACGCCATCCCCTTAAAAGAATTGGGACTGCAGAAGATATTAGCCAGACTGCAGCCTTTTTGCTGTCAGATCAGTCATCGTGGATTACGGGTCAAGTTATTCATGTAGACGGAGGTAAATCTGCCATTAGTATGTAATTCTTTTAGGCAATACCTGCAGGATGTACTCCTGTTTTATTCCTAGAGAGAATGCTTTTTAGCATATTCCCAAATAGCCATACCTGCACTCACACTCACGTTCAAAGAATGTTTGGTGCCTAGTTGAGGTATCTCTATAGCAGTATCGGTGAGAGCCAAAGAGGCATCACTTACACCGTCCACTTCATTTCCTAGAATCAATGCTGTTTTCTCTGGCCAAACAAAATCTTGGATCATTTTAGAATGAGTCGTTTGTTCGAGAGCTATTATCGCATAGCCCTCCTCTTTTAATTGTTTCAAAGCAATCTCTGTTTCCTCAAAATAGGTCCAATCTACTGTATTTTGGGCACCTATAGCAGTTTTCATGATCTCTCTATGCGGAGGGCATGCTGTAATGCCGCACAGCATAATTTCACGAGCAAGAAAAGCATCGGCAGTTCTGAAAACACTGCCTACGTTATGCATTGAACGAATATTATCAAGAACAAGTACTAAATTAGACTTTCTTTTTTTCTTGAACTCCTCATCACTGAGGCGACCCAATTCATGTAACTTTAATCGTTCCATTTAATCCAATTCAAAATTAGGTATTTTACGGTTTTCTTCCGGTTGATCTTCTTTCAACAATATAAAATCTCCGATAACTAATACATCCATATGGCAACTCATAAAGCACTGATAAGCGTCTGCAGGGCTTAAAACGGGGGGCTCTCCCCTCACATTAAAACTTGTATTTATTAAAACAGGACACTTTGTTTTTGCATAAAATGCGCTTAGCAAAGAATAAAACCGTTGGTTGCTCTGCTCTGCAACCGTTTGTACGCGAGCACTATTATCTAAATGAGTGGTAGCCGGCAGGTCTTTTGAAATGCAATTTTCTGTAAATAACATAAATTCGTTTTTGCCTTTACCCGAGAAATACTCATTTCGATGCTCATCTAAAATAGCAGGTGCAAATGGCCGAAACCCCTCGCGGAATTTAATCTTAAGATTGAGGTCTTTTTGCATAGCAGGGTTGCGTGGGTCTGCTAAAATACTCCTATTTCCCAAGGCACGAGGTCCAAATTCCGCAGCTCCTTGAAACCAACCCACTATCTTTTGATTGGACAAGTGCGATGAAACAATGTTATCCAGTGCATCTCGATCCATGCGATCAAATTTGGCGTTTATGTTTTCGAGGCTATCCCTTATTATTTTAGATTCATAATCAGGTCCCAAAAACACATGTGAAGTTGGTTTAATTGCGCGATTTGGAAACATGGATGCATGATAGGCCATTGCCGCTCCCAGAGCTGTTCCGGCGTCACCAGATGCAGGCTGCACCCAAATAGATACCATGGGTAATGCTTCTTTTATTCTTTGATTAGCCACGCAGTTTAGCGCAACTCCTCCAGATAAACAGAGATTATTTGATCCTGTTGCCGCAATAGCGCGCTTTGCAAGGGCCACCATTGCCATTTCACAAACCTGTTGAGCACTTCTGGCTATATCTTTGTGAAACTGATTAATATCATCCTCAGGACTTCGTACAGGCTCTCTAAATAGTGCTATAAATTTTGAATTGATAGCATCTAATTTCCGTGTGAAACCAAAGTATTTCATATTTAGGTGATACGAGCCATCATCCTCTAGTTGCAATAGCTTTGAAAGCATGAGGTCTACATATTTTGGAGCTCCATATGGAGCAAGCCCCATGACTTTATATTCTCCACTATTTACCTTAAATCCCAAATATCTTGTTATGGCAGAATAGAACAACCCAATCGAATGCGGATATTCGATATCTTCAATTAGTTCGATGCCTTGCTTCGTTCCATGACAAATACTCGTTGAACTCCACTCTCCTACACCATCTGCCACCAAAATGGCTGATTCCTTAAAACCACTGGGCCAAAAGGCACTGGCAGCATGAGACATATGGTGACGACTAAATTTAAGCTTTTCTGAATTTGAAAATTTAAAATGCCTTTTTAAAGCTTTTAAAATCCCCGATTTCATAAATAACTTATCTTTCACCCAAACAGGAATGGCCTTTCTAAACAAATCAAATCCCATAGGTGCCTGCCTCAAAGCAGTTTCGAGTATTCGTTCAAATTTTAGAAATGGTTTTTCAAAAAATACAATTGCCTCGCATTCATCAATAGTAATGCCTGCTTTTGTTAAGCAAAATGCAATGGAATGCACTGGGAAAGATTTGTCCTGTTTTATTCGAGTAAATCGTTCTTCTTGAACAGCAGCTATTACTTCTCCATCGCGCAAAAGACATGCTGATGAATCATGGAAATAAGCTGAAATCCCGAGGATATAAGTCAAAACAAAGTGTAAATAAATGCAGAAAACAAAGAGGTCTGGCCTGCTACAACAAGAAACCCAATAAGAATTAATACTAAAATGATAGGCAGCATCCAGAGTTTACGTCTTGCCCTCAAAAATCGAATAAATTCCTTTATAAAATTCATTAGAATTGTTGATTAAAATCTTCCTTACCGTAGCTTAACTTAACTTTTTGAAAGCCCGTTTTACTCCTGGCTGATACGAGCCTAAAAAGAAGTGCAAAAGGAGTAAATATCAGAATAAAAACAGCTCCCATTATAACTGGTTGCAAAATTTTGCCAATGAGCACACCTATTTTTAGCCAAATTAAGGTAATGCCCTTAAATAATGGGAAAGCAAAATAATAACTCAAAAAAATGAATGATCCCAGGAAAGAGGTCACTAGCAAAGCGGAATAGTTGCCATTAAAAACAAAAAATGCGGAGAATAATCCAATCAGTGCGAACCATTGCTTAAAATATTTCCGCTGATTAAATAACGGTTTACTTCTCTTTTCCTCAAATTCGGGATGCATGGCTCAATAAATTTAAGAAGATGCTGCTTGTGCTTCCAAGCTTTCTTTATATTGCATTGTTGAGAAAGCGATACCATAGTCCTTGTCTATTTCTATGTCAGCTTCACTCTCCAATTTAATACGAATAATAGCCATGTGATGTATGGCATGTTCTAAATTAAAATGGACTTCTCTTTCGTAAGTGGTTGGAATTAAAGTGGTCTGATTCGAACCAAAACTACTTTCGAGAGATATATTTTTTTCTTTTTTCTCTAATCCTATCAAAATTGAATCAATATGTTCTACGGCTTTAGTCCTGCTTTGCTCTATTTCTGCATTTCTTTTCCTATTGTCATAATTAATAATCCCTTTTTCATAGCCATCTAGCATTCCCTGATACATCTCTATAATATGCCTAACATGCTGTCCTACACTCGCTTTTAAAATTACTTTGGCAGGCTCAGTATAGGTAGCTGAGTTCATATTTAAGATGGAATCCCTCAGCTGATTTAAACTATAGCGAGAGGCTTTATATAATATCATTGAGAGCAAAAGTAGCTTATTTTAATTAACCATGATGTCTAAGTACACTTCTACTTTATTCTTCATAGTCCGGGTGCTTTTAGAACCCAAATTAAAATCTCTTCGTTTGATTGCAAACTTACTGGAAAGTATGTATCCAGAATCCAATTTGACAAACTTAAAAATAATATTTAGCGGCTTTTCTATTCCTTTAATTATTAGGACTCCATTCATTTTCGCAGTGTTCTTTTCTGAATTAACCATTTGAATAGTTTTACTCTTAATTCTAATAGTTGGATGCTCTTCAGCATGAAAATATTCTTTGGATTGAAGGTGTTTATTTCTTAGCTTAATTCCTGTATTAATAGAGCTAATGTCAACGGTAGCATCAATTTTCGCTTTTTTTATATTGCTTGGGTCAAAACTTACGTCTCCTTGTAACTTTCCAAAAGTTCCAAACACTGCTTTTCCAAGGTTCCTGATTTTGAATTGAACAATGGAGTTTTGAGGATTTGGTTGAAATGTCAATGTACCTTGGGAGGTTCCAAAGGAAAAGCTCATGGTAAACAGGCCTAATGCTATTGCCGAAATCAAAAAAAATCCATTTTTAAGCCACTTTCTTTTTGTTCTTATTTTCATAGTTGTAGATTGATTTCAAAAATCATTCCAGTCCTCAATTTGCCCAAAAATATTTTTTATTCACTTGACCAAACGAGATCTAAGTCTTAAATTTTAGTAGGCAGTTGGCACCACTTATTTAGTCAAGGCTTATTACAGCTCCCTTTTGCTTCATAGATTTTTCTGCAGCCTCTAAAATAGCTACTACCCTAAGGCCAGTTTGTGCGCTAGAAATAGGTATTGTTCCATTTTTAATAGCACTTATAAAATCATTGGCAACACCCATTAAAGCTTCAGTTTGCGCAATTTTTGGTATATGAATATCACCAAAACGATAATCGACTAAAAACTTATGCATTTCTTCTGGATCTTGAACAGAAAATCCAGAGTCGTAGATTTTAATCTTTTCGGTTGGCTCCACATCATCGTAGATGACCATCTTCTTTGTTCCCCCTATTAATGTACTTCTTATTTTCACAGGGCTTATCCATGAACTAGTAATGTGAACAATGGTTTTATCCGAAAAATGCAGTGTGATGTAAGAAATATCCTCAATGCTAAGATTTGTGTGTGAAATACCAGTAGCACTCACTGATACTGCTTGCTTACCCCCGCTGATATAATCAAAAATAGATAAGTCATGCACTGCCAGATCCCAAGCCACCGACCAATTAGGATTAAAAAGACCTAAATTGATGCGGGTGCTATCAAAATATTGTAAATCTCCAATCTCGCCATTCTCCACTAACTCCTTAATTTTTTGAACAGCTCCAGTGTAAAGAAATGTATGATCAACCATTATAATTTTACCCTTACTTTCTGCTAGAGCAATGAGTTCTTTTCCTTCTTCGGCACTGGTTGTTAAGGGCTTTTCCACAAGAACATGTTTTCCCGCATTGAGAGCTTGTTTAGCCAATGAATAGTGCGTTTTAATAGGCGTAGCTAATACAACTGCATCTATTTCCGTACTGTTAATGATTTCTGTACCATCCTTTACACCACGTACTTTTGGATATTGATTGCAGATTTTATCGAGCCTCTCTTGCTCAAAATCGCCAACCATGACAACCTCAGCTCCAACGGCTGCATTAAAGTTTCTAACCAAGTTAGGTCCCCAATATCCCAGACCTATGACGCCTATCTTTACCATTACTGCGAAGGTAGTCAAGAATATCTTGGACAATGACTTCGCTCATGTATTTTTTCACTTCAAGACTTAGGCCTCTCTCAAATAAAAAAACCTTCAATAGAAATTTATATCGATTGCCTTTTCAATGGAGCACCCTTCATTTTCTCCTTTAAATAGGCCGAAGTATATCCCTTTCCTGATTTAGCCAAATCTTCTGGAGTCCCTTCAAACACAACCGTTCCTCCAAGTTCTCCTGCTTCTGGACCCATGTCAATAACCCAATCAGCTGATTTAATTACATCCATGTTGTGTTCAACACAAATAATAGTGTGCCCTCTTTCAATTAAGGCTTGAAAAGATTTTAATAACTTTTTAATATCATGAAAATGCAAACCTGTGGTGGGTTCGTCAAAAATAAATAAGGTCTGTCCATTCTTATGCGGGCTTGCTTTACTTAAAAAATAAGCTAATTTTACTCGCTGAGCCTCTCCACCACTAAGCGTATTGGAGCTTTGACCCAGAGATATGTAGCCCAAGCCCACATCTTGCAAAGGCTGCAATTTGCTACAAAGATTTGTTTCAGCTTCAAAATGTGCTAATGCTTCATCTACGGTCAGCTTTAAAATCTGACTGATATTCTTTCCTTTATATTTAACCTCAAGAATTTCCTTTTTAAACCTGGCACCATTGCAAACCTCGCAGGGCAATTTGATGTCAGCCATAAATTGCATCTCAATAACAGTCTCTCCCTCTCCTTGACAATGGTCACAACGGCCTCCATCTATATTAAAACTAAAATGCGAAGGTTTGAACCCATTTAAGACAGATACTTGCTGTTTCGAGAAAAGATCTCGGATGTCATCATAGGCTTTTACATAGGTCACTGGGTTTGATCTACTGCTTTTACCAATGGGATTTTGATCAACCATCTCTACAGCCTTAACTAAATGTTTATCACCGGATAAGGATTTGTGATTTAACGTCTTAGTCGTCACATACACACCAGTATGCTTAGACATTGCAGGGTATAAAATATTTTTTACTAGTGTCGTTTTTCCGCTTCCACTTACGCCGGATACTACGGTGAAAGCATCCAATGGAAATTTCACTGAAATGTTCTTTAAATTATGCGCTTTTGCATTTTGTATTTCTAAATAATGAACCCATTTTCTTTTGCTTTCTGGAACAGCTATTTCCATTTCATGATTGAGGTAAGCGGCTGTTAAACTATCCTTCGACTTGGATATGTTTTTAAACTTCCCTTGGAAAGTAACATTGCCTCCCAATACACCTGCATATTTACCAATATCAATGAGGTCATCCGAAGCTCTCATCACATCTTCGTCATGCTCTACTACCACAACTGTATTATCTAAGTCCTGCAACTCCTTTAAAACCCGGATAAGCTTCTCTGTGTCTCTGCTATGCAAGCCAATGCTTGGCTCATCCAAAACATACAAGCTCCCTGTTAAACTGCTCCCTAAGGATGTTGCCAAATTTATTCGCTGGCTTTCTCCTCCGCTCAGAGAACTACTCAACCTGCTTAAAGATAAATAACCCAAACCAACATTGCACAAGAACAGCAGTCGCTGATGAATTTCTTGCACGGTTCTTTTGGCAATTTGATGGGAAAGTTTATTCAGTTTTAATTGAGCAAAATAGGTCTCTGCATCTTTTACAGACATTATTAGCAAGTCTTGAAGACCTATGTGTTTCTCTTGCTTCTTGTTTTCTGAAACAAGTTTAACGTAGGCGGCATCTTTTCTGAGCCTGGTCCCCTTGCAATCTGTACATTTTGTTTTACCTCTATACCTGGCAGCCATAACTCTGTATTGAATTTTATAGCTGTTTTGTTCAACAAATTTAAAAAATCTATAAATCCCATGAATTGAATTGGTTCCATTCCAAAGCAGGTCTTGTTCTTCTTGTTTTAAATCCTCGTAAGGTTTGTGAATAGGGAAATCTTTTGCTTTTAAAACAAAGTCTTTTTTCCATTGTCGCATAGACTCTCCATTCCAAGCTGCAACTGCTCCTTCATAAACCGATACACTTTTATCTGGGATAATTAAATCTGCATCTAAACCTAAAACAGTTCCAAAACCATCGCAGGTTTTACAGGCACCATAGGGATTGTTGAAACTCAAAAAGTCCTTTGTGGGCTGTTCAAAGGTCATTCCATCTAGCTCAAATCTATTATTAAACTCTTTTAAAGTACCATTTGCTAGAATTAAACATTCCCCATCTCCTTCCCAAAAGGATAAATCGGCGGACTCTGCAAATCGATTCACTTGGTCTACATCTTCTTTTTCCCTAATGATTCGATCTACTAAAAGATATGTAGCTTTTAAAGGCAATTCAGATTTTTTAGTATCCTCTATCTTTCGAAGGCCCTCTTTGGACCACAACCTGGTAAAACCCTTTTGCATTAATATCTGAAGATCTTCCATTTCATGGTCTTCCTTTAAAGGGGCAAGTATATAAATATCCTCTTCCTCTTCACGTTCCATGCAAAAGTCAATGACATCATTGGTGTTGTGGCATTTAACCTCATTGCCACTTTTTGGTGAAAACGTGCGGCCTATGCGGCTAAAAAGCAACTTT
Source organism: uncultured Bacteroidia bacterium (assembly GCA_938086785.1). Classification (GTDB taxonomy): domain Bacteria; phylum Bacteroidota; class Bacteroidia; order NS11-12g; family UBA955; genus CALKCM01. Next base: position 105,726 of record CALKCM010000005.1, read on the forward strand.
AGATAATCATAGATTTCTGTGCTAGTTGCTACCGTACTCCTACTGTTTTTTGTATTTACCTTTTGCTCTATGGCTACTGCTGGGCAAAGTCCATCTATCTTATCCACTGCCGGTTTTTTCATGCGGCCCATGAATTGCCTGGCATAACTGCTTTGACTTTCTACATACCTCCGCCTTCCTTCGGCAAATAAAGTATCAAATACAAGACTACTCTTTCCACTGCCACTTACGCCTGTTACAACGGTAAAAGAGCCATGTTCTATATCTACGTTTATATTTTTTAGATTATGCTGATGCGCATTTTTTATTGAAATATTTTCCTGCTTTTGTGCCATTTATCCTATGATTCTGTACTCTTTTTTTTATTCATTTCTTTAAAATACGTACTCAACTTGCCGCTAATGCTAGTCCAGGAGAAATGTTCTTTTATAATTTTCTCGCCTTCCAATCCTTTTGACTTTGCCAATGATGTATCTTTTAATAAACCTATAAGTTGCAAAGCAAAATCACTTGGCTCGGTAAAGCTCCAGATCCCTTGTCCTTGATCTGCGTTTAAGCCTTGAAAACCTATATCTGTACAAACAACGGGAATAGCGGTTGCCATTGCTTCTAATACTTTATTTTGTGTTCCTGCGCCAAACCTAAGTGGAGCTACAAGAACGTGTGCCTTTGTGTATTCATGGGCTAAATCTTCGATAAATCCTGTTACCTCAATGGTATTGGATGCCAATGACTTTACAGAATCTACAGGCTTTTGGCCCGCAATTATAAATGTTGCATTAGGCACCTCCTCTAAAACTAAAGGCCATATTTCACGTGTGAAATAGTGCACTCCATCCACATTAGGAGCATAGTTCATATTGCCTGTAAACAAAACTCGTAAAGGCTGCATATTGGAGTGATTGCGAGAAAAAGTATTGGTATCTACGCCATTTGGAAGAAGTTCTATACGCACCCGATGATTTGATTCTTTCTCCTTCTGTAGATTGCTTAAATATTCTTTGTCTTCTTGATTGCAAACCAAGTTCAAACCAAATTGAGGGAGTATTTTCTGCTCAAAATTTAATAAACGGTTGTATTCTAAGGTGTTAAACCATTTGACGAATGGATTTTTCGCTCTTTCTTTTCGACGTTTCCAATAGAGACTAAAGGCATCCGGCAGGTCTAAAATAGCTTGAGGAGGCACTTGTCCATCGAAGAATTGACTCATTCGGAGATGTTGCACGTGTATGGCATCAAAATCATTGAAATCGATGGACCCAACTAAATCTTGAAATTTTGAAGAGCTAAAATAATTCACCTGCAAAGGCTTCCTATTAAACAGTGACCTCAAAACATTAAGTTGACGCTTCCATTTGGATAAATAAACCATTTCAATGGTTTTAAAATACGGCGTTAAATTATCTCTGTAGGATAAATCTAAGGTATCTTCTGCAATAGTGATAAGATGCAACTCATGGGCCTCACTGAGCTGTTTGGCAAGATTAAAAATTTTAAGCTTGTCGCCCCGATAAGGGGGGTATGGAACACGGTTGGCGACAAACAAGATTTTCACACTGCAAAAATAACCTTTATACTGTTCGAATTTTAACGGAATTATTGGAATAATATTTTTCCATGACCATTGCTTTGTTTTACTTTTGCTTTTGTAAATGGCAAACGCATTCGAATTAAGTAAAACTGTAAGTAATATTACAGAAAGCGCCACCTTAGGTATGGCTAAGATAGCAAGACAGCTCAAGAGTGAGGGCAAAGATATTATCAGCCTAAGTATTGGAGAACCTGACTTTGACACTCCCAAGAACATTTGTGACGCCGCGCATAAAGCATCATTGGAAGGATATACACACTACCCTCCTGTTTTAGGCTTACCTGAATTCAGAAAGGCTATTTGCGAAAAACTCAAAAACGAGAATAATCTGAATTATAACTTAAATGAAATCATTGTAAGTACTGGGGCTAAACATTCCTTGATTAATGCTGTTATGGCAGTTGTAAATAAAGGGGATGAAGTTATTTTACCTGCGCCATATTGGGTAAGTTACCCTACCATGGTTGAATATGTAGGTGCAACGGTGGTTCCTATTAAAACCACTATTGAAAACAATTACAAGCCAAGCGTTGCAGATTTTGAGAAAGCCATTACGCCCAAAACAAAATTAATTATTTTTTCGAACCCAACGAACCCTTCTGGTTCGGTTTGGAAAGAAGAAGAACTCAAGCAAATCGCTGATTTACTCGAGAAATACCCACAAATTTTAATCATCTCAGATGAAATTTACGAGCATATTAACTATTCTGGAAACCATTGCAGCTTTGCAGGTATACCAGGAATGAAAGAACGCACGGCCACTGTAAACGGCTTGGCGAAAGGCTATGCGATGACTGGTTGGCGTATTGGATATTTAGCCGGTCCTGAATGGTGGGTAAAGGCCTGTGAGAAAATACAAGGATTATTTACTTCAGCTGCTAATAGTGTTGCTCAAATGGCTGGTGTAGAGGCTTTACTGAATTCTCAGGATGAAATTGCGGAGATGAAAGGGATTTTCGAAAAGAGAAAACAACTCGTACAGGAAAAGCTTGGAATGATTGAAGGATTAAAACTAAATAATCCGGAAGGTGCCTTTTACTTTTTTCCACAGGTGGATTACTTTTTTGGAAAAAAATATAATGGAACGGTCATTCACAATGCGGGAGATCTCTGCATGTACCTTCTTAAAGAGGCTGAAGTAGCCACAGTTGGAGGGGATCCTTTTGGATCGCCTAAATCAATAAGACTGAGCTATGCCACGAGTGAAGAAAATTTAATTGAAGCTTGTCGAAGACTTAAAATTGCTTTAGATAAACTCATTGACTAATTAAGTATATTTGCAGCAAGAAATGGCGTCTAAATTTATTCAAGAATTATTTCAAAAAATTGAAAAGCTCAAGGTTATTGTTGTTGGGGATGTAATGGTCGATAATTACATTACTGGAAAAGTGGATCGACTTTCTCCTGAAGCGCCTGTACCTATTGTAAACGAGAGTGATTTTGAGAGCAGGTTGGGTGGAGCTGGAAATGTTGCTCTAAACCTGAAGGCCTTAGGAGTAAATACTGTACTCTGCTCTTCTATAGGTGTTGGTAAAGAAGGGGACAATCTCATTGCTTTACTTAAAAAGCAAAATCTTTCTGATTTAGCCATCCACAGAAGTAAGGATAGAAGCACAACTACAAAAACAAGGGTTATCGGGAATGGACATCAACTGGTTAGAATAGATCATGAGGTGCTAGAAGATATGACCACGCTTGACTCATTTTTATTGCAGCAGCACTTTGAAAGAGAGCTTGAAGATGCAGATGTTGTAATTATGCAAGATTACAATAAGGGCGTTTTGCACAAAGGAAATATTGAAACACTTATAGAAATTGCGCGAAAAGCAAATATTCCAATTGTTGTTGACCCGAAGAAAGCGAATTTTTTAGCTTATAAAAATGTAGATTTATTTAAGCCAAACTTAAAAGAGATTAAGGAGGGACTTAATATTGATACAGATCTTACAACTACTGAAGGAGTAACTGAGGCCATTGCGCTCATGCACGAGCATCTAAAGAATAAAGTGAGCATGGTTACCATGAGTGAGAGAGGTGTGCTCGTTTCAACGGCAGATCAACAATACCATACAAAAGCACATATTAGAAACATATCTGATGTAAGTGGCGCGGGAGATACTGTCATTAGCATTGCCGCATGTTGCTTGGCTACGGGGTGTACTTTGAAACAACTCTCTGAATTAAGTAATTTAGGTGGAGGTTTGGTCTGTGAAGAAAAAGGTGTGGTACCTATTTCTAGGGATCGACTCATCTCTGAGGCTGGAAGAATCGGCCTTTAAAAATATCGTCTATAAAAAAGTGTTCAATATAATCAACACTTTGGCACAGCATTTGACTTATATTTATCACATTAAAACGATTGCATTATGATAAAGTCTTTAAAACTAATTTTTCCTTTAGTTCTATGTGTTTTTACTACTTCTGCATTTCGGTCTTTTTCGCTGGAAAATCAGGTGGAGGGCTTTAAGTTTAGAACCGTTAAGAATACAGCCTTTAAGGAAGGAGAGAAACTTACGTTTAGGGTGCATTATGGCTTTATTAATGCCGCTAAAGTTACCATGAATGTTGATGGAAGTAAATCCACGGTTAATAAACGAAAAGTTTATAAAACGACCGTAGATGGTAGAACATTTAAAAGTTTTGATTGGGCGTTTAAAGTGAGAGATAAGTTTGAAAGCTGGGTAGATGCGAATTCCCTTGCGCCCTTGCGCTATGCCAAATCTGTGCGGGAAGATGATTACACGGATAAAGACTATGCTATATTTATGCATGGAAATAAAAAATTGAAAAATACAGAGGGTATACTAAGTATTCCCAGTTATACTCAAGATATTGCTTCCGCTCTATACTATGCCAGAAATTTAGATTTACAGCATGCAAAAAAAGGAGATTCCTACCCTATAAACATATACCTTGACAACACAATCTATAAATTGAGTTTTAAGGTAACGGGTAAAGAAACCATACGTTCAGATGTGGGAAAAGTAAGATGTATTAAACTACAGCCCAAGCTTGTAGTAGATAGAGTATTTAAAGGGGATGATGACATGACTATTTGGATATCAGACGATGCAAATAAGATTCCTATTCGAATTAAATCTGCTCTTAAAGTGGGGTCAATAAAAGTAGATCTAACGAAGTACAGCGGACTCAAAAATAATTTCAGCTCGATGATTAAGAAAAAGTAGCGTTTTGAAAAAGGAAGTATACGAAGCCGATGGTCGAATAGATGATCGGCTTTTTATTGCTATTTACGTAATCAAAGTAATCTCGGGATTAGGATAAAATGAATCGGGGAAATAGTATAACTCTTTCCCATAGGCAAAAAGTTCAATGACAATTACATCAAACTGAATCGAGCATTCTATCGACTCTTTTTGACAATACTCTTGGGCCGCCATGAAATAAAGATTTTGTTTGGTCTTGTTAATAGAGTTCTCAGCATGTACCAGGCCTCTCCCATTTCTAGTTTTGACTTCAACAAAAAATAGGCATTGACCTTTTTTTGCAATAATATCAATTTCAGCCTTTTTAAATCTAAAATTAGATGCTAGAATGAGAAAACCTTTTGCCTTTAAAAAATCAATCGCAATCTTCTCTCCTTTTTTACCGAGCTTAATATGAGCGGGGGTTTTAGACGGCATAAGTGAAAACTTATAGCGCCTTTAAATACATGTATTTGACTACACCTAAAGCGCTGGTATCAAAAAGAATTAAACGATCCTTAAAATTGGCATACAGATGTATATTCCTGTAAGTCGAATCCTCCTTAATACGAATGGAATGATACGCCATAGGCTCCCATTGCAAGGAACGATTTTTTACATTGGGATCACACCTTTTTCTTGAGCTATCTGTTTGAACAATATTTTCACTATTGATTCTATCCCTAAAAAAAATGAGCTCTAGGTTGGCTATACAAGTATCGGGCTTTGTTGGATCATTCTCAATGAACACCTTTGACACCCTCCATCGTTTTCCATCTTCTGAGGCAATTTGATCGTCTAGCGAGCCAAAATCTTCTCTGTCCTGCGAAGTGGCCACCACTCCCCACCAGGCTGCAATTAAGATGGCAATAGACAAAAAACTTCTCTTCATTATCCTCTTTTAAATAAAATTATTAAACTAAGCAGCATACCAACTGCAATGGCAACAATATCCCACCAATCAAAGGTTCCTTTCAATAGATCTGTACTCTGAAGAAATTCGCAACCCATCCCAAATATAATGGTCAAAACTATCCAAAAATAAGCGACTTTTGAATTCTCACCCCTCCAAATAATAAGCATCATACTCATTAAACTAAAGGACCATAACCCATCTGGCACATTATAGATAAGCCCATTCCAAGAGGGTTTAACATACGCCGCAAAGTCAAATATTTTGATACCTAAAGGTGCAAAGGGACTGAACCAATCGTAGAGGGTTAATCCAATAATTACAGGGATAAAAACGAATAAAATAATTCGAAGAAGAAAAACAGATGCTTTCACCTTACGAATATAAGAATACTTCAGCTCTTATTTACAAACTCCAATACTCTAAACCTAACGCCTCTTGATCGTTCCTAAAAACTCCTTTTATATCCATTAAATAGCCTTCATCAGAGACTATTGTTTTGAAATATTCAGGTCCTAAGTCTAGGTATTCTTGATGTGAAACGGCTAAAATAATTCCATCGTATTGATTTCCAATTTCGGATTCTAGCCCAAAACCATATTCGTTTTCTAATTCTTTAGAGGATGCATGTGCATCCACTACGGAAACATTCACCGAGTATGATTTTAACTCATTCACCACATCCACAATTTTGGAGTTTCGAATATCGGCTACGTTTTCTTTAAAGGTCGCTCCCATGATCAAGATTCGGGAGTCTTGTGCCACTTTCCCTTTGGCATTTAATTTCTTTACAGCGATAGCCGCAATATGTTTAGCCATATTATCATTGGTAAACCTGCCCGCAGCAATAACTCTTGGGTGAAGTCCCAATTTTTCAGCTTTATGAACAAGATAATATGGATCAACTCCAATGCAATGGCCTCCTACAAGCCCTGGAGTATATTTATGGAAATTCCATTTGGTACCCGCAGCCTCTATTACATCATAGGTATTGATGCCCACTTTGTTAAAAATAACGGAGAGCTCATTCATAAGGGAAATATTCACATCTCTTTGAGTATTCTCAATAATCTTTGCAGCTTCAGCCACTTTAATGTTTGTTGCCTTGAACACTCCTGCGGTAATTATTGATTCATACAATGCAGCCACATTCTCTGTTGCTTCTTCATCATTTCCACTAACAATCTTTAAAATTTTTGTCAATGGTCTTTCTTTATCACCTGGATTAATTCTTTCGGGGCTATACCCTATTTTAAAATCTGTATATGCTTCTAATGCACTATGTTCTGCAAGAACAGGCACACAATCATCCTCGGTACATCCCGGGTAAGTTGTGCTTTCATAAATAACGTAATCGCCTTTCTTTAGTATTTTCCCAACGGCCTCACTTGAAGCTAAAAGAGGAAGTAAGTTGGGCTCATTGGCAGAATTAATTGGCGTAGGAACCGCTACAATGTAAATAGTGCAGTCTTTCGCATCATTTATATCAGCTGTAAAGGTTATTTTTCTGTTTTCAAATTCCGATGAATCTAACTCTTGACTAGGGTCTTGATTCCTTTTCATCATCTCCACTCTATCTGCTTTAAAGTCGTAACCCACTACGTTAAACTTTTTTGCAAATTCTAAAGCAAGAGGTAAGCCTACATAGCCTAGACCAACCACACATATGCTAGCTTCGCCAGTTTCTAGTTTATTAATCAAATTCATCTTATAAAAAGAATGCAAAAATACGTTTTAATATTCAAAATATATCATATTAACCTTTGAGCAATTTAATTTTTTACTGGTTGTAAGAATCATATGAATTCTCTTCTTCATCTTCTGGAATTAGGGGTTTCCAATGAGGGTGCTCCCAATATTTCAGCTTATTTACTTCGCTTTCCATTAGCTCGTTGAAGGTGATTTTTTTAGGAATATCATTTCCAAATGAAAAATATCGCGGGGGTGTTAACTTGCGAATGGTATCCTTTGAACCCATCCAAACATAAGCATACATCCAATCAGGGTCTTTCCCTTGATAATTTTTCTTTTTTGATCGATGCTTAAAGAAATACATATTTCCTTTTTCGTCTTGGATACTAGATTTACGCTTTGAAATAAAAACTACGCTATCACTTGTATTCCAACGGGTATAATTGGAAAAATCTCTCACAAAATTTTCTTCTTTGTACATTTTTTTAGGAATAAAACGATCGAGTTTATTTTTCTTAAGCAAGGCTGCATAACCGTACCGATAATCCATTTTACTTAGATATATATCGTGCATAGAATCCGGGATAGCAGCTCCTCCTTCTAGCAATACTTCAATAAAATCGAACTTATCAGAAAGATTTTGAATACTTAGTGTGCGATTAATTCTCTTGCGAACCGAGGCGTTCTCTTTATAAAAATTCATGAGCAATTTAGCTTCTTTTGTCAAACTCGAAACTGAATAGCCTCCTATATCGAATGTTTCAATCCCTTGGTAAGCCTCATATTCTTCAGATTCCCTAGTAAGCCCTTTGTTGGAATAGTGTATTTTAAAAAGATTATTTGACCATTTACCATACACCGCACCTTTATAATCTTTTGGTTCATATTTCGGACCTTCCTCATCGTAATAATACCTTTTTGATTTAGCCGACATTTTACGTTTAAGATCATCTCTAAATGACAATATTAAATCGCTCAATAAAGGCTCAAAAACGGATTTATCGACAATGGCACTATCCATCATTTGCAATCCAATACCTAAAATAGTAGAGCTATACTCATCATACCTTCTCAGCGGCAATAGTTTTGAATAATACGATTTCCAGAGTTCTAATGAGTCATACGCAGGATATAGGATTTCTCTAAAAACAGAGGATAGATAGGATCCCTCTGGCTTCAATGGGGTTTCTTCTAGCAACCAGTAAATCATCGTATCAATGGCTTGTTTAGTATTTATAGCAGATAGTTTAGAAAGGTATCTTGCCTGCAAATCACTGGTATCTCCTGCCCGCAGATATTTTTCTAGGTAATAACTAACCAATCCCTCATAACCATCATCGATGAGCTTTTGCTCCATCGTTCTATAAACTCTTTGAGAATGCTTAGAGCTGCGAGTGGAAAACAATTTCATCTGCTCAAAAAGTTCATCATTTCTTCTGGCATCTATTTTAGGAATTTGAGATGAATAATCGAACAATCTAAATTGACTAATAGAGTCCTTTGATTTCATTAGATTGAATAATAAGTCCGCTACTTGATTGCTATCTAATCTGCGTATCGTATCCTTTGGAAAAGTAAATGAGCCGAGAATTGTTTGAACGACCTCACTCATTCCTCTTCGAACGTCATAATTATGGGCTAACTCAAGCATTTGGTGGGATCCAATAATACCTTTAGAATAGTAAACAAGGCTTGAACCTTTCATGCGCCGCTTCTTTTCAACAACATAAAGCTCACTTTGCTTATACATGGTATCCAAAGAGTAATAGCTAATATCCGCACTCTCATAGCTGGGTCTAATCGTACCAAAAACCTCCATTTTTCGTTCAGTTTCGTCCGCTTTATTTACCGAATCTATATACGTCTTATAGTTTTCATATAAACTCCCATCTCTATTTTTTAATGCTCTTACAAGAGCTGTGTAGGAACTAGGAGCCAACTTACTATCGGTATAAAAATCTACTGAAACGAATTCTCCTGAGGGGAAAGAAATATAATCGATTAACCTTCTGCCATCTTTTAAAGTGTCTTCAAAAAGGTAAGAGGCTTCAGAATATTCTTCTGGGTATATTATGTCTTTCTTAATAAGGGCGCGCTCTTCTTCAATATATCTCTGTCTGTATTCCAAAAGGTCTGCATTGGTAGTTTTATAACTCATCCCTGTTTCTTTATCCGTATAGGATTGAGGAAGGTATTTGTATTTGTATTTGGTGTAATTAAAAGTGTTTAAAAAGTCATTTGGGACATCTTTATTCGGCGTATAAACCCCAATATAATAATATGTACCTCCATTGGGAACAAGTAAGAGATGCAAATATCTCGATTTATCCTCTGACTTTAAGGTAGCAGCGTAGCCGGTTCTATCTTGCACATTAACAAAACTCGATTCCACTATGGAGTTCTTTGTATAAAAAGCTAAATTTTCAACCAAATGTTTAAAATGAAATGATACACCACCTGCGTCACCTGAAAATGCCTTAATATTATAGAGAAAATAAAATTCATTATTTGCTGTTTTCATGAACTCCAGATTCTTATGTCCGGTAAGATTAGTACTGGTATCAAACGAATATTTTCGAGAACTTACTTTGCTCGGCCAGGAAATAGAATAGCCTCCGGCCTCTGGCTCATATACATTCCACTCTTCACTTGGCTCCCTTAATCTTATGCTTTTTATGATTTTACTCACGTCTTTGCCAAAGGCATATTCTCCCGAAGCATTGACTTTAACATACCAAACAAAATTATCCATAGCAATAAAAACATGCCGCTGAGATTCTCCCGATTTTGTCTTATTGCTCACTAATATGGATGGGTATCCATATATATTGAGCTTCTCTTTCGCTGTAATATCTCCAGGAACATTCTCATAAAGCGCACTATCAATTTGTCGGATAACTTCATTTGAGCTGATATTATTTACCAAGCCATAATAGGGTATTTTTTTGATGACATAGTACGAACCATTGCTAACATCTGCGTAGAAGAGTTCTTCTTGGCTTTCTGAGCCCCTTAGGATAGGTTTTCCGGGCAAGTCAATATATAACTCGCCTGAGTAGCTCGAAAATGTTTTAAGGCTCACAGGAGTATAAGCTGCATCTAGCTTTAATTTTTGCGTAAATGCGTAATCTCCAACCTTATCTCGAATGGGTTCTACCTTATAGCCCATCCCTCTTAACATATCTATAACCCCACTATCTCCAGGAAGATGAGCGCAACCAACTGCGGCAAAAATTGATTTTTCTGGAGCGATTTTATGGATAGAGTTTGCCATCACTCTATTTCTCACATCAAGCATCCACTTATGATACAGAGGATTCCTTTCGGATTGACGGTCTAAGGAGTCTATTAGATCTAAATCTCCCTCACGATAGGCCTTTTCAATAGGATTCTCTCCATAACCATAGGAACTCCCCCAATACCTTCTTTTCTTCGAAACCGTTCTATTTTTCCAACTGGAACGTTTGACCATTCGATCTGATTCTTCAAAATCTTCGAGGCCGGTACAAAACTTACCCATTTTTTTCCCTACCTGATGAATGTATAAGTCTACGTATGTTTTTTCACTATAATCTGCAGAACCATAGCCTTGTCGGTAAAGCAGAAAGTTACTCATATAATCACTGCTTGAAATTTTACCAATAATAGTTTCTAAATCGAACTTGGGAAACCGGAGTGCATCCTTGTATTCCTGTCTGTAATTATCGGCATTATATCTATCTTGGTTGCTCTTTAGAGATAGTCTAGCATTCTTCCCAATATTCGAGAACCAGCTATCAATGGCTAATTCAAGAGCAACTACTTCCACTTCAGCTAGGGCTTTGTAAAAAGTATCTCCTAAATTAAAGGCCAACTTTTTACTTACATGCATGGTGCCGTACAAATAGCTCGGCTTCTTCAAACCATTTCCTGTTATTTGCCACAAACGTGCAGGATATTTTCGGACTCTATTGCCTTCTTCATTTCTGATTACAGCATCTAAGTTAAAGCCTGTATCATCGTACTCGACATAGTCATCAGCCATAGTGCTCATGTGTTTTACTGTTTTTGCCTGAGCAAAAAGACTAGCCCAAATAAAAGGAAAAAAGAAAAGGTATTTATGTTTATACATGGTGTACTAAGTTAACGTCAAAGGTAAAAAATTAGTCTAAAAAAAAGGCACAATTTACAGAATTGTGCCTTTTGATTATCAGTATGTAAATGGCTTATCGCACTCCATGCATCCATCTGGTAATAACTTTACCAAGAATGAACAACAAGAAACCACATCCTATGGCAAAATAACCAAGAATACCAAAGACACTTAATCCCTTATTTAAGGATTCGTTTTTAATACATTCACCTATTGTTTCATTAGGAGTATTAGCCATCAGGCTGGTAAGATCAGAACGCTTATCAACCGTTTGATCAACCGATGCTCCCTCTGAAAGGAAACTGACGGTTGCAGAACTTTTTACTTTATCCTGCTTCGCTCCTGAGAATTTTTTAGACTCCTCAAGAATTTCATTCACAACAACAGTCGATTTACTGTACTGCTTGCTTGAGTCGGAATCATTTAAATCTGAAATAAAATCATCTGATACAAGTACCTTAGAGATACTCACATCCTCTAGCTGGGAAGCATATTTAGGCGAAGAAAGCAGACTCAACATAGCCGGATTTGATCCGCAGGTCTGGAAATTCTCTCCTTCTACAATTGTTTTTTCACTTACCGTAGTAAGTTTTGCGATATGTTTTCCTCCTTGGTGTGCAATGGAGGAAGATAGGAACCAGATTCCAAACATAAAGGCCACCATATTTTTTGGAGATAGTTTTGTTACCAGCGAAAGACCAACAGGTGAAAGAACCAATTCTCCAATAGTATGTAAAAGATACAATAATATTAAGAAGAAGGCTGGTATCATTCCTGCAACAGCTGAACCTTGTCCAAATTTAAGAACTAAAAAACCAAGACCTAAAAGGATAAGACCCACACCAAACTTATACGGTGCAGAAGGTTCTCTTCCTGAATTGGATAGCTTTATCCATATCCATGAGAATATAGGAGCTAAAGCCATAATAAACAACGGATTAATCGATTGAAAAAAGGTCGTTTTAATTTCAAAACCTAGGACACTTTTGTTAATATTTCTTGCAGTAAACAGGTTCAATGCAGAACCGGCAAGTTCAAAGAATGTCCAAAAGATCGTAGTAAATAACAAGAGGATTAGAATTACCCATATTCTCTGCTTGGCTGTTACTTCCATTTTGCTTGCTTGAAACAGGAGATAACCTATGATTCCAACAGCTAATACACCCAATACAATATCTACAATATCATTATTAATAATAAGCAGCCACGCCATGCCTACAAGAACTACAGTCACCAAATAAGGCAATAGCTTGTTTGAAATTCCGCCTAATAGAGGCTTATCCAATACTACATCGGGCTTCTTTCCCACTTCTTCAAAGTATCCTTTTTTCTGTCCCCATAGGAACACCAAATAACCAAGAAGCATTCCAACACCGGCTACTAAAAAGCCATATTGCCAGCCTTCATTTTCACCAATGGCACCACAGGTAAGCGGAGCCAAAAAGGCTCCCATATTAATTCCCATATAGAAAAGAGTGAAAGCTCCATCTCTGCGCTTATCTCCGTCTTCGTAAAAACGACCAACCATACTAGAGATATTTGGCTTAAAGAAACCATTACCCACTACCAAGAAGGCCAAACCTATAAAGAAGGTGGTTTGATTATTTAAAAATAAAGTAAACTGACCCATTGCCATTAAGATAGCTCCAAGCGTAATCGCTTTTCGGAAACCCATTAATTTATCGGCAAAATACCCACCTATTAGCGGGGTTAAATAGACCAGAGCTCCATATGCCCCATACACGCCATAAGCTTTGGCATCAGAAAAATCGAATCCCCCATCAATAAGATTGGCAGTCATATAAAGAATGAGGAGCGCCCGCATTCCGTAATAACTGAAGCGTTCCCATAACTCTACCATAAAGAGGGTAAAGAGTGCGGCGGGATGTATTTTCCTGTTGGAAAATATTACAAAGCCAACCCAAAGGAAAACCCCGAGCCAGGCTAGTAGCATTAATTGATAATCTGGATTCATATTCTATTTTTATTTCTTTGTGTAATTTTAATAATCTTATCTAATGTTTTTCTCTTTCATCACTTGATTTAGCCATTTTAAGAGTAAAACCATCATTGCTGTTGCTGCCAATGCGAGCAAACAGTTCATGAAAAAGTAGTTCGATTTATCATCAAACCCTTCCCATAATCCACCCAGCATCCCTGATAATTTATTGCCAATAGCTGTGGACAGAAAGAATCCTCCCATCATTAAGGCTGTAATTCTTGGTGGACTTAGCTTGCTCACCAAAGAAAGACCCATGGGAGAAAGGCAAAGCTCTCCAAAAGTTATAACACCATAACTGGCAATAAGCCACCATGAACTTACCTTAGCCGTTTCTATATCAGCAGACTTTACTGCTCCTACCATAACCAAGGCAGACAAAGCAGTAATAAATAAACCGAGGGTAATTTTACCAGCGGTTGTTGGCTCTTTTTTTCTTCTCCTGAGAAAACCCCAAAACCCGACGACAATAGGCGTTAACAAAACCACCCAGAATGGATTAATGGACTGATATAGCTCTGTTGAATACAGTTTTAAACTCCCTCCTTTGGCAGGTGTTTTCTCTTTAGAGAGGTTCTTAAAGTAACCATGAGATGCACTCTGTTCCTTTAGTTTTTTGGCTAATTCTTTTCTCTCAATTTCATTTCCTTCGGCCTTTAAAGCAGCATCAATATCTTCTTGAGATTCTAAATAGGACTGAAACTCCTTATCGGTATAATTTACATACGCATCATTTGTAACGGTTTCCGTTAGATAAATGCTTTCCAAGGGTTTCTCTACCGTTTGCGAGACCTCACGATCTGTATAATCCTTAGCCCATACCGTTAATGCATCTCCATTCTGATGAAATACGGCCCAAAAAATAACCAAACATCCATATACTGCAAGTAAAGCTCCGATGGGTCTTTTATCATTAGCATTGGCCTTTACATACATGTAAATAAAGAATGCAACCACTGGAATACACCCAAAAATAAAGGCATCATTGCTATCGGTTCCAAGCACATTTCCTGGGATTAGATATCCCAAGAAACCAAATACAATCATGGGTAATAGGGTAAATCCTAAAATCTGACCAGTACTCATGTCCCCTTTCTCCAGAGGTTTAATGACATCTGCTTCTTTCGTATGCTTTTGACCTAAAAGAAAAATAATAATACCAATGAGCATTCCTGCACCTGCGGCGGCAAAAGCCCAACTCCAATCGTATTTATTTCTGAGGTAAGCTGCCACAAAATTGCAGATAAATGCCCCAATGTTTATTCCCATGTAAAAGATGTTGAAACCAGCATCTTTGTTTAATTTATACTCTTCCTTATTATATAAGTTTCCTAAGAGCGTACTAATGTTTGGCTTGAAGAATCCATTGCCAAGAATAATGAGCCCTAGACTTATGTAAAATGAAAACTCGGTATGTAAGGTTAGTCCAAAGTAACCGGCAGACATGAACAAACCGCCAATAATGATGGATTTTCGATAGCCCAATAGCCGATCGGCCAATAATCCCCCTATAAAAGGAGTGAGGTAGACTAGACCTAAATATGTTCCATAAATATCACTTTTTTTACTGGCATCAAAACCCATTCCTCCAGTTTGAACACTATCTAACATATACAAGGAAAAGATTCCCAGCATTAAGTAGTATCCAAAACGCTCCCACATTTCAGTAAGGAACAAATAAGGCAAAGCTTTGGGGTGTTTATTATTACTCATAGTTTGTGTAACCAATTAAAGGGCTAAAATAGACAGATATAAGGTGCACTTGCAAACTTATTTTAAATATACCTTTAGTTTTTTAGAATTTGAATTATCAAAAAAGACATGTTCCTTTAGCGTAGTAGCTAAACTAATTCCTACAAAATCGGCCTTTACAGGAAATGAGCGATGCTCTCTTTTGGCCAAAAAAGCAGTTCGAATAGATGCGGGCTTATCCTTATACACATCATCCATCACATCCATTAAGGTTCTGCCGCTATTAATGACATCATCAACCAATAATATATGTTCTTTAGCAAAGGAGGAGGTCGGCTCAAATGACACGCCATCCGTGGTCTTAACTTGAATGAGACTCATTTTAAGATGGGGTGTAAACTTGCCAATCTCTTTGGCCAATCGTTCTGCGAGATAATACCCGCGTTCATTTAAACCGCACAATGTCAGGCCTTTTTCATGGCTGTAACACTCGGCAATTTCACAGGCCATACGCTGTGTTTTAATTTCAATTTGTTGGTGGTTTAGAATATCCATGCTGGACATGCCTCAAAGTTGATAAAAATGCGTGACATGGACAAGTGTTTTTTTGCCATGGTAGATTTAAGTCTATTAGATATTTCAGTGCCAACCTAAAAGAAGTAATTTTTATGGAACAATCGTCTCAACCATTCCGGCATATTTGTATCTTTGCAGCCATGGAAAAAACAGCTAAAAAGTTCTTAGAAAAGTACTTAAATACATTTTCACCTGTAGGATTTGAAAACCCGGGCCAACAAGTTTGGTTGGACTATATGAAACCGTATATGGATGAAGTAATTACAGACACCTATGGAACGGCTGTGGGAGTTATAAACCCTGGAAAAAAATACAAAGTTGTTATTGAAGCTCATGCTGACGAAATCTCTTGGTTTGTCAATTATGTGAGTAAGGATGGCTACATTTACGTTCGAAGAAATGGTGGAAGTGATTTTTCAATTGCACCAAGCATGAGAGTAAAACTATTTGGCGAGAAAGGACCCGTTGACGGAGTATTTGGATGGCCTGCAATACATGTAAGAGAGGGGAAAACACCTGCCATGAAACAGGACTCTATTTTTATTGATGTGGGAGCAAGTTCTGATGAAGAAGTAGAAAAAATGGGAATTCATGTAGGCTCAGTAGTTGTTTTTACAGATTCCATGTATCGTTTAAATAAAAAATACATTGTGGGTAGAGCATTGGACAACCGCATGGGTGGTTTTATGATTGCCCAAGTGGCTCGAAAACTCAAGGAGAATAAAATGAAACTCCCATTTACTCTGTATGTGGTAAACGCCGTACAAGAGGAAATAGGGCTTCGAGGTTCTGAAATGATTAGCCGGCGCCTAAAACCAGATGTGGCTTTGGTTACAGATGTAACTCACGATACCCATTCGCCCTTGTATAACAAGAAATTATCTGGCAGCTGTAAGTGCGGCGATGGAGCCGTTCTTACGACCGGCCCAGCAGTTCAAAATAATTTACTCCAATTATTAAAGGATACAGCCAAAGAAAATAAAATTGATTTTCAGCGTGCTGCTGTTTCAAGAAGCACTGGTACCGATACCGATTCATTTGCCTATAGCGCAGTGGGCGTAGCAAGTGCATTGATTTCGCTTCCGTTAAAGTATATGCACACGACTGTCGAAACAGTGCATGAGGACGATGTTCAAAGCTGCATTGACCTGATGTACCATGCATTGCTAGCCATTGAAGAAAATCACGACTTTTCGTATTTCAAATAAATTATAATTGAATAAAAAAGCCCCAAACTCTTCGAGTTTGGGGCTTTTTTTATTTCTTTCGTTAAAAGAAGAGCTCTCTATCTGCTATAATTAGGCGCCTCTTTCGTAATTGCCACATCATGAGGATGACTCTCTCGCATACCCGCATTTGTTATTCGAGTAAATTCGGCTTGTTGTAATTTTTCAATAGATTCCGATCCACTATACCCCATTCCTGCTTTAAGTCCTCCCAAGAGCTGATAAACAACTTCGCTGAGCAAGCCTTTGTACGGCACGTTTCCAACAATGCCCTCTGGAACCAATTTTTGGACTTCCGCTTCGGCATCTTGAAAATACCGATCTTTACTTCCCTCTTTCATGGCCTCTATAGAACCCATTCCTCTATAACTCTTTACACGCCTTCCATCAAAATAAGACGTATCTCCAGGACTTTCATCAGTACCAGCAAACAAACCTCCAGCCATTACTAGATTCGCTCCTGCGGCTATGGCTTTTACCATATCTCCACTGTATCGAATCCCTCCGTCTGCAATGCAAGGAACTCCCGTTCCAATCAAGGCTTCACTTACATCCATAATTGCGCTTAATTGCGGCATTCCAATGCCCGCTATAATGCGCGTGGTACAAATACTGCCAGGACCTACTCCAACTTTAACTGCATCAGCACCCGCTTCTACTAATTTTTTAGCAGCAGCACCTGTGGCTATATTACCCGCAATTATTTGAAGTTCTGGAAACTTGGTTTTAATCTTTTTTACTTCATCTAAAACTCCTTGATGGTGTCCATGAGCTGTGTCTATGGCTACTATATCTACACCAACGTTAACGAGCGCTTCTACTCTATCCACCGTATCTGCTGTAACTCCTACTGCTGCACCAACCACTAATCTTCCATGCTTATCCTTGCATGACTTGGGATAATTTTTTACTTTTTGAATATCTTTAAACGTAATTAAGCCAATAAGCACATTGGATTCATCTACAATCGGCAATTTTTCAACCTTTGTACTTTCCAAAATATCTTGTGCCTGCTTTAAATCCGTTCCTTTTTTAGCAGTAATTAACCCTTCCTTAGTCATCACATCTCCCACTTTTTGTGTCAAGTCTTTTTGGAAGCGTAAATCTCTATTGGTTATTATTCCTACAAGCATTCGAGTTGAGTTTATAACTGGTATCCCCCCTATTTTATGCTCTTTCATTAAACCCAGTGCGTTTTCGAGTGTGGCATCTGCTTCAAGTGTTACGGGTTCTAAGATCATTCCGCTTTCGCTTCGCTTCACCTTTTTTACTTCAGCAGCTTGCTGAGCGATGGTCATGTTCTTATGAATAATCCCAATTCCACCTTCACGCGCCATGGCAATGGCCATTTTGCTCTCTGTAACCGTATCCATAGCAGCAGAAATTAAAGGTATGTTTAACCTCAGTTTTTTGGTAAGAAAGGTACTGGTGTCCACATCTCGTGGAAGTACATTAGAGTAGGAAGGAACAACCAAAACATCATCAAATGTTAAGCCTTCGTGTATGATTTTAGTGGTGTGTTTATACATGCAAATAGAAATGCTATTTGCAATGCAAATTTAGTATGCGGCAAGCAATTAAGCAACGGCAGTTTTAGGAATCAAAAAAGTTAATGATTTCTTAACAAAGAAGAAAAAAAGAAATATTTTAAATAAGCGATGAAGCTAGCGTATAAAGGGATCTAAATATATGATTTATCATTTAATATCGATGCCCCACTGTAGAAAAAACTAACCTAAAGCAGCAATAGCCTTTTCTAAAGCTTCTATTTTAGACTCAGCATCCGCTTGTTTTTGACGTTCCCTATCCACTACCTCAGCAGCAGCATTAGCCACAAACTTTTCATTGCCAAGTTTCTTCTGAACTCCTATTAAGAATCCTTTTTGATGCTTTAATTCAGATTTTAGTTTTTCAGTTTCCGCTTCCGTGTCAATGTTGTCCCCTAAAAGAACAAAACAAGTATCTCTACCTACCGAACATTGCTTGTGTGCCTCTTCTGGTTTGCCAGCATAGGTCAAATCCACATTGGCCAACTTACATATCATTGCCTCTAAGGAGGACCACATCTCGCGTTGATTTGTATCCACAAATACCTGTAATTTTTCCTTTGGAGACAAGCCTTGAGCAGATCTAATGGCACGTACTTCGGTTACTATTTCCAAGGCCTCGTCCACAAATATTTCAGCTGTCTGTTTTTTTGGATAATTGCTTATAACACAGGCTTCTGAGCTTCCTATTTTTAATAGTTGATAGATCTCTTCTGTAATGAAAGGCATGAAGGGATGCAGCATTCTCATGAGGACATCAAAATGACTACATACATTCTGGTATGTATAAATACTAAGATTTGTGCCAAAATTGGGCTTACAGGCTTCTAAATAAGTAGAACAGAAATCATTCCAAATAAGCTTATAAATACTCATTAAGGCATCATTTAATCGATAATTTTTGAAATTATCATCAATAATACCAAGGGTTTCATCCACTTTAGACTGAAACCAAACATGGGCTTGCTTTGCAGCGTCGGACTCCTCTTTTTCTTCGGTTATCCACATCTGCGTTAGCTTATACGCGTTCCATATTTTATTCCCAAAATTTCGCCCCTGCTCTACTTGGCTGGTATCAAATAATATATCATTCCCCGCAGGTGAACAAAGCAGCATTCCCATTCGAACAGAATCTGCACCATGCTCTGCGATTAAATCTAATGGGTCCGGACTATTGCCCAAACTCTTACTCATTTTTCGCCTTTGCTTGTCTCTCACTATACCGGTATAGTAAACCGTCTTAAATGGAATCTCTTTCTTGTATTCATAGCCGGCCATCACCATTCGCGCTACCCAGAAAAACAAAATCTCTGGAGCCGTCACCAAATCATTGGTTGGGTAATAATAATTAATATCTTCATTATCCGGGTTCTCAATGCCGTCAAACACAGATATTGGCCATAACCATGAGCTAAACCAGGTGTCCAAAACATCTGGATCTTGTGAAAGGTCCTCTAGACTTACATTTTTTCCATCTTCCTTATACTTTTTAGCAGCTTCCTCGGCTGTTTTAGCTACTTTAAACGTACCGTCGGTATAATGCCATGCAGGTATTTGATGCCCCCACCATAACTGTCGACTAATATTCCAGTCTTTAATATTCTCAATCCAATGAGCATAGGTATTTTTAAACTTTTTTGGGACAAATCTAATTTCATCATCCATCACAGATGAGAGCACTTCTGGGTTCTTTTTCATGAACTTTTGCATATCCATAAACCACTGCGTGCTTATGCGTGGTTCAACCACGGCTCCTGTTCTCTCACTAGTTCCTATATTGTGCGTATACTCCTCTACTTTTACTAAAAGACCTTGGCTATCTAATTCTTTTTCCCATAAATCTCGGGCTTCAAATCGATCTTTACCTACAAAAAGAGTCCCTGCCTCTGAGATGGTTCCGTCTTCATTAAGGGTATCTATCACAGGTAAGTTGTGTTTTAACCCTATGTTGTAATCATTAATATCATGGGCTGGCGTAACTTTTAATGCACCCGTTCCAAATTCAATATCAATATAATCATCTGCTATAATAGGAACCTTACGGTCGATTAGGGGAACTATAATATGCTTTCCAATCAGGTGTTGGTACTTCTCATCATTGGGGTGAACACAAACAGCAACGTCTCCTGCAATAGTTTCTGGTCTCGCAGTGGCCACATTTAGGTATTCATTTGAACCGTCAATCTTATATTTAATGTAATATAACTTGTCTCGTTTCTCCGCAAAAATAACCTCTTCATCACTCAAAGTTGTTTTCCCTTGAGGATCCCAGTTTACCATTCGCGTACCTCGATATATTAATCCTTTATCATGCAAGTCAATAAACGTATCAACCACTGCTTCATAGAGGCTTGGCTCCATCGTAAACTTTGTGCGATTCCAGTCGCAACTCGCGCCGAGCTTTTTTAGTTGTTCTAATATGATGCCTCCATACTTTTCTTTCCATTCATAGGCATGCCCCAGAAATTCTTCTCGACTTATATCATCCTTGGCGATTCCTTGATCTGCGAGCATCTTAACCACCTTGGCTTCCGTTGCAATAGATGCATGGTCTGTTCCAGGAACCCAGCAAGCATTCTTGCCTTCCATTCTTGCCTTTCGAACAAGAACATCTTGAATGGTATTATTGAGCATATGCCCCATATGCAAAACACCTGTCACATTGGGCGGTGGTATAACCACAGTGTAGGGCTCTCTTTCATCAGGAGTAGAATTAAAATACCCTTTATCTAACCAGAATTGGTACCATTTATCCTCAAATTCCTGAGGGCTGTATTTCTTAGATAAAATATCTTCTTGCGACATGGATTGGCAAAATTACGATATAGAATGATTGAAAGCGGGCTTAATGCAAAAAAGCGAAAGCAATTATCCATTATTTATCCATCTTTTCTCGCAAATGACAAATCTTCCTCTTAATAATCAGGATTTAGAAACAATCCTGAAAAGTGGAATTTGGCAGGAATGTAAATAACCTTGGAAAGAAGGAGTCTATCTTGAGTTATTTTTGTATATAATAAATTTAAAGAAAACATGCCAATTAAAAAATATTTAGACCCTTTAAGCTACCATGCAGAGGGCAAGCCAGGAAAGATAGAAGTTGTAACAACAAAGCCAGCAAACACGCAAAGTGATTTGGCCATGGCCTACTCGCCGGGTGTTGCAGAACCTTGCCTAGCCATAGCAAAAAACACGGAAGATGTTTATAAATACACCGCTAAGGGCAACTTAGTAGCAGTAATAAGTAATGGAACCGCTGTTCTTGGCTTGGGTGATATTGGACCGGAAGCCTCTAAACCCGTCATGGAAGGAAAAGGAGTATTATTCAAAATATTTTCTGATATTGACGTTTTTGATATTGAACTTAACTGCAAAAATGTAGATGAGTTTTGCAAAACGGTAAAGGCTATGGAGCCTACGTTTGGCGGTGTTAATCTCGAAGATATTAAGGCACCCGAAAGCTTTGAAATTGAGGAGCGTCTTAAAAAGGAAATGAATATTCCTGTGATGCATGACGACCAGCATGGAACAGCCATTATTAGTGGTGCAGGATTGTTAAGTGCTTTGAAGATTGTAAACAAAAAAATTGGAGCTGTAAAGTTAGTCGTAAACGGGGCTGGAGCAAGTGCAATTGCCTGCACCAAGCTATTCATAAACCTAGGCGTAAAAAAGACCAACATATTAATGCTTGACTCTAAAGGGGTGCTTACGAGCGAACGTGAGGATTTAGATAAATACAAGGCGCAATTTGCTTCAAAAACAAAGAAAAAAACCTTAGAGGAGGCTATTAAAAAGGCCGACGTTTTTGTGGGACTGAGTCGCGGGAATATTTTAACTCCTAAAATGATTAAAAGCATGGCTAAAAAACCTATTGTTTTTGCCATGGCCAACCCTACTCCTGAAATCGATTACAATTTAGCCATTGAAACCAGAAGCGATATTATTATGGCTACTGGTCGAAGTGACTACCCTAATCAAGTGAATAATGTACTCGGGTTTCCTTTCATATTCAGAGGAGCTTTAGATGTAAGAGCTACAGAGATAAATGAAGAAATGAAACTGGCAGCAGTTAAAGCAATTGCTGAGCTTGCTCAAGAGCCTGTTCCAGAAGTAGTAATGATGGCCTATGATGATTACAATCTAAGTTTTGGCCGAGATTATATTATTCCCAAACCAATGGACCCGAGGTTACTTACCTCTGTTGCTCCTGCAGTTGCTAAAGCAGCCATGGATAGTGGCGTGGCCAAGTCTCCAATAAAGGATTGGAACAAATACAGGGCCGAACTTAGAAAGCGTCTTGGCATGGATAATGATTTTGTTAACCGTTTAATAAGTAAGGCAAAGCGAAAGCCAAAAAAGGTCGTATTTGCCGAAGCACACAATCCCAAAATACTAAAAGCAGCCCACATTTGTGAAACTGAAGGAATTGCTATTCCTATTCTTTTGGGAGATAAAGATAATATTGCTCGGTTGACAGAAGAACATAATCTGGAATTCAAAAAAGCAAAAGTAATTGACCCTTGGGAAGATGAAAAACTGTGCGAAAAAATGGGGAAAGAACTCTATAAACTGAGATATAGAAAGGGTTTAACAGAATATGAGGCGATTAAGAACATGCGAAATCGAAACTATTTTGGTTGCATGTTGGTGAAGCAAGGGAAAGCAGATACCATAATTACTGGACTTACCCGCAATTACCCCATAGCGCTGAGACCAGCCATTGAGTGCATTGGAACTGCCGAAGGAGTCAGTCGGGTTATGGGTATGCACGTATTAATGAGTAAACAAGGTCCTTTATTTTTAGCTGACACCACAGTAAACATCAACTATTCTGCTGAACAATTGGTTGAACTTGTGCTACATACCCATAAGAAAATCAAAGATTTTGGAATAAAACCAGTCATTGCCATTTGTTCATATTCTAATTTTGGCAGTAGCATTGGCGACTTGCCAAAGAAAATACAAGCAGCGATACAAATTTTACATACGAAGCACCCTGAAATAGAAGTAGAAGGCGAAATGCAGGTAGGCTTAGCCTTGGACGGGGAAACAAGAGTTCAGCAATATGCCGAATCTAAAATTGGAGGTAAAAATGCAAATACGTTAATATTCCCTGATTTAAATTCTGGAAATGCAGCGTATCAATTAATGAGGGGTATGGGAACAACGGAGGCTATTGGACCAATTCTTATGGGCTTTGAGAAAAGCACTCATATTATTCATCATACAAGTACCGTACGCGAAATTGTAAATCTCACTGCAGTTGCAGTGTGTGACGCGCAGAGTTCATAATCAAATACCTTACATCGAATGTTCTCTGCAGCTTGTCCTCTCTATTTTATTCATTCATCAAATTTCTCTAACTTTGTACCACTTTATTAAGAATTATGTCCAATCCATTTTATAACGATAAAACCTTAGAAAAGGTTCAAAACATTGATGCAATGTCCATGGGTAACACCATGACTGTAAAAGGTGCCATTACTAAAAGCACTATTTTATTCATAACTTTAGTAGCAACAGCGCTTGCAGTCTGGTGGAAATTTGCCGGTGATCCAGGAGCTATTAATGGTTTAACTACTTGGTTATGGGGAAGTGCTATCGGTGGGTTTGCCGTTGTTATTATTGCCATGTTTAAAAAGGAATGGAGTCCCATTCTAGCACCTGTTTACGCAGTGGTAGAAGGCGTCTTTGTTTCGGTAATAAGTATGGTTTACAATTATGCATTTCCAGGAATTATTATGCAAGCGGTTTCTATTACCTTTCTAATTTTAGGAATCATGCTCTTTTCATACCGCATGGGATGGCTTAAGGCTACACCCATGTTTAAAAAGGTCATTATATATGCCACCGTTGCTGTGGGAGGGTTCTATCTAATTATGGTTTTAGGTGGCCTTTTTGGATTTACCGGTTTATCAAGCTTTTATGCCGGTTCAAGCCCCTTAAGCATTGGAATAAGTGCGGTAATTGCAGGCATTGCAGCTTTCAATTTGATTTTGGATTTTGACATGATCGAAAAAGGAGCCAAACATAACCTTCCAGAGTATATGGAATGGTTTAGTGCGATGTCTTTATTAATTACCATTGTATGGTTGTATTTAGAGATTTTACGATTGATTTCGAAAATAAGAGATTAATATTTTAAAAATGAACCATCTAAAAAAGCGGCTTGGCCGCTTTTTTTTTGGCCCAAGACCTTATATCTCCTTATCAATGAATGGCTTTTTACTATTAAATGCCCTTGGCCTTGGCTTCGTCCCAGTATTTATCCATTTTTTCTAAACCCATTTTACTCAGCTCCCATTGATTTGATTTAGCCGTTTGCTCAATGTACTCAAAGCGATTCTTAAACTTCCTGTTGGTCAGCTCTAACGCATCATCAGGGTTAATCCCCTCGTGCCTCGCATAATTAACCAAAGCAAAAAGCAGATCTCCAAATTCTGCCGTTCTCTCTTCCTCTGTTTGAGCTGTTTCAAACTCTTCTAGTTCTTCCAATACCTTTCCTTTTACATCTTTCATATCATCCCAATCGAAACCCACCTGAGACACCTTCTCCTGCATTCTAAAGGCTTTAACAATGCTTGGCATGCTCTTGGGAAGCCCCTGAAGTAAGGTCTTCTCCCCTTTTCCTTCTTCTAACTTTATTTGCTCCCAATTTTTCTTCACCGTTTCGGTATCATTGGCCTCTACATCTGCATAAATATGGGGATGACGACGAATAAGCTTTTCGCAAATTTCATTCACCACATCATCAAAATTAAAAAGGTTCGTCTCTGAGCCAATTTTAGCATAGAAAACGACATGTAAAAGTAAATCTCCAAGTTCTTTTTTTACTTCTTCAGAATCATTCTCCATGATGGCATCACTGAGTTCATACACCTCTTCAATACTTAAATGCCTGATGCTCTCCCATGTTTGTTCCCTATCCCACGGACACTGCTCTCGCAATTCGTCCATAATTTTTAATAAGCGATTGATACTACTCATGGTTCGCAAAAATACTCTTTTTGATTCCTACCTTTGCACTGTGGAGCAAATTGTATTAAATCCAAAGGCATCCAAAGCCCAAAAGTATGAACTTGCCTTAAAGCAAGCACAAGTACTATGTGAAGGAGAGTCTAATTTAATAGCAAATTTGGCCAATATTACAGCGCTTCTAAAAGAAACTTTTCAATGGTTTTGGGTAGGTTTTTATATCGTAGATACCAATGAATTAGTGCTAGGGCCGTTCCAAGGGCCCGTGGCCTGTACCCGAATCCAAAAGGGAAAAGGGGTCTGTGGAACTGCTTGGGATTCAAAAAAAGCGATTGTAGTGCCTGATGTAAGCAAATTTCCGGGTCATATTGTCTGCAATGCAGCCAGTTTATCAGAAATTGTCATTCCTATCCTAAAGAACAATGAAGTGTTTGCTATTTTGGATGTAGATGCGGATCGGTTGGACGCTTTTGACGAAACAGACCACAAATATTTAGCGCTTCTCGAAAGGATTGTTTCACCCTTGTTTTAAAGCCTATTTAATTTCCCAAAAATTTCCTTTTTCAAGGCTAAACTCGCCTGATGATTGGGGTTAAGAAGCAAGGCCTCTCCTATCATTTTTGACGCAGGGCCCAAATGGTTGGTATTGGCCAAAAGCAAAGCCCGATTGTAATAAATCAAGGTGCTTTTCTTGTTTTTGACCCTAAATCTTCGGAGGATATTTTCAGCTTTTTTAAATTCGGTATTCCTTATTAAAGCATTGGCGTACTCAGAAACAAACTGATCGTCTAAGTTTAACAAATCATAGGCTTTTTTATAAAAAACAATGGATTTTGGCAATTGTCCCACTCTATCAAAGGCTTTTGCAATTCTATAAGCGGTCCAAACATCCATATTGTCTCTATCCAAATCTCCTCCCAATGCTATAATACTGGACCATTGGGCATGCGCATAATGGTAATGAATTTGAACTTCTGCTCTTTCAGAGGCAATTAGAGTACCCGCTTTATCCAAATACTTTGCATCGTCATCAAATTTCTCGTACCAAGTAATGAGGGCCTCTGCCTTTTGCTCCCCTTCTTTTTCATTTACACAGTACAAAAGGTCTGTTTTATTCAAATCGGGGATATTCTTCCCTGGCCTTGTAATGTAGTGATCGTGAACGGTAACATGAGGAATATCCTTGGTATTATTGGCAGGCATGTGACAGCTTACACAGTCATTCTTGGCCATTTTAAGTTTAGACGGCTCAATGCTGCATTTTAGATATTTAGATTTACCATTGGGTTGGTGGCAGCCATTACAGGTGGCATTAAACCGCTCTATATTGGTCTTGCGCACGCTTACATGTGGATTATGACAGTTGATGCAGGTAAAGTTTAACTGTGGGTTATACTCATCAATATTGGCATTGGAATTCTTAAAACATTCACTCATTTGAAATCGCTCTGCATGCCCCGCCATTACAAACTCGCCATTTTGCTCGCTTGGCATGTATATTTCAAACACATCGCTCAATCGCATCCCGGGTTTAAAGTCTGTAAAGGATTTGCCTGGTTTTAGTACGTTATTCCCTTGCAAATGGCAGCGCTGACAGACATCAATTTGCAATTTCCAAGGCAATCGCTTGGGATTTACGATGGTTCTATCTGCCTCTATCGACGTGTCCACAATATGTCCTGCTGTTTTCTCTTTTACATGAAGCTCTCCAGGACCATGGCAACGCTCACAATCAATTCCCTTTGGCAAATCCATGTAGTGGTTGCGGGTATGTTCCGTCAATTTAGGCATTGCATTATGGCAGCTCATGCACTCCAGTTCAATCCGGCGATCCCAACGGCTATTATAGGTTTCAAATCCGGGCGGCAAGTCCCATATTCCCTTTTGGGTGTAGAACGTTAGAGGCGCTTGATACAAATAGCCGTTTTCTTCCCAAAAATGGCTGTTGGTGTGCTGCCCAGAACCCACTACATATTTTATCTCCTCTGTTCGGTGATAAGTGGTATCTGAATGACTCAGTTTAAACTCATGAATAAATAACTGCTCTGCCTCCCATTTAGCGGCATAATACATGCCCGTTTTCACATCATAAATAGCCTTGCTGTTGATGCCGTAAGCGGCAGATTTAGTTGGAGTTAAATGCCCAAAACTTTGGCCCATCCCCGTTTGAGAAAAAGTACGCGCATGCTCTGTATGACAAACTTTACACGCTTCTTTGCCTACATAATTTACATCTTCGGCATGGTTTAAAAAGAAGGGCTCGTCTTCTGGCTGGGCTTTGGTATTGCATGACTCAAAAGTAAAAGCAATGCTCAGGGTGAGAATAATTCCCAGACCAAACGCAATGATTACTTTTTTTTTCATGAGATCACATTATCCAAATTGACGTTGCCACTCTAAAATTCCTCCTTCGAGGTTTCGAACATTTGAAAATCCGTTTTTTATCAGAAATTGCTGAGCACCCGCACTTCTTGCACCACTCCTGCAGTGTAAAATAATTTCTTGTTCTTTATACTCTTCTAAATCATCCAATTTATTTGGAAGATCTCCCAAGGAGATAAGCTCCGCACCAATATTATACTCTTCGAATTCGTAAGGTTCTCTTACATCAATAACTAAGGGACTTTCCCCTGCGTCTAAACGACTTTTTAGTTCAATTACCGTTATATTTATCATATTTAATACTTTATAAATCTCACTATTTTTAGATTGGATTCATGATAGATTTGTGCAAAATACATCCCTTTATTCAAATTACGGATATCAATGGTAGAACTATTGCTCTGTTTCAACACTCTTCCATCCACACTTAAAATATGAATGCTGCTTTTCTCTGGAAGATTTTTGAAGGTGATTGTTGTGCTGGCTGGATTTGGGTAAAGCTGAACCTTACTGAGAGCAAGGCTTTCTGTTCCAAAGTAAAAATCTTTATCCTGACCTATTATGGGTCGCATCATGGGAGTTCCAAAAATATTAAAACCCTTTTTCCAGGAGTTTAAAAGGTTAAAAAATACATTGGGATTAAACCGTTCTTGACTCTCAAAACGATAATTATTATCGTAACCTACATTTAACAAAAACTTCTGACTTTGCTCCCAACCTATATAAAAATCACCAATGGGCAATGCTATGGCCGAATCGAACATGATGTATGCAAATCCATTTATACTATCGGTATAAGCGGGCTTAAACACCTCTTGGGAATACAATACTTTATCAGAATTATCGGGCAGGCCTACCGCACTTAACTCATCCCATAATTTGAGTTTAAAACTTCTAAAGGAAACATCTTCTTTGCTGCGATTGAAATAAATAGCCACTCCCTTAATACTATCGGGTTTCTTCGTATTAAACTTTACCGCAAATTGTCCTTTGTGGTTGGTGGGTAAATTGGTGTAATCCAAACCAATTCCTCCCTCGGCGCTTCCATCGTCATAGGCATACCAGGGGTTAAACTGCTGCGTATATGAAAAGAGGTTATTGTTGGATTGCGCGTTATTATCCACTGGATACTCTGTTCCTCCAAGCGGATTAATCACATATTCTACACGCAGGAATGGATTATCGCCACTTAAGGTATCAAGCTCTGGGGTAGGAAAGCAGAACTGAGCAAAGGAATCTGCATTAATATTTTTTGCATTGGTTGCATCGGGAACAAAGGCTACTTTAGTCCCGTATTGGTTATAATAATTCACTCCAAACCTTGTTTGCACCACCTGGTTATCATGCAAGCTACGGATCCTTACACAGTGATCCCCTTTCATGTTTGAACCTGGCGAAAGTAAAAAATGCGAATAGGGCATTTGGCTATACTCTGATAAAAGTGAACCGGAGGAGTTTACCGCTCCAATATCCTTAAACCCTTTATATGTGGTATCCTTCAATCTATTTTCTGCCACAGATATATAATCGACAAAGAAGTGGTTTAAGTTCCCGGTTTCCTTGGTGTAATTTACAAACATAAATTGAAAAGCGCCATGAAAGAATGTTCCATCATTAATGCGCTCACTCGCAAAAGTCATGGATTGATTCGCATTGCTTCCACCCACAGCCCAGCGTTGAATCCAAGCTCCTGTATCGTTTTTAAAATAAAGTTTAAGAGAATCTTCAATTTCTGGCGCATCGCCTAAACCGCCAGCACCCCAAAAATAGGATAAAATAATATCGTCTGACTCGTTATAACTTGATAAATCTATGGGCTGTGAGGTCAAACTATCTGCATGTATTGAACTGCCTTGGTTGATGGTTCCATACGGCTTTCCTTGGGGCGTTAAATGATCAAATACGGCAACATATGCATTTACGGGCGCATTGGTAAATGAGTTACTTACCCAAACATCTCTATCTACCCAAAGTGCATCATTGGGTTGTCCGTTCTTATTTTGGGAAAAGTCCTCAAAAAAAGGCAAGGATAAGGTATCGGTAATGCCCAATGAAATAACATCGGGGATGTTCTTCTCAACCACTGCTCTTGAATTTAACGGACTGATTAAGACTCCCTGTGAATATAGGCTCGTGGTCATAAAAAACAGCGTAGAAAGGGACAGCAGTCGGTTCATCATCGCAAAATTGCACATTTTAAGTCATACCAACGTATAGTGTTGGTTTTTTCTTTACAATTATTCCAATTCCTTGCCTTTTTATGACCTCCCCAACACAAGAAGAAATGTGGTCAGATGTATTTTGGCTTTGATTGGGATTTTTTCAATCAAAAATGACTTTCATACACATGCATAATGCATTGAATTATAAGGCTTTAATTTATTTATAGAAACAGTTCTTGGGCCAGAATAAAAAAAACTTAAAAAATAGGTAGAAAAGACTTGCAAGAGATATTAAATCAATATATTTTTGCAGTCCTTTATCGGAAACGATTCGGTAGCTCAGTTGGTAGAGCAACGCCCTTTTAAGGCGTGGGTCCTGAGTTCGAGCCTCAGCCGAATCACTTAAAAACCTTCAAGTTTTACTTGGAGGTTTTTTTTATTCAGACGCTGTTGCCTTGGTAGCCCAAATCTCAAAGTACTCATTGCGATTGACGGGATTTATCCATTTTACCACCTTATCGGCAAAACTTGGATCGCATATCTCTATTCTCTCCATTTTTGGGAAGGTGTTTTTATAAAACTGCACTCTAGATTCTAAACGGTCTAAATCCGAAAATATAATGTAATCGTGAGAACGATCTACATTGGAATCTAACACGGTTGTATTGGCAAAAACCACATCCCATTTTCCTGAGTAAAATTTAGGAAACATAGAGGTCTTCCCTCTGCCGCTGCCTTCGGTTAGTATATTCGTGGGAGATAAATTGTTTTCGTAAAAGAAGTACATGGCCTCTACCCTCGATTTCTTTGAATAGGTAACACTGGCCATAAGTAGCAATGGAATATTAAGCACCCAGAATGCTTTCATAGAAATGTTCCAGAATTTATTCCATCCTTTTTTATCTCTTAAACTATGGTATCCTAAAACACCTAGCATAATAAATACAGGAAGAATGGGTAAAATAAATCGCTCTTGCTTGCTGGGATAAAAGGAATGAAAGAGCAAAAACAATAAACTGGGCAGGAACATAAAAATGTATTTCTTGGCCGATCTAAAGTATCCCAAACCCATGGCTAAGCCCAGTGGAACGAGCATAATACCCATTAACACTTCGATATACATAAAGCTATTGGCATTGGGCATATACCGCGTGCCTTCGTCCATATTGTAGAGTACATAACTCAGCATTTCGGCAAAAGGATAGCCCCATATGAGATAATCAACCAGCCCTTGTGTAAAAACAAACAGGAGTAAAACACCGGTACAAAAAAGAAGAAAGGGCTTCCAGTCTTTTCGAATAAGGAAGTGCAGAGCCATGCCTATGGCAAAAACACCCACTTGATACCTGAAAGAAACGGCCAATCCCATAAGAATTCCTGAAAGAATGAGGTCTTTATTGGTATTGCTCTTTACATGCAGCCATAAGGACCACATGATAAAGGGCATGCATGCAATTTCCACTAAATTTCGGACGGCCATGAAGGGAAAAATCCAAAGCACTGCTAAGAACCACCCAACGAGTGTGGCGTTTTCTTTGGTAGATATTTTCTTGGTAATCTTATATCCAAAGTAAACGGTGAATAGGGAGAACAAACCGTGTATTAAACGGTTCAAGATCATAAGCATCTTTGGATCCGTGAGGCCTATTCCCTTTAAAATATAGAAGAATATAAAATTCAATCCCACATAGGTAAAGCTATGCCCCTCCGGAACCGCGCCTTCTGGCTTATTCCAGGGCAGCCAATTGTTGTAATCGTATCCATCTACCCAAGAGGCGGAAGCTTCTATAATTAAGAAATGATCATCGTGCATCCCATATCCTTGAGAAAAAAGAGCGGCTAATATTCTAAATATTCCAGCCACAATTAGGATGGTCTTTAGGGATGTAAAGTCAATGTTTTTAAACATTCCTCCCTCGATTGATCCGGCTGTATTGGATGCGTTGCTTTTTGCCATAGTACCTTAAATAGTGGAACGAAAATACTACAATTTCTAGGATAGTGGTCTTAAGAAAATTAGAACCAATCCCAATTGAGGATAAATGGCTTGAGGGACTATTATTTCTTGTAAATGAATTGCTGTGTACACTTAAAATAAACGAAACATTACGGCATATACAAGGGCTTTCAACAGTTAACAAAACTGCGCTAAACCCTACCGTATGGTATGTTTTACGGTATAATTGTTGCGCTTATAAGAGAGTTGCCACACATTTGAAAAGGAGTTCATGTATACAATAAATAAAGAAACCAATCGAATAAGTCGTCTTGAGCAAAGGACGTTTACCGAGTTGAAGTTTAGGGAAAGAGAGCATTTGCAAGAATGGATTGCTAATAATCCAAGTTCTTTAGGCGAAGAGCTCTTGATAATCCAAAAAGAATTTAGTGGATTCAGTGAGACGAATGAACGTTTAGACCTCTTGGCAATTGATAAGCAAGGAAATTTAGTAATCATCGAAAACAAGTTGGATGATTCGGGTAAAGACATGACTTGGCAATCAATAAAATATGCTTCTTATTGTTCCAGTTTAACAAAAAATGAAATACTTAAAATCTATCAAGACTTTCTTGGTAAAACAGGAAGTGCTGAAGAAAAAGTATCGGACTTTTTTGATGGAAAAGAGATTGATGAAATCTTATTAAATCAAGGGCTGAATTCCCAGCGCCTGGTTATGATTGCTGCCAATTTTCGAAGAGAAGTTACATCTTCTGTTCTATGGCTTATGAATTTCAAAATGCGTATTCAGTGTTTTAAGGTTACTCCTTTCCAACTTAATGAACAATTGTTTCTAAATTTAGAGCAGATACTCCCAACTAGAGACACAGAAGATTTTTCAATTGGAATTGCATCAAAAGCACAAGAAGAAGTTGCTGTTCAAGAAACATTGAAAAACAGACACAATGTTAGACTCCACTTTTGGGAAGAGTATCTAAGGCAAAGCAACCAAGTTAACAAACTCTTCTCTAACATTTCGCCATCAAAAGATAATTGGATCGGAATTGGAATTGGAATGTCAGGGGTGAATTTGAATCTTGTGGTAAGCAAGAATTACTGTCGAAGTGAAATCTATTTTAACCGTGGAAGTCAAGATGCTAACAAAGCACTTTTTGATTATACATTAACGATGAAAGACCAGATAGAGAGTGAATTTGGTCAACCCTTAGAATGGGAGCGGATGGATGAAAAAGTGTCTTGTAGAATCAAGTTTGAAAAACAAGGTGTCAGTTACTTTGAAGAAGAAGATTGGCAAACTATGATAGACTTTCTCATAAATGCAGCTGAGCGAATGGAAAGAGCATTTAGAAGTCCCATCAAGAAGATGAACCAGTTCGCAAAAAGTAAAAAATAACGTGGCAACAAGGTATAAAAAACATAGCTGCCCTACGGGATGCTACGGCACCACAGACAAACACGTTATGCCATTGAAAAAAAGAAAAAGCCACTACACACATTTAATCTTGCTCGTTCCTCACAAAATCAAAAGAGCTTTCACTACCCCACCGCCACCTATACATAAATACGAGAATATATATCACAGTTTTTTGAGATATAAAATGAATAATTGCTATCTAGTTGGCCGAATAATCAACAACTGAAAATGAACAGAATTAAGGAAGTATTTGAGGAAAAAGGCATTAAACAAATTTGGCTTGCCGAGAAATTGGGAAAAAGCTACAATACGGTCAATGCTTATGTGCAGAACAGACAACAACCTAAACCAGAAATGACTAATGAGTATTGCTGAAATATTGGACATTGACGTGAAAGAATTAATAATCTCGAATAAAATAGACGCTAAATAAATGTTTGAACAACGCTTTAAAAATATAGACGACATACTACATAAAGATGCAGGATGCGGAAGTGAATTGGATTATGTAGAACAAACCTCTTGGGTGTTGTTTTTAAAATATTTGGACGATTTAGAAAAGGACAAAGAAAATGCAGCTTTACTTTCTGGAGAAGAATATACAAGGCTCATAGAACCATATTACCGCTGGGACAAATGGGCAGCTCCAAAATTAGCAGACGGAAAAATTGACCACAATGCACAGACAGGAGATGATTTATTGGACTTTGTAAACAACGAACTCTTTCCATATTTAAAGAAGTTTAAAGCAAATGCTACTGGTGCAGACACCATTGAATATAAGATTGGTGAAATCTTTAGCGAGTTAAAAAACCGTATTCAATCGGGCTATAATTTACGAGAAGTTGTTGCTTTGGTAGATGAATTAAAATTTAGAACCCATGCCGACCAACTAGAGATGAGTCACCTCTATGAAGGTAAGATTAAAAATATGGGGAATGCTGGACGTAATGGTGGAGAATATTACACCCCTCGTCCTTTAATTAAAACCATTGTAAAAGTGGTTGACCCGCATCTAGGTGAAACGGTGTATGATGGTGCGGTGGGTTCAGCAGGTTTCTTGGTAGAGGCTTTTGATTATATGCGACACCCAGCGGGTGCAGGCAATAAAAACAAACAACTTTCTACAGCAGATATTGAAACTTTACAAAAGAAAACCTTTTACGGCAAAGAGAAAAAATCACTGGCCTACATTATTGGTATTATGAATATGATATTGCACGGAGTTGAAGCTCCCAATATTGTACACACCAATACCTTGGCAGAAAACATTGCCGACATTCAAGAAAAAGACCGTTACAATGTCGTACTGGCAAA
>CALKCM010000006.1 GCA_938086785.1 uncultured Bacteroidia bacterium
GTATTATTTAGTATTATACTAGGTATTATTAATATATTTAATTAAAGGATATATGCTATTAAACTATAGGTTTACAGATGTTTAATATCCAAATATAATACTTTTATATAATATTAAACTAATTATTTTAAATAAAAAAAAACAAGACTACTTAGAGTTACTCTAAATATGACAACCTCTTTGCAAGACCAATTTTAAGGTGTGTTTTCGATTGCAATGAAAGGATTAAGAGAGGTTTATACTAATTGGCCGTCTGTAGCGGCTAAAAATACAGGTATGCGCAGATTAAAGCTTAGATATATGTGTTTGTTTTAAATCGGTTGACGAATTCTTTGTTAGGTACAAATTTGTGCCAAATAAACGAATACCATCCCAAAACAAATCATACCTGTGAGAAGCATCAAATACCTAAAACTAATATAAAAGGGGTTATCTTACTTTTAGTATGCGTTAACTTTATGATGATTAATTGCCAATGCAAAACAACTATGATTTGTTCTAAAGGTATTCTAAAACAGTTTCATTTTTAACGGTTTCTCGCTTCATATCGGTGCATAAAGAACACCAACTCGCATAAAATCAATTAAAATAGGATTGCCCGTTTTAAGGGGTTGATCTTTAGCCTCATTAAAGTCATTATTTATGAACTGACTGGGCAAAGGAACTTCTCCAAACCGGCCTTTCTTTTTGCAGGAGAAAACCGCTGTAGCAAAAAGAACAAGTAGTGGTATAGATATTATAACTGAAGTTATTATATTTTGCTGAATAATTAAGCTAAAAGAAAAACCCAGAAAATATGACTAAACCCTAAAAAGCTATTGAACTTCAATCCTTTTTCTTGGCTCATATTTGGCGGCGACTTCAGCTATTTTGGAGATGTGCTCTGGAGTTGTTCCGCAACAACCTCCCACTAAATTAATCCATCCATCCTTACACCAGTCTTCTAAAATACCAGCCATATGTTCTGGACTATGGTCGTATTCGCCAAACTCGTTGGGTAAGCCTGCGTTTGGGTAGCAACTCACAAAAACATCGGCTACTTGATGTATTTCCTTAATAAATGGGGCCATTTGCTCTGCTCCTAATGCGCAATTAAGCCCGACACTCAGTAAGTTGGCATGAGAAATAGAAATCCAGAAAGCTTCGGCTGTTTGGCCACTTAACGTTCTGCCACTATTATCTGTAATTGTACCTGAAACCATCACGGGAATATCAATCCCCTCCTCATCTCTAATTTCATTGATGGCATATAAGGCGGCTTTGCAATTCAGCGTATCAAAAACGGTTTCAACTAAAAGAATATCAACACCTGCCTCTATAAGAGCTAGCGTTTGCTCACGATAAATACGGTACAAATCATCAAAGCTAACGGCTCTGTAACCCGGACTATTTACATCTGGACTAAGGCTTCCTGTTTTATTAGTAGGGCCTATGGCACCGGCAACATATCGTTTTTTACTCGAATCTTTGGCCATGACCTCGTCTACGGCCTGTCTAGCAAGTTTTACAGCAGCTGTATTAATTTCACCAACTAAATCTTCCATGTGATAATCTGCCATGGAAAACTCATTGGCGTTAAATGTATTGGTTTCAATAATATCTGCACCCGATTCCAAAAACTGAACATGTATATCTTTGATCAGATCGGGTTGGGTGAGCGATAATAAATCATTATTTCCCTTCAAGGGATGCTCATCATTCGCAAATCTTTTACCCCTGTAATCTTCCTCTGTAAGCTTATGCTTTTGTATCATGGTACCCATGGCGCCATCAATAATCATGATGCGCTTGGAGAGGGTTTGTCTTAGTTCTTGTTCTGTATTCATGGTAAAAAAGGTTTCAAATATTCGTTTACAACTTTAAAATGCTCATTAAAGAACCCTTTAACCGTTAATTGGTTGTCTTTGTTTAAATAATCATCGACATCATTTGACGTGACCGTTGCTCCCAATTTATTAAAGAACATAAGTGGGCTTGGATGCATGGAATCTGATGATAGATAAATATTTTTCATATAATCTCCCTCAACCTTAAAGCCAAAGCTTTTTCCAGGATTCGTTCGATGATAAAAATAGGCGTCTGTATTATTAAAAAGTTCGCTAAAATCATCCAACTGATTTACAGCTAAATGCCCAGGTGTAAAAAGTTGCTCCATGTTCTTATTCATTCCATATTTATCAGGAATGGTATCGGATGGAATAAATAAACAAAGGACTTTTTGCTGATAAGCAATCCAAAGAAGGGATTTTGCTGACTTTCTAACTTTATACAAGTCCTTCTTTGATTCTTCTTCAACGTATCCCTCTTTCTGCATTTTTTTCATAAAATCAGAAAAGTTACTGGGATTATTTAAACGCAATAAGCAATGCCAGCCTTTGTCATTTTGAAATACTACAACATCAGAATAAAGGGCTATGCCCACATCTGCAGGCTCTTTTACCCCGGAAAAAATAGGCAATTTAGCCATTGTATTGCTTAAACTGTCAATATACTCAGGTTTTTCGGAGGGCAATTTACTTCTGAGTTCTTTTGTTTGAAAGTGGTACACCCAATTGACTTCTTGAGGTATCATAAGGGATAGGTTGGATTTCGCTTTAAAGTTGTAATACAAATAAACAGCAACCATTATGGCAAATAAACCAATAAGCCCCCCTAAAGCTAGGGCTATCTTCCTAAAATTTGTAAATTCCATGAACTGCAAATTTCGTTAATAAAAAACAAAAGCCGCACAATGGCGGCTTCTGTTTCATTAAAAATTTTTTACTTTCTTTTAAGAGCTAGTAGCTTTCTTTTTGTGATCACAGCATTTTTTCTTGCTCGTGCACTTTTTTTTGTCTTTGGCCACTTGTGGTGAAGCATTTGAAGCATCTGCAGTACCATTCTCTTTTTTAGATTTGCAACACGCTTTTTTACTATCACATTTTTTCTTACTGTCACATTTTTTCTTGGAATCGCCCTCTGCCTTTACAATTTCAACAGCATTTTCAGCAATTTGCTCAGCAGCCATTTCATCACTAACTGGGATTGATTCAATTGATGATTCAGGCGTACTCACTGCAGTGGGCGTAGAGGTTTGAGCATTTGAGAATGCGGCAAAACCGAATATTAGGGTGGATAGAATAATTATCTTTTTCATGTTATATTTTATGCAAATGTAATGCCACTTATGGATATGTTGCAAGTATGGTTTCTCCCCCCTTTACAATTGCATCTAATTTCACATTAATATTGCAGTCATTAGGGATAAAAACATCTACTCTACTTCCAAATTTAATGAAGCCAAAGTCCTCTCCTTGCTTTGCTTGATCTCCAGTTTGGCTGTACTTTACAATTCTTCGGGCTACAGCACCAGCAATTTGCCTAAATAGCACTTCTCCCTTTGCTCCTTTTACCACCACGGTGGTTCTTTCATTTTCTGTGCTACTTTTAGGATGCCAAGCTACAAGGTACTTGCCTTTATAATATTTCTCATAAACCACTTCTCCACTGATTGGATAGCGATTGACGTGAACATTCAAGGGGCTCATGAATATAGAAATTTGTGTACATTCTCTCTTGAAATATTCAGGTTCATTTACTTTCTCAATTACCACAACCTTTCCATCTGCTGGAGCAATAATAGCACTCGCATCTATCTTTGTATTTCGTTTTGGATTCCTGAAAAACTGAAGAATAAGTATATAAAATACCAAAAGTGCCACCATTAGTAAAGTACCAATGATTGTAGCAGGTAAAACTTGATTAATAAGCAATAATAGACCGACAAAAAGCACGGAGGAGCCCGTAATTATTTTGTACCCTTCTTTGTGAAACATGACTGCGAAATTAGGTTAAAAAATATTGTATTTAGAAGCCTCCTCTTAGCTTTAGGGTATTGGCTACTTTCTCAATTCCAACCATGTAAGCAGCAATTCTCATATTTACGCCGTGTTTTTCACTATAACTGTAAACGTTATCAAAAGCAGTCTTCATGGCTCTGTCGCCTCTTCTGTTCACTCGCTCTTCCGTCCAGTAATATCCCAAACGATTTTGAACCCACTCGAAATAGGAAACAGTTACTCCTCCTGCATTGGCAAGTATATCAGGAACTACAAGAACTCCTAAATCATTCAGTATTGAATCGGCATTTGCTGTCGTTGGGCCATTGGCTCCTTCAACAATAAGTTTTGCTTTTATATTCGAAGCATTATCGCTTGTAATTTGGTCTTCCATTGCGGCTGGAACGAGAATATCACATTCCAACTCTAATATCTCCTCATTGGTGATCTTATCCGCTTTCGCAAAACCTTCAAGACTCTTAAACTCACAATTAGCCACATAATCAATAGCATCCATTATATCTATTCCTTCAGGATTATAATACCCACCACTTATATCGCTAATTGCAGTAATTTTTACACCTAATTGCTCAATTAACTTGGCAGAAATAGAACCTACATTTCCGAAACCTTGAACTACACAGGTGCATTCTGTAGCTTTTAAGCCCAGCTTAGCCATGGCACTTCTTGCACTCACCA
This sequence comes from uncultured Bacteroidia bacterium, assembly GCA_938086785.1. Lineage (GTDB taxonomy): Bacteria > Bacteroidota > Bacteroidia > NS11-12g > UBA955 > CALKCM01. The sequence goes on from CALKCM010000006.1 coordinate 4,518, forward strand.
TCACGCCTCGTCCAGTGGCTTCAAATCTTCCCAAACTTCCACCAAGCACGATGGGTTTACCTGTTACAACAGCGAAGGAATTTTGACCAAAGATTTTACTATATTCATCTACAATCCAAGCCATTTCTTGAGGCCCTGTGCCCATATCAGGAGCGGGGATATCAGAATCTGGCCCAAAGACACTTTTTAAAGCTTGCGTATAGCCACGAGTTAGCTTCTCCAATTCATTGGTGCTCATTTCTCGGGGATTACATTTAATACCTCCCTTGGCACCACCATAAGGAATATTAACAACGGCGCACTTCCATGTCATCCATGCAGCCAAAGCTTTAACTTCGTCTAAGTTTACATCCATACTATAGCGTATGCCTCCCTTACTTGGACCCAGATGACTGCTATGTACCACACGGTATCCTTCGAAAACCTTTAAATTTCCATCGTCCATCATTACCGGAATATTTACAATAACACAACGATCGGGAACTTTTAATACATTGGCAAACTGCTCGTCTAAACCAAGTTTTTCTATCGCGATTTCTAATCGCTTCATCATGGAGTCTAATGGGTTGTGACTCGGCTTTTCATCTTTAATCAAATCAGTCATTGATAACTTAATTTTTGTTTATGATAGGGGCAAAAGTATAACGAATTCAAAACCTGCAATTAAACAGTTTTCCCCAATTGTTGAACGATTAAACTTAGACTTTATCCAATTGAAAACTAAAAACACTTCCTTTGCCAACGGTACTAAAAACAAACAACTTTTTATTATGAGCTTCAACTACATGCTTACAGATACTTAAACCAAGTCCACTGCCCCCCTCAGACCTACTGCGACTTGTATCTGCCCTGTAGAATCTTTCAAAGATTCTATTCAAGGATTTCTTTTCTATCCCAATACCATTGTCTGATACTTCTATACTGACAGAAGCGGCTAAATCATTTAATATAAATTTTGTGAGGCCATTTTTATTTCCATACTTAATAGAGTTCATTCCTAAGTTTACCAATACTTGCTCTACTTTATCTCTATCTGCAAAAACACGATGAGATTCGGCAGCACAACCATGTATTTCGAACTGTATGTTGCTGTCTTTCGCATAAAATTCCAAGCTCTCAATAACATCGGTAAACAAGCGGTACATATCAAACTCACTTTTTTGGAGTTTCAGCACTTTACTCTCAAACTTATTGATGGTATCCAAATCTGTAATGATTTGTTCCAGTCTGAAGGTGTTTTTACGCGCATTTTTAAGAAAGTGCATCGCTGTTTCTTTATCCATGCTTTCATCGTCTATTACAGATTCGATATAACCTTGAATAGCAAAAATGGGTGTTCGAAGCTCATGAGCAACATTTCCCGTGTATTGCTTGCGATACTCTTCTAAAGTTTGAAGTCTTTTTAACTCACGACTCCTTTTCTGGAGGAGCTTTTTAAGAAGTACATTTACATGACTGGCATCTTGCAAGGACTTTGAAAAAGCCAAGCCATCTGATTCCTGTTTAATAATCTTCCATAGCAATCTGTTCGTATAGTATCTGCTTAAAAGCCAAATAATCACCCCATAAACAGATACAAAAAGTACCGAAACCCAAGAAATATTGATTTCTAAAATCATCGCTAAAGTGTAGCAAAATTAAGGTTTAAAGAGTACTTATTTACCTAAAATTCTCGAATCTTATGCTTTCTATTGTATTTTTATTGAAAAAGATGGTGCAAATAACAATTTTATACTAATTTTGCCGCCCCTTAAAGGAGGACATTATATTTGAATTCAGAAGAACAAAACCCAAATGTAGAAGCAGAAGAAACTGCAAAAGCTACACCTGAGGCTCCAGTTGAGACTCCAGTAGCAAAAACAAACAACGCACACGATGATTTTGACTGGGATGCCGACGAAGCTGGCTTCCAAACCTACTCAGACAATGAACGCTCTGAGTTGGAGAAATCTTACACTGAGTCTTTTACACCTATTGAAGAAAAACAGGTTGTTAAAGGAAAAGTTACCTCTATCAATGACCGAGATGTTGTAATAAATATCGGTTTTAAAAGTGATGGATTAGTTTCTAGACAGGAGTTTAGAGATATGCCAGATCTAGCGATTGGTGATGAAGTTGACGTTTTTGTTGACGTTGCTGAAGATGCAATGGGCCAACTGGTTCTAAGCCGTCGTAAAGCCCTGCAAGAAACCACTTGGGAACGTGTATTATTAGCTAAAAAGAATGACGAAATCGTAAGTGGAGTTGTTCGCACCAGAACTAAAGGTGGATTGGTTGTTGACGTTATGGGCATCGATGCCTTCTTGCCAGGATCACAAATTGATACCAAGCAGGTTAAAGATTTCGATGAATACATTAATAAAACAATGGATTTCAAAATTGTGAAAGTAAACGATTTATATAAAAATATTGTAATCTCACACAAAATTTTGATTGAAGATGATATTGAAGCACAGAAATTAGAAATCCTGGGTGGCTTAGAAAAAGGTCAAGTAGTGGAAGGTACTGTGAAGAACATGACGAACTTTGGTGTATTTATAGACCTTGGTGGTATTGATGGATTACTTCACATTACAGATATTTCTTGGGGAAGGATTAATCACCCGGAGGAGGTTCTAGAATTAGAACAAACCATTAATGTTGCAATTCTTGATTTTGACGATGAGAAGAAACGAATTTCTCTTGGATTGAAACAATTAACTGCACATCCTTGGGATAGCCTTCCAGAAGATGTTGCTGAAGGAAGTACTATTAAAGGTAAAGTAGTAAGTGTAGCTGACTACGGTGCTTTTGTTGAGATTATGCCAGGGATTGAAGGTTTGGTTCACGTAAGTGAAATGAGCTGGAGTAGTCACTTGAGAAATCCGAATGAATATTTAAAAGTAGATGATGAAGTAGAAGCATTAGTTCTTGCCTTAGATAGAGAAGAGCACAAAATGAGTCTTGGAATCAAACAATTGAGTATTGACCCTTGGACTAAAATACTTGAAGCTTACGCCGTTGGTAGTAAACATACTGGTGTTGTGAAGAATCTTACTTCTTATGGTTTATTTGTGGAGCTCGAAGAAGGCGTTGACGGATTAGTTCACGTTTCTGATTTAAGCTGGAACAAAAAAATCAAACATCCTTCAGAGTTCACCAAGAAAGGTGAAGAAATAGAGGTTGTAGTACTTGAAATAGATGTTGATAATAGAAGACTAAGTATAGGACATAAGCAATTGGAAGAAAACCCATGGGAAACTTTCGAGACTGTCTTTACTTTGGGCTCAGTGCATGAAGGAACCATCATTCAGAATTCTGAAAAAGGGGCCAATGTACAATTGCCTTATGGTGTTGAAGCTTTTGCTCCTCCACGTCACATGAAGAAAAAAGCAAATGCTGCTGTTTCTGAAGATGAAACATTAGAATTTGAGATCATTGAGTTTAATAAGGATCAGAAGAGAATTATTATTTCGCATACAAATGTTTGGAAAACTGCCGAAAGAATTGCCAATGGCGAGGAAGTAGAAGTTAGAGAGCAAGCGAAAAAACGTTCCTCTGCTAATGCAAAACGCAATAACGCTTCAAATGACAGTGCAACATTAGGTGAATTAGATGCTTTATCTGAATTGAGAGCTCAACTAGAGCAAGCTGAAAAGAAAAAATCTACTGCTCCTAAAGCTGAGAAAAAGGAAGCAAAGCCTAAAGCTGAGAAGAAAGAAGCTGCTCCAAAAGCTGCAAAAAAAGCAAAGGCTGCTGATCTAAAATCACTATCTGGTGTTGGTCCTGCATTTGAGAAAAAGCTTATAGCGATAGGCGTTAAAACCCTAGAAGATATGGCTGGTTTAACAGATGCTAAAATCAAAAAACTAGAAGAAAAAGATAGTTTGTCAAGCTTAGAGCAATGGCATAAGTGGATTGAAGAAGCGAAAAGCATGATTTAATCCTCCATTCTTAAATATATAGAAAAGCCCCTTGACAACTCAAGGGGCTTTTTTTTTACAAGAAAAGGTGGTATAATTGTTTTAATCTGAAAAATGTTAAATTAATATATAGAGTTTATAGTTGGCTATTATTGCTAACTTTTCTCATTCCTTTTTGTGGCTTCTATGCAGATGCTCACTTTTGTAATGGCATGATAAAAAGCATCGGTTTATATACGGATGCGGAATCATGTGATATGCAATCGGACGTCAATGCTATATGTATAAATTCAGACATTAACCACACTTTAAAAGAGAAAGAATGCTGTTCACAAAACCACTTCTTTTCTAAATTCAATTCAACAAAGCTTTCAAGCATTAACTACTCCCCAACACATTATTTCATAATGCGGGTGGGTGGAACACTCCAATTAAGCATTGAGAATACTCGAATAAAAAATCTTAAACTCTACAGAAAAAAGGAGCCTTTACAGTGCCTATCTCCTAATATCTTCAAAAATCAGGTTTTTATTATTTGATACGCTTTCCTTAGCGAAAGAGTTCAAGTACATCTAATTATATATAGATTGTGTAAAAAAATACGTATCAAAAAATATTAAAAAAATGAATACTACGAATAAATCTATTGCGGCAGTAGCCATATGCTTTATTGCTATTTGCTCCTGCAATTTCACAATAAATAGAGGGAAGAATACAGCAAACACTCTGTTAGACCACGAGCATAAAGCTCCTTATATATGTCCCATGTATTGCAAAGGAAGTGGCAGCGACTCTGCTGGCACATGCCCTGTTTGCAAAATGGATTATGTTAAAAATAAAAGAAAAAATGAAAAATAGTACATTAATTATAGCACTTATGTCCATAGGTTTTGGACTAAATGCACAGAAAAATATTAATCTAAAGATTAATCATCAACTTGAGTCAAGTCCATTTGCTTTTTCACAAAAAAGCACGAATGATTTGAATAAGGAGTTCACTTTTGTGAGATGTGAATATTACATATCCAAAATAAGCATCGTACACGACGGCGGGAAAATATCAAATGCGGCCGGAGTATATGAACTTGTAGAGGCAACTTCAAATACATCCATTGATTTAGGCTCATATGCTATTACCCAAGTGGAAGCTATAAACTTCTCTATTGGGGTAGATCCAGCAAACAATAATGGAGACCCAACCAAATGGCCTAGAAATCATGCATTGGCGCCTAAAAGCCCTTCTATGCATTGGGGATGGTCGGCTGGATACCGGTTTGCTGCTATTGAAGGCAAATCAGGCAATAACATGAGAACCACATGGGAAGTACATGCATTGGGAAATAAAAATTACTTTAATATTAATATCCCAACTGAAGCTACAAGTAATAATGGAGCTTTGGACATCACTTTAAATGCAGACTATACAAAAGCCTTGAATGGACTAAAAGTGGACAATGGCTTTATAACTCATGGAGAAGATGATGAAGCTTACATCGTGCTGAGGAACTTCCAAAACAAAGTATTTACTTCTACCGATGGCAAAGGCAATACGCTAAATACTGTTTCTCCCGTAGCGCTAGGAAAAGTGAATGTATTTCCTAATCCATGCAACGGATCAACTATTATTGGCTTTGAAAAACCCCTTACGGGAACCATCAATATTTTAGATATGAGCGGTCGATTGGTACAAAGCTTTGCGGCAAAAGATCATAAAGCGATTAAGGTTGAATCGCTAAGGAAAGGAATGTATACTGTTCAAATAATTGACTATGGAAAGAATACAATCTCTAAAAAATTATTCGTAAATTAGGTCTGAACAATTTCAAAATTAAAATATTGATGCTGAGCTTGGCGATTATAATTGTTGCTCAAGCCTGCCAAAAAACTAAATCTGTTTCGATGGAAGAGAGCGAGGGTATATTATATCCAATCGGGTTTCCACACGTGCCCTCGCCCAAGGATAATCAATACACAAAAAATCGTTGGTTACTGGGTAAGAAGCTCTTTTACGAAGAAGCACTTTCAATAGATTCAACGGTAAGTTGCTCTTCATGTCATCTTCCTGAATACGCTTTTGCAGACAACAAGAAAACGAATAAAGGTGTTTTTGACAAAGATGGTACTCGAAACACTCCTAGTTTAGCGAATATTGGTTACCACCCATACCTCACGCGTGAAGGAGGGGTTCCGACACTTGAAATGCACGTTCTTGTTCCAATACAAGAACATAATGAATTTGGCTTCAATATTTTAGGAATTGAAGAAAGACTAAACACAGACAGCACTTACAATAGTTTATGTCAGAAAGCATACGGCAGAAATCTTGACTATTACAGTCTGGTAAGAGCACTATCTGTTTTTGAAAGAACAATGATTAGTGGCAATAGTCCTTACGATAAATACACCTTTCAAAAAGATGCAAGTCAGTTAGATGCATCTGCCCTGAGAGGGAAGAATATTTTTTTTGGATCTAAGGCCAAATGCAGTCAATGCCATGGGGGATTTAATTTCACCAATTACACATTTCAGAATAACGGATTGTATGATTCCTATAAAGATGCTGGACGAAAAAGGTTAACGGGCTTGGATAGTGATTTGGGTAAATTTAAAGTACCAAGCCTCAGAAACATTGAAATCACAGCACCTTATATGCACGACGGCTCCTTAAATACATTGGATGAGGTCATTGAGCACTATAGTAATGGGGTCAAATCTCATTCTAATAAAAGTCCTCTATTACAACATCTCAATTTTTCTGATCAAGAGAAAGAAGATTTAAAAACATTTCTTCTTTCTCTTACCGATCAAGAATTTATAAACAATAAAGAATTTAAAAAATGAAAAACAGTAAATATATCATTCCTTTTGCACTAGTTGTAACATTTGCCACGAACTGCAAAAGAAATAAAAAAATAGAAGAAATAAAGTATGATACTACTCCCTATATATTAGAAACAGGGAGTTTTCCACCCAATTTAATTAATCCCGATAATAGGTTAACTATTCAAGGAGTACATCTTGGGAAAATGCTCTTTTACGAAAAACAAATGTCTGGAGATGGAACCCTAGCCTGCGCAGGTTGCCACATGCAAGATTTTGCATTTACAGATACTGCACGATTCTCCACTGGAATTCAAGGAAAAAAGGGGGGACGGCAAGCAATGACTATTTTTAACATGGCCTGGCACGGAAATGAATTCTTTTGGGATGGAAGAGCTCACCTTTTAAGAGATCAATCTTTAAAACCCATCCAGGACAAATTAGAAATGGATGAAACACTGCCCAATGTAGTAAAAAAATTAAGTGCTATGCCTATGTATAGAGATCAATTTAAAAGGGCCTTTGGTTCAGAGGAAATTAATGAAACTAAGATTTCTTTAGCTTTGGAACAGTTCATGAACTCTATTGTATCAAACAGTTCAAAATATGACCAGTTTTTAAAAGATACTACCGTTTATACGGCAAGTGAAAAAAGAGGTTTTAAGCTATTCTTTGAGGATTACAATCCATTTTTTCCAGATCAAAGTGGCGCCGATTGCGCTCATTGTCACTCCGGTGCCAATTTTGAGAACGATAAATACATGAATAATGGCTTGGATGATGATGCCACAGTTACAGATATTGGAAGAGAGGCCGTTACAAAAATGGCTGCGGACAAGGCTAAATTTAAAGTAACAAGTTTAAGGAATATTGCTTTAACAGCGCCTTATATGCACGATGGCAGGTTCAACACATTAGAGGAAGTCGTTGATCATTACAATGCTGGGATTCAGCCGTCATCTACATTAGATCAAGCCTTGGAGCAAACGAGGGATAAAGGCCTTTTTATTGATGCGCAAGACAAGGTTGACTTGGTTAATTTTCTAAAAACATTAACGGACAATAAACTTCGTAGTAATCCAGAATATGCAAGTCCGTTTTAATCGCAACATGCGTATTCTTTCTTAAAGCGATCACCCTATATATTTTAACTGGGGTAGCTGCCGTAAAAAAGCCTTTTGATTACTCAAAAGGCTTTTTTTATACGTTGAGATATTAAGACACGTTTCAAAGAATTTCGTTTGGCACGTGAAAACTAAAGTTTCATGTAAGTACCTTTCGATATGTTCACCCGTACCCGTATATTCTAGTTATTCAGGCTTAATACTGGCTAAGCCCTCAGCTGCTTTCACATTGCTGGGATTAATCCCTAGAGCTTTCTCATATAACTCCTTTGCTTTGCCTAACTCTCCTTTTTGTTCATAGATATATCCTTGCAGCGCCCAAGCATTATCATGATTAGGGTTATACGTTACTACTTGCTCTGCATGTTCCATTGCATCAGACCAATCTCCTTTTAAGAGATATACCACAGCTAAATTGTACCATGCAAATACATAATCTCTTTTTAAGCTTTTTACCTGATTATATAACTTATCTGCCTCATCATAGTCCCCCGCATTTTGAGCAATTAAACCTAAATGATAATAGGCATCATAATTAAATTGGTCCAAGGCTAATACCTTCTCATAATACGACTTTGCCAAGGGGTTTTGTTGCACTAAAAAAATATTCGCTATTTGGCTAGCCGCATCCACATTACTCGGGTTTATCTGAAGTGCTCTTTCCATCATTGCCAAGGCAGCAGCCGTATCTTTTTGTTCTTTTTTAATAATTCCTCTTAGAATCCAAGCTTGGTCACTAAAGTCTAAATTACTGCTTAACTTTTTCAATAAATCATCTGCTTTATTGTAGTCCTGCCTAGCGATGTAGAGAGTAGATAAGGCATTCATTGCCTCGTAATAATTCGGTTTTATTAGGAGTGCATTTTCCAAATGACCCATGGCTCTTAATGAATTACTAGTATCCATATGAAGAATACAATCGCCTAATTTATAATTGTACAAGGCATTAAAACTATCTAATTTGATTGCAGTACTAAAATCAATTTCTGCATCGGAAAACTGATCTAAAAAATAAAAGGCATTTCCTCTAAGGTAATAGAGTTCTGCGTTTTCAGGATCGGCATTAATCTTCTTTGAAGCGCTAATGATATCGGCAGAATAAGCCGTGTCGTCCTCCGAAATATATCGACCTATAGTACTTATCCCTTCATCTTTACAAGAGGCAAAAATGACGATCACTAGGACCATTCCAAATGCTTTTATTGAACGCATGGTCAAATATAAAAGGTGCACTGAATTAAAGCGTAGTAAATGAGTAAAATTTAATCAATCTTGCGCTTAATATTCTCATTCGCGGCCAATTTATCTAAAAACAGGAGTGCGGGTTCTAATACATTCGGCACTTCTCCATCCAATATTGCAGAACGCGCTGCATCTTTCAGCATTCCAATCTCTCTCGGATTTTTTATTTGGTAGCGTTCCATAATATGGGTTCCATTAACCACTGGTTGCCAATTTCTTAAATTATCCCTCTCAATAACATCAGCAACCTTTTCGGCCACCGTATCAAGGTTCGCCAAGAAGCGCTTTACTTTAGCTTCATTCTTACTGGTAATATCTGCCCGACAAAGGGTAAGCAAATCATCCAAATGATCTCCGGCATCTACAATTAAGCGACGCACTGCAGAATCTGTAACGGTTTCTTTAGTCAATGCAATAGGTCTCAGATGAAGTCGCACGAGAGATTCCACGTACTTCATTTTTTCATCCAATGGCAAGCGCAGCCTCCTAAATATTTTTTTAACCCACCGAGAGCCTAAATCTTCATGCCCATGAAAAGTCCATCCATGCCCTTCCTCAAACCTTTTTGTAGGGGGTTTAGCTATATCGTGCATGATGGCAGACCATCGCAACCATAAATTATCTGTGTTAGGACAAATATTATCTAATACTTGCAGAGTATGATAGAAGTTATCCTTATGACCTTGGCCATTTCTCACTTCTACTCCTTTAAGCCTTACTAATTCAGGAAAAATGATTTTCAAGAGGCCTGTCATTTCCATCAACTTGAAAGCTAAGCTCGGTTTATCGGCCATAATCATCCCATTAATTTCCTCTATAATGCGTTCTGCTGAAATAATCTTTATGCGATCTGAGTAATCGGTAATGGCCTTCATCACTTCATCACTCAATCTAAAGCCAAAACGGGCCGCAAAGCGAATCGCTCGTAGCATTCGCAAAGGATCATCATCAAAAGTAATTTTAGGATCTAGGGGAGTTTGAATTAACTTTTGCTTTATGTGTTCCATGCCACCAAATGGATCTATAACTTCGCCCAAAGTATCTTTATTCAGGCTAATATACATGGCATTGATGGTGAAATCTCTGCGCTTTTGATCATCATCCAAGGTTCCATCCTCAACCATGGGGTTTCTGCTATCTCGATTATAACTCTCCTTACGCGCACCAACAAATTCCAGAATCCAATCTTCATATTTTACTTGTGCAGTGCCAAAATTTTTGAAATATGCGGTTCGAACGCCTTCCCCTAATTCGCCACTGAGCGCCTGGGCAAATTCAATCCCCTTCCCCAATACCACTATATCTAAATCCTTGCTTTCTCGTTCAAGAAAAATATCGCGCACAAAACCACCTACTATGTAGGTTTCTATATTTAATTTTTCCGCTAAGTCGGCGACTTTCCGTACAATTGGAATTTGTAAAACATCTTCTATCGCCAACGATTGCATAACTTTGGCAAAATTAGTTCATTTTTGCTCCACCCTTAAAGAAGAACCATTGAATTTAAAGGCAATCATAAAAAAGAATTCCATCCCTACCTTCATAGGTATATATGTTCTTTTTTTGTGGTTGTTACCCAACCACAATCAAAGTGGCGATGCCTATGGCTATGCCTTCAGCATGGAAAGCGGCAACTATTTAACCAGCCCACATCATTTATTATACAATTGGCTCGGGTATAGCATTACTCAAATCTTCCCGGGAAAAGCAATGATCATGATGCTTAAAATTAATGGGTTACTCATGGGATTGAGCTTACTCATTTTAAATAAGATCCTTTCTCAATCAACGGATAGAAAATTGGCGTTCGCGCTTACTATTTTTTGTGCTTCGTGCTTTGCGAGTCTTCGTTTTTCTTCGTTAAACGAGACCTATGTTGTTCCTCTTTTCTTTGGCTTACTGGGGTCGTGGTTCTTGCTTAAAAGAGCAGTTACTTGGAAGAATTTAATTATTGGCTTTGGCTCCTTGGTTCTATCCGTATTATTTCATCAAATACATATCTTTTGGTTATTATCCTGGGGAATCATTTATTCTCTCCAGTCGAGGTCTGCATTCATAAGCTTCTTGTTATCCGGGCTCGCCATTCTTGCCATTTATTTAGGATTTGCTTCTAATGCTCAGCTAAGCCTTTGGAATTTTATTACTGAGGATGTACAGAATGGATTGGTTGCCACTCATATGGGGCCAGAACATTTTATTTTCACTGGAATAAATAGTATCCGAACATTGATTCAAGTTCACGGCAATGTTTTCTTATTACTCCATTTATATCCTGTTCTTTGGTTACTGCCTCTCCTATTACTAGGTGCAATTATACTTTTCTTTAGGTTCAGGAAGAGTACAAAGCATGTATGGATTTTAGATTCAGGCCTTGGAAAATCAGCAATGCTCGCATTTATTCTTCACTTTTTATGGGTGATTTATAGCATGGGAAATGCTGAATTTATGCTTATACTTCCTTTTTTAGGGCTTATTGCATTTGGGAAATACTTGCGATTTTCTGCTAAATCATGGACGCTCCTTGCCGCAGGCATTGGCATATGGAATATTGGGTTTCACGTAATACCAAAAAACATATTAAATGATCATAAGAATGAAGAAATTCGAGTTTGGCTTTTGAACAAGAATGCCAAATATTTTATAGCGCATGACCGAACGGAGTTTACCAATTATATGGATTGGAAAAACACCTGTGAGGGTAAAGAAAAAAGCATAGAGATTTGGGATTACTCGAAGGATTGCGACTTGATAAATACAAAACATCATTCAAGGATTTATACGAATAGGTATAATTACCCGAAAACATTTAACCGGCGTGCAATTCAAGAAAGTGGCATAAGTAAAGAAATGAATCTAAAATATAAAATATCGGATAGCTTAGAAACCTGGAGAGGCTTAATATATCTAGGTCAATTAAAATAAGTATCCTTGGTTGAAGGGATTGCGATGAATAAATTTTAAAATTTACCTTAATACAAATCAAACTAATTAAAAAGGCCACTCATTGGAGTGGCCTTTTCTAAAAGATCAAAAGATCTTTATAAAGTTAACGGGCAAATGACTTACATCATGCCGCCCATACCACCCATTCCACCCATATCGGCATGTGAGTGTGCATGTTCTTCTTTTTCCTTAATATCGCTAAGCACACATTCGGTGGTTAAGAGCATGCCACCAATAGATGCAGCATTTTCTAAAGCTACACGACTTACTTTTTTAGGATCAATAACTCCAGCTCCTAATAAGTTTTCATATGTTTCAGAGTATGCATTGTAACCAAAGTCCCCTTTACCTTCTCGTACTTTCTGTACAATAATAGATCCTTCGCCTCCTGCATTTGAAATAATCTGACGCAATGGCTCTTCAAGAGATCTACGGATGATATCAACTCCCGTTTGCTCGTCATCATTCGCACCTTTCACGGCGTCTAAAGCATCAATAGCTCTAATGAATGATACTCCACCACCTGGAACGATTCCTTCTTCAACAGCTGCTCTGGTTGCATGCAATGCATCATCTACTCTGTCCTTTTTCTCTTTCATCTCTACCTCAGTAGCTGCTCCTATGTAAAGAACCGCAACACCACCAGCCAGTTTGGCTAGTCTTTCTTGTAACTTCTCTTTATCATAATCGCTAGTACTGCTTTCTATTTGTGCTTTAATTTGGCTAATTCTTGCCTCAATCACGTCTTTAGAACCTGCTCCGTTAACGATAGTTGTATTATCCTTATCAATGGTAATTTTCTCAGCCGTACCTAAATCTTCAAGACTCGCGTCTTCTAATTTACGTCCTTGCTCTTCACTAATTACCGTACCGCCTGTAAGAACCGCAATATCTTCCAACATTTCTTTTCTTCTATCGCCAAATCCTGGAGCTTTTACCGCTGCAATCTTTAATGATCCACGCATTTTGTTTACCACTAGAGTTGCTAATGCTTCTCCTTCGATATCTTCCGCAATAATTAACAATGACTTTCCGCTTTGAACTACTTTTTCCAATACAGGAAGTAAGTCTTTCATGCTACTAATCTTCTTATCGAAAATTAGAATGTATCCATTCTCCATTTCCGTTTGCATCTTCTCTGTATTTGTAACAAAGTATGGAGATAAATAACCTCTGTCAAACTGCATTCCTTCAACCACATCAACTGTAGTTTCAGTACCTTTAGCTTCCTCAACAGTAATTACTCCATCTTTCCCTACTTTTTGCATGGCCTGCGCAATCAATTTACCAATAGTGGTATCGTTATTTGCAGAAACACTCGCAACTTGCTCAATTTTTCCGAAGTCATCACCTACAACTTCACTTAAGTTATTTAGGCTTTCAACAGCAGATTTCACTGCTTTTTCAATTCCTCGTTTCAAATCCATTGGATTTGCGCCGGCTGCCACATTTTTTAAGCCTGCAGTAACAATGGCTTGCGCCAGCACTGTTGCTGTTGTTGTTCCATCCCCCGCTAAATCAGCAGTTTTACTTGCTACTTCTTTTAACATTTGCGCACCCATATTTTCAACAGGATCTTGCAATTCAATTTCTTTAGCTACGGTTACACCATCCTTTGTAATATGTGGAGCACCAAATTTTTTATCAATAACTACGTTTCTCCCTTTTGGTCCAAGAGTTACTTTTACAGCATTAGCTAATGCATCTACTCCTCGTTTCAAGCCCTCTCGAGCTGTTACGTTAAAATCTATCTTTTTTGCCATTTTTTCTATCTTTCTTTAAATTAAACAATTGCGAAAATATCGCTTTCTCTCATAATTAGATACTCGCCTCCATCTACTGAAAGTTCTGTACCTGCATATTTTCCATACAAAACGGTATCTCCATCTTTAACTGTCATTGGCTCATCGGCTTTTCCGGGCCCAACTGCTACAACTTTTCCTTTCATCGGCTTTTCTTTCGCCGTATCTGGAATATAAATTCCACTTGCCGTTTGCGTTTCAGCTTCTAATGGCTGAATCAAAACTCTATCTGATAATGGTTTTACTTGTACTGACATATTCTATCTTGTGTTCTTTTATGTTTGTACTCTCATAAGTCATATAGTATGCCATTACCTTACATTCTGCCATTTAGGCAGTGATATGAATGAGGACATAGAACGAACCTTTACAAGGCCATTTCCAAGCAGGGAATCCAAAATAAATGTTTTCTTTAGGACATAGAAGAAAGACAACACAAGGAATCGGACATTCCTTCTTCAAGTAGATTCGTCCCAAAGGAAAAATTACTTCTTAAATTGCTGTCTAAATTTAGGCAACACCCATAAAAAGCCAAAAGCCTGAGCGCCTTCCTTAGTATGAACAGCATGATGCAGGTGATGCGTTTGACGCATGGCATGAAAATAAGCCAATTTAGCCTTTTTAAGGGCTTTTACTCTTTGATGAACAAAAACATCGTGAACGAGAAAATAGGCCAGGCCATAAAGAGCAATTCCAAAACCGGCAAAGAAACGCCAGTCGAAATCTGGAGATCCCACCACGATTAACCAAACCGATGGAATGGCGAACATTAATCCAAAAATATCATTGAGTTCAAAGGTTCCCTTTTGAGGCTCATGATGATCTCGATGCCAAACCCACAGAAAACCATGCATGATATACTTATGTGTAAACCAAGCTACGCCCTCCATTAAAGCAAAAAAACCGATGAGAACTAAACTATTTAGTAAACCATTCATATGCAGATAACATTCCAATGCAAAAATAGTTGTTGGGTTAAACATTTTTATCTCAATCTTTAACTATTATACACAAAACATCAGGGAACAGGTAAATATTCATTGTAAAATTATACCTTTGGTTGCCAATGCAAAAAATCGTAGACTTGCTCTCTAGGGATGGGGAAGCCCGTTATTTCGGGCCCATTTTTGATTGCCAAAAAGTGCAAGACTTTTATATTGTATTACTCGAAAAAATTAAATGGGAAAATGATGAGGTGGTGTTATTTGGAAAAAGGATAATAACTAAACGAAAAGTAGCATGGTATGCGCAAGAAGCACTTGAGTACACCTACTCCAATATAACCAAATCGGCAATACCCTTTACGAAAGAGCTTATTGAATTAAAAAAAATGACGGAAAAATATACGGGTGAAACCTATAATTCGTGTCTCCTAAATTTATATCACAATGGCTCTGAAGGAATGGGCTGGCATAGCGATGCGGAGAAGGAACTTAAGAGAAATGGGTCCATCGCTTCGCTCAGTTTTGGTGCCGAACGTAAATTTGCGTTCAAACATAAAAGCAGTAAGGAAACTGTTTCTGTGCTTCTCGAGCAGGGCAGTCTTTTGGAAATGAGAGGAGAAACTCAATTGCATTGGCTGCATCGACTCCCGCCCACGAAAAAAATAGCTGAGCCGAGAATTAACTTAACGTTTAGAACGATTCAAAAAAGGTAGCATTGTCTTTTTATTCTACAGAGAAATAAGCATGCCCTGCTGCGCCAGTTTAAACCCTTTATCTTTAATCATTTTTCGTTCAGGAGCCTTTGGGTTTAGCACAGGATTGGTGTGATTAAAATGGATGAAATGTATTTTTGATTTCTCAATTTCGGATAGCTTTTCAAACAGATTTAGGGATTCAGAAATTAAAGGGTGTGGGATTTCATCGATACTTCGCCCGGAAAGTTCATTGGCATTAAAAAAAGTACCATCAATAAAGGCTAGGTCCACTCCCTTAATTTCTTCAATAATATTTAAACTCCACTTGGTCCATTTATCAATATCTGGAATAAATAGTATGGTTTTATTAGGACCTTTAATTTTATATCCTACCGTTTCAGAGAATTCATCTCGGTGCGGAACACGAACTGGAGTAACCCTTAATTGATCGTTTAAATCAATGCTAGAATCACTCGTCAACCTGGAAATAGCAATATTTCTTCTCTCATGCAATTGGCTCCAGGGTCCATTTTGCTTTAAAAATTGGGTCATGCGTGGCATGGCATATACGGGTACTTTTTTTGCATCCATGGCTTCTTTACCTAAGTACATCAAACCCGTGTAATGGCCTATATGTGCATGAGTTAAAAATATCCCATCTGGAGTTTCTGTATGCTCAAATGGCGCTGCTTCATTTAACATTTTCATTTGAAATGTCATATCAGGACTGGCCTCAAACAAATAGGTCTCTTTATTTTTTGAATCTAAAATACCCAAAGCAGTAACAAGCCTCTTTCTGTTTTTATTTTTGTATAGCTCCTTGCAGCATTGTTTCTTACAAGCAATATGAGGCGAACCTGCATCTTGAATGGTGCCTAAAACAATAAGCTTAACACTTGATTGTGCTTGTGATACCTCCTTATTTTGCTGGCATGAAAGTAAGCACAACAGTAAACCTGTAAATAAATAATTTTTGATCTAGCAAATATGGCTGGAAACCTTTTGAATCGCAAATGCAAAAAGCATAAGGTATAGTCTACCCTCTATTTTCTCCAATTTGCTGGCGCCACATGGCGTAGTACAAGCCTTTTTTATCGACAAGTTCATCGTGATTTCCTTCTTCGACCACTTCTCCTTTTTCCAGTACATAAATAGTATCGGCATGCATAATGGTTCCCAAGCGGTGAGCAACTAATACATTTATACTATTTTGCTTATGGGATAGGTGTTTAATGGTCTCGGTAATTTCGGCCTCGGTAATGGAATCTAGCGCTGAGGTTGCTTCATCAAAAACCATCAAATTGGGATTTCGCAATAATGCACGTGCAATAGAAATACGCTGTTTTTCTCCACCAGAAACTTTAATACCACCCTCACCTATTTGAGTATTTAAGCCCTCTTCTGCTCTTTCCATGAGCGCATGTGCTGCCGATTTATCCAATACCTTCAGCAACTCTTCATCGCTGGCATCTGGCGCTACATATTGTAAATTCTCTTTAATGGTTCCACTGAATAACTGACTTTCTTGAGCCACCACACCTAACTGTTTTCTCAAGCTATCTTTAGCCACTTTATCATAGGAAACATTATTGTAGCTTATCATCCCCTCCACTGGCTTATACAAGCCAATAAGGAGCTTAACCAAAGTGCTTTTTCCACTGCCACTTGGGCCAACAAAAGCCACCGTCTTCCCTCTTTTTAAACTCACATTTATTTGGCTCAAAGCCCTCTGACTGGAGCTGTTATGCTTAAAAGAAACATTTTTAAATTCAATACTCTCCAGTTCGCTTAGTTCCACAGCATCTGAATCATCTAGCTCCACGGGTTTTTTCATGAGTTCATCGTACTTACTTAAGGATACTTCTGCCTCCCGATAGGCTTGTATAAAAGTACCCAGCTGTTGCAATGGGTTAAAAATAAAAAAAGTGTAAAACAAGAATTGGATATACATTCCTGGAGTTATTTTTTGGGTAAAAACCATCCAGCTTAAAAAAAGGAGAATGGTATTTCTCATAAAATTAACAATGGTTCCTTGCGTAAATTCTAAGGTTCGCACCCGCTTTACCTTCCTTAATTCCAGTCCCAAAATACTCATCGTATTTCGTCCAATCCTCTTTATTTCTTGAGCCACTAAACCCAAACTTTTAATGAGTTCAATATTTCGCAAACTCTCGGTGGTAGTGCCTGCCAGTTGAGCAGTTTCAACCACGATGGTTTTTTGAATATTCTTTATCTTCCTACTTAAGATGGAACTGCTGATTGCCACAACTACCATAGAAAGAGCAAACATGACAGTAATAAACCAATGAATGCTAATTGAAACAATAAATACAAAGACAACCCCAACAACTGAAGTGTAGAGCAAACCAATCCCTAATTTTAAAATTTTCTCTGTGTCCGCACGTACTTTTTGTAAAATATTTAAGGTTTCGCCACTTCGGGTGTCCTCAAATAAAGCATAAGGCATGTCCAAGGTATGTTTAACCCCTTCCATAAATATCTCTGCTCCACTTTTTTGGATAGCTACATTTAAAAAGTAGTCTTGCAAGTTTTTTGCAATTCTACTTACCATGGCCACACCAATGCCAATCATTAGCCAAGTACCGACGCCCCATAAAAACTCATTTTGACTGTAGGAGTCGAACTTCATCAAATATTTATCGAGAATATTTCTTCCCACCCAGGGATCTAACATAGAAAATACCTGGTTTATTGTAGCTAAAACCATGGAGAGGATAATTAATCCCCTTTGTTTCCTCACAAAAATTAAAAGTGTTTTCAAACTACTAAACTTTAGAATACAAATTTAAGGCTAAAACCACCATAAGCAGAAAGCCTACCGTTTTTCTCTGTTTAATTTATTGAGGGCTTTACGCCATTTCGAGGCATTCCTCAGATGCTCTCCATAAGATTTTGCAAAGTTGTGATACCCACTAAAATCATCCTTAGCACAAAAATATAAATAGTTATGCTTAACATAATTAAGAACCGCCTCAATGGCTTGGGGATGAGGAATACAAATTGGACCGGGAGGTAAACCCACATTTTTATAGGTATTATACCTCGAATCTACCCTTAAATCTGACTTAAATACTCGACCACTTTTTCCTTTGGCAAAGTTTATGGTTGGATCAGCACCCAAAGGCATTCCTATTCTAAGACGATTTATATAAACACCCACAATGCTCTCAAATTCATCCGTTTTATGGCTTTCTTTTGTTGCAATACTGGCAATACTAACTACTTCTAGTTTCGAAAACCCTTGCGCCTGCGCCTTGGATAATCGTTCCTCATTCCAAAATTTATCATGAGCGGCCTTCATCTTTTCCAGGAATATAGAAAGGTCTGACTTTACATAAAACTCATATGAATTTGGGATAAATAAGGACTGCCAATTATACCGATCAATTCCAAAGGCAGAAAGAACCAGATCGTTCTGCATAGCGGATTTAAATTCATCCACACCAACCTCAATTTTACTGCTTACCGATTTAGCTAATTGCTCTAAATTATATTCAGGATTTATAACCACATTGCGCGTTTGGTACCTGTTGGCTTTTAAATATTTAATAAGACCCCAGAGGTCTTTCCCTTTTTTTACTTCTACAAAACAAGGATTTACCTGAGAATAACCCAATCGTTCTGCCCAGATTTTAAAGTTCGCTTTATCTTCTAATTGAGCCTTTGATTCCAAGTGGTTAGCTAAGGAGTCTAGCGTCCAATCCCCTCTAACCCTAAAAGCAGCATTTTTCTCAATTACAGATGTTTTAAGTTGTGCATACATCCATGCAGAAATACCAAAACCAACTGCGAGCAATATTCTAATAAACTTTTTAAGCATATTCTTCAATCATTCCTCTCATCATTCCTTCCTCATCTATCGCAATTAATTTTACCTCAGTAAGTTCATCCACCAAAATAGGGTCGTATTCCATTTTAACCTTAATGTAATTTGGGGTAAAACCATACATAAAGCCATTTCTGTTTTCTTCCTCAAAAAGAACGAGATATCTCTCTCCAACAAATTGCTCATAGAAGAACCTTTTCTTCTTTTCACTTAATGATATGAGTTGATTACATCGTTCTTTTCTTATGTTTTGCTGTACCCTTCCAGACAACTTCACTGCTGTCGTATTTTTTCTTTCAGAGTATGGAAATACATGCAAGTAACTTACATCTAATTCATTTAAGAAATTAAAGGTATTTAAGAATTTATCATTTGTTTCGCCTGGAAAACCTACAATTACATCTACTCCAATGCAACAATTTGGCATGAGCGCCTTAATTCGCTTCACCCGCTCCCTGTATAATTGGCTTTGATACTTCCGGCGCATTTTACCTAATAACTCGTCATCGGCGCTTTGCAGTGGAATATGAAAGTGAGGAACAAACTTACTGCTCTGAGCTACAAAAGAAATAATCTCATCGGTCAGCAAATTTGGCTCTATACTACTGATGCGATACCTCTCCACTTGCTCCACTTCCTCCAATGCAATAATGAGATCATAGAACGTTTCTCCATGATTCACTCCAAAGTCTCCAAGGTTTACCCCAGTAAGAATCACCTCTTTCACTCCATTTTCAGTAGCCTTTACCACTTTATCTATCGTTTCAGAAACGGTTAAGCTTCTGCTCTTCCCCCGAGCTAAAGGTATGGTGCAAAAGGTACAGAAATAATCACAGCCATCTTGGAGTTTCATAAACATTCGTGTGCGATCTCCCATACTAAATCCAGGAACAAAAGTGTTTACTTCTTTAATGGGCGCATTGTAAACAATGGCTTTTTCGCGTTTTACCAAATCTTGCAAATGATTGGGGAGGTTAAATTTCTCTGCAGCTCCTAAAACCATGTCAACTCCCGGTATTTCAGAAATTTCTTGCGGTTTTAATTGGGCATAGCATCCAACAATTACAATAAAAGCTTTTTCGTTTTTCTTGAGCGCCTCCTTGACTACTTTCTTACACTTGCGATCTGCATGATCTGTAACACTGCACGTATTAATAACATACACGTCCGCCCCTTCAGTGAAATTTACTTTTTCAAACCCAGCGTCTGCCATTTGTCTCCCAATGGTGCTGGTTTCAGAAAAATTTAGTTTACAACCTAATGTATAAAAAGCAATGGTGTTGCTCATGAAGGCACAAATTTACAATGATTCTATCGAAATCAAAGAGCTATTCAAAAGTGAGAGTAGGCCCCACTAAATATTTTATTAAGTTTAGGCGATTCATCGTAGAATTAAAAGATATCGTCGCAACTTGCAACATTTCTAAAATTCATTCACCTACCTTTGCTGCATACATCAGGGAGATGTGTTCAAATAAAAAAATAAGTAAAAATGTCAGTTATTTTATTCATCGGTATTCTAATTTTTGTATTCTCTTTCATTCAAATCAACGTTCCTAACTGGGAAGGAGCCAATAAAACTTTACGAATTGTGGGAATTGGAGCCATTGTATTAGGCTTAGTGATCGGTTGTTTCATTCAAATTAATGCAGGTTTTGTAGGAGTTCAAACGCTTTTTGGAAAAGTAAAGGGACAAACCTTAGAAAGTGGATTACACATTATTAATCCTTTGGTTGAAGTGCAACAAATGGATACTCGAACTCAGAATTATACCATGAGTGGAATTCATAATGAGGGAGAAAAAAGTGGAGATGATGCCATTCGTATTTTATCTAAAGATGGATTGGAAGTAACCATCGACTTAACCGTACTATACAGAATATTGCCCACTGAAAGTCCAAACGTTTATAAGAATACAGGTATGGATTACACTATGAAAGTTGTAAGACCGTTGGCACGAACAAAAATCAGAGATCATGCTGTAGCTTATGATGCTGTTTCCTTATACTCCAGTAAAAGAGAAGAATTTCAACAAAGAATTGTTTCTTCGATAGAAAAAGAATTTAAGAATCGTGGCCTTATTTTGGAGCAGGTACTTATCCGCAATATTGCTCTTCCCGCTTCGGTAAAGGCAAGTATTGAGTCGAAAATAAATGCGGAGCAAGAATCGCAAAAAATGGAGTTTGTCTTAACGAAAGAAAAGCAAGAAGCAGATAGAAAGCGAGTAGAAGCTCAAGGTATCTCCGATTATCAGAAAATCATATCAGCATCATTGACCAAACAACAACTTCAGTACGAGGCCATTAAAGCCCAATTAGAATTGGCTAAATCTGCAAATGCTAAGGTTATTGTAATGGGTAAAGGAAACTCTCCCATTATATTGGGAACGAAGTAAGTCTGAATTCGTAGTGCGTTTCTTAGTTTCCATATCGATATTATGGAAACTTGAGACAAATGGGATGCTATATTTTTTTTAGTTTCTCCTTTTCAGCTTTAGTCAGTTCACTGCTATTGATCAAAAATTTTCTCATGGTTGACCAGAGAGGATGCTTTTTTCTAATCTTTTTCAAAATCACTTTTTTATCTGCAGCTAAATGTTTTGTAAGTCCTACTACTGAAGGGACATTCGCTTCGAAGCTAAATCTTAAAAAACGTATTTCAACATTAGACTTATCCTTTAGTACAGCCTTGTTCAAGCCTTTTGCAGCTTCTTTTGCTTTACTCATTTTGGTAACTAAATTCCAACTATGCTTGGCCTGCAAGGCCACTCCTGTATAATGATACGCCATTTTTATACCCGAGGATTCGTTCTTAGTTAGATCAACCAAACGATCTGCATAGGAGACATTATCAATTGCCTTTATATAGGTATTTCTTACCTCGGTCAGTTGCGACTGAATGGAAAATAAAACTGAAATAAAAAGCAATACCATATTTAATAAACTATTAGAAAGGACTTTCGTTTAATCTAAATGAACAAATTTAATTTTTTGAACTATTTTATTATCAACTATCACGAAGGCAATGTTAAGCCCAGGGCTCGTATGGCCATCAATTAAAAATGGGAGTGTAATGGCTTCATGTTCACTCACAATTTGCCCGTTCAAAGAAGAAAGTCGTATCGTAACTTCACCATTGTTATCGCCCTTAGACATCAATTGAGTACCTAAAGCAGTTTGATATACGTAAAAATTACTCCGATTAGTAGAA
This sequence comes from uncultured Bacteroidia bacterium, assembly GCA_938086785.1. Classification (GTDB taxonomy): domain Bacteria; phylum Bacteroidota; class Bacteroidia; order NS11-12g; family UBA955; genus CALKCM01. The sequence continues at coordinate 27,047 of CALKCM010000006.1, forward strand.
ATGTCATTTAACCCATTTGTTGCTTTCACGTACTTTATTCGTTGACTCTCAAAAAAGCAACTATCACTGGTCTGGACTATTGCATAGTACTCGCCAGAGTCTTTGGCTACAAACACTGGACCGTTCACACCGTTTAACAAAGCACTATTCTTATACCAAGTGTATTTTGCAACACTGGGATCTCCCACTACAGATACAAGCAAAGAGTCTGGACCAATTCTATTTAAATCTACTTTAAGACTATCGTATGAATAAATTTCTAGCGTGTCATTAGAAGCACAAAAAGTACCTTTATCTTGAATGGTAAATACATTAGAGCCTATATCCTTGAGGCTCACTTCCATGATGCTTTTATTTATCGATATACCATTATTCGTCCAGTTAAGATTATATAGAGTGGAATCAAAATTTAGCGTGTTAACAGATACGGTTATTTTATTTTTTTTACCTTCATTTGGACAAAAGAACATCTCATTAATCCCTAATTCAACTTTAGGGTTTTCATGAATGATGGCGGTTTGTTCAAATAAATTTGAACAGCCTCCATTTGCCGAATAAAAACAATTAAATGTAACGACACCAGCTTTGGTATAGATTGGATTTGAAATGGTTGAATCGTTTACCAGTGACCCTGGACTCCAATTAAATTGATAATCCGTATTTTCAACACCTAGTCTTATGCTATCTCCTAAACAAGCACTAAGCGTATCAGAAAAAGCAGAAACCTCAGGCTTGGTAATAATTAGGACAAATACAGAGTCTTGGTTTAGGCATCCTGTATGTTTATCTTTAGAATTTAAATAAACCCATTTATTGGAAGCTCCTATGAAGTTTGGCTTTGCTAAAGTGTCATTACTCACAAGAGACGAAGGAGACCATTGGTATGCAATAGTGGAATCATCTCCTATTCCTAAACTTAGGATAGAACCATTGCAAACACTAGCCGTATCTGCGGTATATGCCTCCGCATTGGGTGATGAATTAATTTGAAATAATTCAAAACGACTGGTTCCAACTGGTTTTGTTGTACGAATTCGAAGTTTGTATAATCCTGCTTTTAGGCTGGCCGGGATAAAACGAGGGATACCCAAAGCAGGCCTTAAAGTATCTAAAGATTCACCTATCACCGTAGTATTCCCGGGAGCAAAACTCATATTTAGGCCACTCAGTTCTGCAATAAACTTATTTCCCTGGTCATACGTTCCAATGGTTTTCAAACCAGAACTCAAATAAACAATTCCTGAGTCTCCAGGACAACTTTTGTCCTCAAATAAGGGACCCTCAATATGCAAATCAACAATATATACCTTCCCGCAACTATAGCAGAGGTAAGCCCATTCATCCGTCAAGGTATTTATCATAAAATCACTAGGTTTGGGTTCATAAAATACTTTTTTTGGAGCTCCCGAAAGGTACTTGTTCCATGAATAAACCCCCTTATCTCCTTGACTGCTTAGATAGTAATTCCCCTGTAAATCCTTATCAATAGCAATAATTGAATCTAAGCCTGTTTGAACCAAAGTACCAATAGAGCCATTATTGAGATTTACTGTTTTGATGTTTGAAGAATCTACAAACTCCGTATACAAAAGTCGATTGTTCCTTTTATCCAAATAAAGTCCCGCAGGGCTGCGCAGACTATCAACAAAAATTGAAGTGGAGGGAATATAAAAAGGAGGCGGTCCAAAAACTGTTTTATATATGACGTTTCGTTGAATGTCTGTAGTATATAACACTTCGTTTTGCTTATCAAAAACAAGGTCTTGAAGCCGCTTTGCACCAGAAACATTTTCTGAGCCCAATTGATAACCCGTCGTATCAAATAAATGTACCTGATTGGAATCTAAGATTAAGAATCCTGCACCAATGGGAAGGTTAGCATAAAGTATGTTTGTTGGGGAATTTAGACCTTTAGAAATAAAAGACCTCCCTTTCCCCCAGCGATCCATTTCATTTACGTCTTTGGTTACTTGATTAACCACATAGTACATTTTTGCATCTGGGCTGTAGGTCACAGCACTTGGGCCACCATATACAAGCTGCCCATATGAACTATTGCTCATGAAGGCGCCAAATAAAAAACAAAGGATATTAACCACTCTCATTTGCACAAATATACAATGGAAAGTATTCATCCCTCAGTCAAAATAAATAGATTCCAGCACCTATAAAGCGCCTTCATTTGTTTGAATTAAGATTTTAAAACTATTGCATAACTTTGCCCAATGCTTGATAAGAACGGAATTGCCAAACGAATAGCCCAAGAGTTGCAAAATGGATATTATGTGAACCTTGGCATTGGAATTCCAACCTTGGTTGCCAATTATATTCCTGAAGAGATAGACGTAGTACTTCAATCTGAGAATGGACTTCTGGGTATGGGGCCTTTCCCCATTGAAGGAAATGAAGATGCGGATTTAATTAATGCGGGGAAACAAACCATTACTACCGTCCCAGGAAGCGCTTTTTTCGACTCTTCAACGAGTTTTGCAATGATACGTAGCGGAAGAGTAGACTTAACCGTCTTAGGCGCAATGGAAGTAGCTCAAAATGGAGATATTGCCAACTGGAAAATACCAGGAAAAATGGTTAAGGGCATGGGCGGAGCCATGGATTTAGTCGCTTCAGCAAAAAATATCATTGTTGCCATGCAACACACGAGCCGATCCGGAGCAAGCAAGCTTTTGAAAGCCTGCACTTTGCCTATTACTGGATTAAATTGCGTAAAAAAAGTAGTGAGTAATTTAGGTGTTTTTGAGATTAAAGACAATCATTTTTATCTAACTGAAAGAGCTGAAGATGTGAGTATCGAAGAAATTAAAGCCAGCACAGATGGCGCCTTAATTATTGCGGACGAGGTAAAGGTAATTCCTGTGTAGTTTCTATCGAATATTTAATGATATCCCTCGTAAAACCTTGCTTTTACATGGATAAATAAAGCAAATATAGGGTGCGCAGCGTATCTTTGAATTATGGAAAAAATACCTTTAATAATTTTCGCATTACTTGTTGTTGTTATTCTGTTAAAGAGCATCAAAGTAGTGCCCCAACAAAATGCTTTTGTTATAGAAAGACTAGGAAAATACTTGAGTACTTTAGAGCCTGGTATCAGCTTTATCATACCCTTCATAGACAAGGTAGCCTACAAGCACTCTCTAAAGGAGATGGCGATGGATATACCAGAACAGGTATGTATTACCAAAGATAATGTACAAGTGGGAGTAGACGGAGTTGTTTTCCTTCAAGTAATTGATCCAAAAATGTCCAGTTATGGAATTGCGAATTATAGATTTGCTGTTTTACAACTGGCACAAACTACCATGAGAAGCGAGATTGGTAAAATAGACTTAGATAAAACATTTGAAGAAAGAACCTTAGTAAATCAACAGGTTGTTGCAGCTATAGACGAGGCAAGTATTGGTTGGGGAGTTAAAACACTTCGCTACGAAATTAAAAATATTAACCCACCAAAAACAGTTCTTCACGCCATGGAAAAGCAAATGATGGCTGAACGTGAAAAGCGTGCCGTTATTTTGGAATCTGAGGGAGAAAAACAAAGTGCAATTAATATAGCTGAGGGAAATCGCCAAAAAGTAGTCCTTGAGTCTGAAGCGACCCAACAACAATCCATCAATTTAGCCTTGGGAGAAGCGGAAGCTATTAAAGCAGTTGCCGTTGCTACTGCCGACGGGATTACCACAGTAGCCCAAGCAATTAAAGCAGATGGTGGCTCAGAAGCCGTTCAACTAAGAGTGGCTGAACAATTGGTAGAGCAATACGGGAAACTAGCCAAGACCACGAATACCATGATTTTACCCGCTAATTTTGGGGATATGGGAAGCATGATTGCTTCTGCAATGACGGTTATTAAAGGAACAAAAGGAGGAGATAAATAATGGGGAGTCAACTAGAGATTTGGTGGTTTTCCGCAGGTCTCCTACTCATTATTGCAGACCTACTTGTTGGTTCGTTTTTTCTTCTTTTTTTAGGTGTTGGTGCGCTCATTACTGGAACTTCAATTATGTTCGAGGTGAACTCTATTTCGGTACACTGGGTAATATTTGCAGTAAGCTCTTCTATTCTTGCAATGGTTTTTAGAAAACCATTGATGCATAGATATGGACCGGGCAGTGCACAAAAATATAATGAGCATCAAGGTGAATGGATAGAGATTGTAGAAGAAGAAAATAAATCGCATTCAGCAAAAGCAAAGTATAAAGGCTCTAGTTGGAATGTGAAAAGCATCTCAGGAAAGGACTTAAAACATGGAGACAAACTTCAAATACTTCGTATGGAAGGAATATCCATTATTGTAGAATAGATTAAAACACTTCAATTGCAAGGCCCTTTTTCGCGTAGAGAAAGGGCTTTTTTATGCGCAAAAATCAGACATTCACAATACTTTTCAACTTAATCCAAATGCTTATTGCTAACAGTGAATAACTTAGGCAAAATAAAAAACTTATGTCATAGCCATATAATTCCCTATTTTTGCCACGCAATGAGAAAAAAGGAGGACATAGAATATGATTCGAGTATTTTACAAACGTCAGAATGCTGTTCTCAAGATCAAGTCAATATCTGACTTAGATTCTCTTGAAAACCTTATTTGGATTGACCTACAGAATGCCTCGCATGAGGAGGTTGCAGACGTAGAAAATAATTTTGATTTAAAATTTCAGAGTAGACAAGAACAACTTGAAATAGAAAGTTCGTCCCGGTACTTTGAAACGGATGATGAAATTATTGCAAATAGCAATTTTCTTCAATTCGGAGATGAGGGCAACACGCTCCTCTCCCATGCTGTTTCATTTGTATTGCAAGACGATATGCTCTTTACTTATCGTGAAGCAAACTTGAGCAGTTTTGCAGATTGTGTTCGAATTATAAAGGCCAGTGGGAAGAGTTTCCATACAGGAAAACAAATCATGGCTACCTTATTAGAAACGGGCGTAGATAATGATGCAGATCTTTTAGAGAGCCTTGCTCGCCAGGTATCATCACTCGGTAGAGAAATCGCCTTAGACAGAAAGCCAGATGAAGGCTTAATTTTTCAAATTAACCGCCTTCAGGAAATGACAATGTCTCTCAGACAAAACTCTGTAGATAAGCAAAGAGTTTTGAGCGCGATTCTTAAAAGTCGTGAGTTTGAAGGCGAAGATTACGAACGCCTGAGAATTGTCATAAAGGATATCAGTTCATTAATTGATCATACCAACTTTAACTTTGAACGCCTAGAGTATTTCCAAGATACATTTATGAGTTTGGTAAATATTGAACAAAACCAAATCATAAAAATTTTTACCTTAGCTAGTGTAATATTTATGCCACCTACACTCATCGCAAGCATCTATGGCATGAATCTTCGAAACTATCCTAATAGCCAGTGGGAGTATGGGTTTGTTTTTGCCATTGGTATAATGGTTTTGAGTTCCACCCTCACTATCCTTTTCTTTAAACGAAGAAATTGGCTATAAGCTGTGAGTAACATATAGATTTATTTCTCCTAAAATTTTCAATTTTTTACCAATTTACATAGATTTGTTCTGTGATTATTTCCATTTTTGGTGCTGGTAGGTCTTCTTTTTATGCTATTGATTATTTAGTAAAACTATCTACTAAAGAGTCTTGGACCTTGAATGTTTATGACCGCACCCCTAAAGAAGTACCCAATAGTATTCTGAGTATTAGCGAGGTTAATAAAATGGATTTAACGGACGCCAAAACTGCAACAATTGTTGCAAACAGCGATATTGTAGTATCTCTATTGCCCGCTCAATTACATATCGTATTAGCTCGCTTATGCCTCAAGGGAGATACTCACCTCGCAACGGCATCCTTTATAAGTGAGGAGATCCAAGCTTTACATAAAGAGGCCTCATCAAAAGGACTCATATTTCTTAACGAATGCGGATTAGATCCAGGCATTGATCATATGAGCACATGCCAAGTTATTGACAAATTGCAAGAATCAGGAGCTACTATTTTAGGTATTGAAAGCTATTGTGGCGGACTCATTGCCGAAGAAAATTGCCAAACCAACCCATGGAAGTATAAATTTGCTTGGTCCCCAAAGAATGTAGTCTTGGCCGGGCAAGGAGCTCCAAGTATACTTATACGTAAAGGAAAAGCACGGCTGGTACAGTGGCATCAATTATTTAAAACGGTGAATAATTTAGACCTGGGAGAATTGGGCAAATTTGATGCTTATCCAAACAGAAACAGCGTTATATATCGAGAACTTTATCATGTACCCCATGTACAAACCTTAATTCGAGGGACATTGCGAAGAAATGGCTACTGTGAAGCATGGCAGCAACTGATCGAATGGGGGTTTACAGACAACTCAACAACACTTACCTCAATCCAAAGTATTGCTCAATTTACACGAATGATGTCTGGGTTTGATTTTTCATTAAACAATTGGAAAAAAAACCTTTCCAAAGCCTGCATAGAGAAACTTGAATTTTTAGCGTTTGACCGTCAAGAACCATTTACAATAAACCAAGGAACGCCCGCTGATTTTCTCCTTGAAATTCTCATGTCCAAATGGGCCATGGAGGATGAGGATAAGGATGAAGTTTTACTATATCACGGAATTTCATACGAAATCAACTCTGAGATACATAAAAAAATAAGCACACTTCAAGTCTACGGAAAGAATAAATTTGATACATCTATGGCTAAACTTGTTGGCCTTCCGCTAGCAATGGGAGTTGAGCTCATAGCCAAAAACAAAATCGAACGAAAAGGAGTTCAAATACCCAATAGTAAAGAATGGTATGTACCAATATTGGCAAACCTACAATCTCAAGGGGTAGAGATTGTGCATAGTGATGACCAGTAATTTATTACATTTGCTATATGCGTCTTCTATTTTTAAAATCTCTCCCTGTTTTATTCCTGCTCCAATCCGTTTATATCAAAGCTCAAAGTACAAATATTAGACCCACTGACACCCTAGTCGTATTTGAACAAGAGCTCATTGCGCATACGAAAGATTTAGAAACATGTACGTTCTCCTCGGATGGAAAATGGCTTGCGACCGGTGGATGGGATAAGAATCTTAAATTGATAAGCATGGATACTGCTGACTTTGGTACTATTAAAAAAACCTTTAAAGGAAACCAATCAGCCATAAATAAAATAGTTTTCTCACCCAACAATCAATACGTCTCCACTGCAGGAAAAGATTTTGTCACCCGTGTTTGGGATATAGAAACAGAGGAAATGTTATTTGAATCCTATGAAAATAGAAAAGAAATTACGGATATTGATTTCACTGCTGATTCAAAAATTATCATGACTTCTAGCAAGGATGGTACAATTAGGATGTACGATCTAGAGCATCAAGAAAATAATATTCCAGCAAAATTCATTGATTACAAATCTCCTATTCTTGACATGGAACCCACCAAATCTGGAAAGACCTTTGTAGTGGCTAGTACTAAAAGTGTTATAGATGTTATTGATCCTAGAGGACGTGTTTCCATGAGCCTATCAGGACATAAAGCCCAAGTAAATACCGTAGTCTTTTCACCATCAAAAAGGCTGTTAGCAAGTGGAAGTGATGATAATGATGTAATTATTTGGAAACTGGCTGCGAAGGAAGCGCTGTTTACCCTCTCTGGACATAAATGGCATATTAGTTCTGTTTCCTGGTCCTATGATGAGCGGTATCTAATTAGTACGAGTATTGGAGGTGAAACAATCCTATGGGATGCTAAACGTGGTATAGAAATGACGCGGTTTCAAAATAAAATTACAGATGCCAGATCAACTGATATTTCACCAAATCTAAAATATATCGCAGTGGCTGGTAAAATTCCTAGCTTCACAAAAGGTGCTGAACTTTATAAGACAGGCCTCAAGAAGATTGCTAGAAATAGAAAACCTATGCCTACTAAAAGAAACTCAAAACGTAGATAAACATAAATTAAATGTCATCCATTAACAGCAACAAAGCACCTGAGCCAGTCGGCTTGTATCCACATGCCCGTAAAGTGGGAAATTTATTATTCCTTAGCGGTGTAGGTCCAAGAGAAAAAGGAACAAAAATTATCCCTGGCGTAGATTTAGATAAAGAAGGAAACATTCGTTCCTATGATATTGCAACCCAATGTCATAGCGTTTTTAACAATGTCAAACTCATTTTAGAAGCCTCCGGAAGTAGCTGGGATAAGATTGTAGATGTCACTGTGTTTTTAACCAATATGAAAGACGATTTTAAGATATATAATGGGCTTTGGGCTGAGTATTTTAAAGACAATCCTCCGTGTAGAACGACCATGGAAATAAATTGTCTACCCACGCCTATTGCAATTGAACTTAAAGTTGTAGCAACTATCGACTAAGCCTATTATTTTTCATCTTTTAAGATATTTTAAATAACACGAACGCTTTTAAAGCAAAAAAACCATCCGCTTAACGGATGGTTTTTTTATACATGATTCTTTAATTTTTATCTTATCAGATGGAATGTTCCTTCAAACTTGTATATTTTACCATCTAAAGAAGATACTTCTATGTAGTATGCATATACTCCTTGATCTGCCTTATCTCCATTGTAGTTTCCATCCCATGGTTCTTCAATGCTCTCAGTCTCATACATCTTCTCTCCCCATCGGTTAAAGATGAGCATGCTAAAGTCCCTGAAATTAGATGCCACTGGAATAAATACATTATTGGCATTTGGTCCAAATCCATTTGGACTAAAGGCATCGGGTATAAATACAATGATATCCGGACCAATATATACTCGCTGTGAGGCAGTATCCATGCATCCTTTATCACTAGTTACCAATAGA
>CALKCM010000007.1 GCA_938086785.1 uncultured Bacteroidia bacterium
GGGGTTTATCTTCCATCGGACGTTTATGCTCGTTTTTTAAGAAATAAAGGACAAGAAGTTCTGTTTGTGAGTGGGACAGATGAACATGGGGTTCCCATTACTATAAAAGCAGGCAAAGAGAACAAAACACCGCAAGAAGTCGTAAATGAAAACTACGAAACCATTGCTAAAAGTTTTTGGGGGCTAGGCATATCTTTCGATATCTTTAGTCGAACCACCAACGAAACACATTTTAAAACAGCTCAGGAATTTTTTACCGACTTATACGAACAAGACCTTTTTATAGAACAAGAAACTGAGCAATACTACGACGAGGAGAACAAGAAATTTTTAGCCGATCGATACATCATTGGCACCTGCCCCAAATGCGAAAATCCCGATGCTTACGGTGATCAATGCGAAAATTGCGGAACCACACTCAGTCCATTAGAACTAAAAAATCCAAAATCCGCCCTAAGCGGCAACAAACCCATAAAGAAAAAAACAACCAACTGGTACTTGCCCCTAGACAAAATTCAATCCGAATTTTTAGAAGAGTGGATCAACAATCAAACCCATTGGAAAAATCAGGTATTAGGCCAATGCAAGAGTTGGTTAAAAGACGAACTCAGACCCCGAGCAATGACTCGCGACTTGAATTGGGGAATACCCGTACCTGTTAAAAATGCAGAAGGCAAAGTCCTTTATGTATGGTTCGAAGCACCCATCGGCTATATCTCAGCCACCAAAGAAAAAAGACCCCATGATTGGGAAAGTTGGTGGAAAGGGAAAGATACCAATCTGGTACACTTTATTGGAAAAGACAATATCGTATTCCATTGCATCATATTTCCAGCCATGCTACACGCACATTCCCAAGATTATGTGCTGCCCCAAAATGTACCCGCCAACGAATTTCTAAACCTCGAAGGAAATAAAATTAGCACCAGCAAGAACTGGGCGGTTTGGCTACATGAATACTTAGAAGAATTTCCTGAAAAACAAGATGAACTGCGCTATGTTCTGGCTTCTATTATGCCAGAAAACAAGGATAGTGAGTTTACTTGGGCCGATTATCAAGCCAGAGTAAATGGAGAGCTCGTAGCCATATTTGGAAACTTTGTGAACCGAACCATGGTGCTTACCCATAAATATTACGACGGAGTGATTCCTGCATTACCTGCTGGAAAATTAGAAAAAGAAATTGCCGCCGCCAAAAAAGAAATCAGCCGATTGCACCGTAAAATGTGCGATTCCTTAAGCGCCTACAAATTTAGAGATGGACTCGCTGCATTTATGGATGCTGCAAGGGTTGGGAATAAATTTTTGGCTGATATAGAGCCCTGGAAACTAATTAAAACGGACGAAGAGGCAACCCAGGCAGCCATGGCATTCGCCATGGATATCACCCAATATTTGGCATTGGCTTGTGAGCCCTTCCTGCCTTTTACGCATCAAAAATTAAGCACTCAATTAAACTTCATACCCATGGAGCATATCATCACCCAATTTTGGAACGGAGAACACTTATTTGGAAATCTAAGTGGAGGACATAAAGTTGGTCCTTCTGCTTTATTGTATACTAAAGTAGAAGATGCCGATATTCAGAAACAAAAAGAAAAATTAGCGCAAGCTAAAACAGGATTTAAAATGAAAGAGGAAATACAATTCGAAGATTTTGGTAAAATGCAAATTGTAGTTGCCAGCATAACAGCGGCAAGTAAAGTAGAAAAGGCCGATAAATTACTTCAGATCACCTTGGATGTAGCAGGCACCTCCAAAACTGTTTTAAGTGGCATTGCCATGCATCACAAACCCGAAGATATCGTTGGTAAGCAAGTATGCTACTTAGCCAATCTTGCCCCGCGAAAAATGCGTGGGATTATGAGTGAAGGAATGATTTTAATGGCCGAAGATACAGAAGGGAATCTCGTATTTGTCTCTCCAGAGAAAGCCATTAATAGTGGTGCAGAAATCGCTTAATTTATTCAATTTAACCATTGGTTATCAACAAGTTGCAATAGTATTCAACTTTTAAAATTATACGCTCATTTTCGTCTTTTGGCATGTTATTTGTAATAATCCGTAGTATCTACTACAGAACAATTCAAATAAATATTACGCTCTAAACCTAAGCATATAATCGAAGCATATCATAATTGGTGTAATACTTAATCATTTATGGCAAGCTTCAAAACTATTGAAGCACTATTTTATTTATTTAAAAAACCATAGCACAGCCAATTTTGCTGTGCTATTTTTATGCCTTAGTGCCCCCTCTCATTTTAAGATTGGGAGAAAGATAAGAGCAGTCCATTAAAACTGGAATATTGCAACACCCCTCTATTTACTCTTTCTCATTTAAAATTTGTGCAATACTTTGGACGTTAGTAAAGTGAATATTTTTTGTACCCCATCAATCACATAACTTTGCTATCGCTTTGAGTATTATCACTAAGAATCTTTGTAAAAGATACGGCGAACAAATCGCGGTAAACAATTTAAATATCTCGATTAAGGAGGGTGAAATTGTAGGTTTTTTAGGCCCCAATGGAGCTGGAAAAAGCACGACCATGAAAATGCTCACCGGATATATTCCCCCGAGTAAAGGAGAAGGAAATGTGTGTGGATTAGACATTGTAGACGATAGCTTAGCCATACGTAAAAGGTTAGGATATCTCCCGGAACACAATCCACTATACTTAGATATGTATGTGAGAGAATTTTTGGAATTTGCAGGCAAAATGGGTGGTGTAAATAAACCCCAAAAACGAGTGGCTGAAGTCATTGATTTAACGGGTTTAGATCAAGAAAAACACAAAAAAATTGGACAACTGAGCAAGGGATATCGACAAAGAGTAGGCTTAGCTCAAGCCATTATTCATGACCCCGACGTACTTATCTTAGATGAACCTACGGGAGGATTAGATCCCAATCAGGTCATAGAAATTAGAGAACTTATAAAAAAACTTGGAAAGACCACTTTACTCAGCACCCATATAATGCAAGAGGTAGAAGCCGTTTGTACCCGCGTTATGATTATAGATAAGGGCAACTTAGTGGCGGATAGCCCGATTGAAGACTTAGCGAATATTACCGGTGAAAAACACCATGTAAATGTAACCTTTGGATCGGCCATTAGTGTGAAAGAATTAAATCAATTGAATGAGGTTATTCAAGTAATGGATAAAGGAAACCATCGGTATAAAATTGAAGTTTCTTCTGCTGAAGGCCGAAAAAGCATTAGCCATTTTGCCTTGAAGAACAATTTAGAAGTGATGGAATTAAGCAGCGAAAATGTATCGCTGGAACAGGTATTTCAAAATTTAACCAAACATGTGGACCGTTTATAAAAAAGAAATACGCAGCTTTTTAAGCTCTCTTATTGCATACATTGTGATGGGAGTTTTCCTATTGGCTACAGGCTTATTCATGTGGGTGCTGGAGGGAAGTACCATTTTTGATCTGGGACTTGCAAGCATGTTAGTCATGTTTCAACTAGCACCGTATATTTTAATATTTTTGGTGCCTGCCATTACCATGCGCAGTTTTAGCGATGAAAAAAAGTATGGAACACTTGAATTGCTCGTGACCAAGCCGGTGAGTGAGCTAAACATTATTTTAGGGAAATACCTGGCTAGTTTAAGCCTGGTAATTATTGCCATAATACCCACCCTCATATATTATTACAGCATATATCAGTTGGGAGCGCCTGTGGGCAATATAGATACAGGTGCCATGTGGGGTTCCTATTTTGGCTTAGTACTACTCGCCGCCTGCTACACCTCCGTCGGTCTATTTTGTAGCTCCTTAACAGAAAATCAAATTGTTGCCCTTATTAGCAGCATGGCTTTGTGCTTTTTATTCTATCAAGTATTGGGGTTGTTTGGAGAAATTCAATGGCTCAATGCAGTGGGCAAAAGCTTGGGATGGTTTGGATTAGATTATCATTATTACAGTGTAAGTAGAGGGGTTATTGACACCCGTGATGTATTATATTTCTTAGGCTTTTCTGCCTTTTTTGTAGTTTCAACTAAATTGGTATTTCAATCGAGAAAATGGTAATGTTATCCAAGAAAAGTCAAAGTGTAAAACGTCTTTCCTACATGGATTGGGTCATTGCAGTAGCTGCCATTATTTTAGTTAATACATTAGGCAATTTTTACTACGCACGCCTCGATTTAACCAAGGAAAATAGACACACGCTTTCAGAAACCAGTAAGGACCTAGCAGAAAAACTAGACGAAACCTGTATCTTTAAATTATACCTCGCAGGCGAGTTGAGTTCAAATTTCCAACAGCTTCAAAATGAGATTCGAGATAAGGCCTATGAATTTAGGAACTTTAGCCAAGGCAAATTAGAAATCGAAATTATAGACCCACTGGCTGGGAAAGACAAAAAAGAAGTAGCCAAAATATTGGAAGACTTTAGTCGGAAAGGGTTGAAACCTGTAAGGGATATAGAAACAGAGAATGCCGATGAAACGCGCATTAAATTTTTGATTCCTTCGGCTGAATTCGAATACCGCGGGAAAACAGTCATCATTAATTTCTTTGATGAAGATGGGAACATTAACATCGCGGAGGCCATTAACAAGTCCATAAAAAGCATTGAATATGAATTTGCCAATGGATTGAGACAATGTGTAGTAAAAAAGAAAAAGCGCATTGTTGTAGTGGATGGGAGTAAGGAAACTATAGGTGCACAGGTAGGGTATTTTGCCAGTGAATTAAATAAATACTACGAGGTAGAATCTGTAAATCTGAATATAAATAATCCCGATGCAGGAAGGCCCTTCTTGGATCGCTTGCAAAGACAACCGGATAGCGCAGCCTTTATTTTAATGAACTCATTAAAGCGCAGAATTGCCGATGCCGAGATGCTACTCATGGTAAAACCTCAAGAGGACTATTCAATGGCAGAAATGTATTTAATTGATCAATACATGCTCAATGGTGGAAAGGCAATGTGGCTATTGGATGCTGCCCATATAGAGATGGATAGTTTTCGAAACAGATCGTCTGTTGTGGCCATGAATGGTAACTTAGAAAACATTAAACAAAGTCTCTTTTCATATGGGATTGGCTTAAACTCCAACCTGGTTCAAGATATTAATTGCAATAAAATCCCCATTTACAATGGGCAACGCATGGATAATCTCAATTTCATGTACTTTCCTTTGTTTACAGATCATAACGAGGACCATGTCATAACCAAAAATTTAGGTGCGGTATGGGGTCAGTTTTCCGGAACCATACGCCCGAAGAAGCGGAAAGGATTAAAATTCACTCCTCTCCTTAGGACTTCCAAAAGGACGCGGGTGGTTCAAGCGCCAGCAACGGTAGAATTTGTAACCTCTTTTTTGCAAAATAAACGACCGGAATATTTGGCTACGATGAATGAGGGTAGAAAATTTGCCGCGATGTTGGTCGAGGGGACCTTTAAAAGTCCGTTCATAAACCAAAAGAAGTTTGACGAAAAGAACTTCAAAGCAACCGGTAAATCCAAGATGATTGTAATATCTGATGGAGATATTATGAGCAATCAAGTTTCTCAAGGAAAAGCATTTCCTACCGGGTATGATCGCTACAATAAAATTACGTATGCCAATAAAAAGTTTCTTTTAAACTGCATCGATTATTTAATTGATGATAATGGACTCATTGAAATTCGTGCCAAAGATTATTCTCTACGATTACTCAACCAAGCTAAGGTTAAATCTGAAAAAAGCTTTTGGCAAGCTTTAAACGTGGGTTTACCCATCATCCTTATTTTTCTATTTGGCGGAATAAACTACCTTATAAGAAGAAGAAAATATACCCGTTAATTCCAAAAAAAGAATATTCTAATCCTCTTCAGAAAGGTAAATCCCATCCTCAGAAATGGTAATTTCTTGATTCCTGTACAAGGCACCCAATGCCTTTTTAAAGGTCTTTTTACTTACGGAAAATAATTTCTTAATCAACTCTGGGTTTGTTTTGTCATGTACCGCTAAAAACCCTTTATTTTCTCGCAACTTTTCAAGAATGATTCCGCTAAGATCAGTGGCCTTTTCAGCACCTCCTTTTTGCAAGGCAACATCAATTTTACCGTCCTCTCTTATTTTAGAAATATATCCTTTAGTGGTATCTCCAACCTTAATAGCACTAAATATTTCATTATCATATATTAAGCCAATGTAACATTGCTCTATAATTACCTTAAAGCCCAAGGGAGTCTTTTGAGCAATAATCAATTCTACTTCTTGGCGCTCCTCCAATTCCTTTTCCTCGTTGGATAAAAACTTCTCGTATCGTTGACTCGCTACAATCCGGTCACTGGCTCTATCAAAGTAGATAAATACAAATACTTTGTCGCCCACTTTAGGCTCCTTCTTTTGTTCTCTAAATGGAAGCAGGACATCTTTTGGCAAGCCCCAATCCAAAAATGCACCCACTCGGTTTACCTCAATTACATCCAAACATGCAAATTGCTCTGCTTGTGCCTTGGGCGTTTCTGTAGTTGCAATAATTCGATCTTCTGAATCAAGGTAGACAAATACCTTAAGCATGTCCCCTACCTTGGTTCCGGCAGGTATATATCTTTTGGGAAGTAGAATGTCACCATCCTCCTCATCATCCAAGAACAATCCAAAATCAACCATGCGGCTCACCTTGATTAAATTATACTGCCCAATTTCTGCCATGGGTGCAAAGGTAAGTTTGAAATAGCTACTTTTGCAGCATGCTTTTAAATGTATTAAAACGCCTTTTTGGCCTAGCTCCTAAACCTAACTTTGCTGAATTAGTAATTCAAGGGGCTGTGATTCTAGATGTCAGAACTCCTCAAGAATTCAAATCTGGACATATTGCCAAAAGCAAAAACATAGCGGTACAAGACTTAGGCAATAAGCTTGGCAAGCTACCTAAAAACAAAGTTATTATAACCTGTTGCGCCAGCGGTATGCGCAGCGCTGCCGCCAAAAGCATGCTTAAATCAAATGGATTTCAGGCATATAATGGTGGCGCATGGACACGCTTGCAATCAAAAATCTGAGTCTTTTGAATCTACCACCCATTCTCCCCTAGATTTCTTTTCTTCGGTTCTGAATTTAACCCGTGTGCATTATTTCATCCCCAAATTTTGTATATTTGCACCACCTTATGGCATTTGACTTAGACGTAATAAAAGCAGTATACGACCGCATGCCCGTGCGTGTTGAAAAGGCAAGAAAATTATTGGGTAAGCCCCTCACTCTCACCGAAAAGATTCTTTACAACCACCTGTGGTCTGGAGATGATGTTTCTGAAAAATTTGACAGAGGGGGAAGCTATGTAGACTTTGCCCCAGATCGTGTAGCAATGCAGGATGCTACAGCTCAAATGGCTTTATTGCAGTTTATGCAGGCTGGCAGACCCAAGGTTGCTGTGCCAAGTACGGTTCATTGCGACCACTTAATTATGGCTAAAACCGGGGCAGATGAAGATTTAGAATTTGCCAATGAGGAAAGCAAAGAAGTGTATGAATTCTTGGCTAGTGTGAGTGATAAATATGGCTTAGGGTTCTGGAAACCCGGAGCTGGAATTATTCACCAGGTAGTTTTAGAAAACTATGCATTCCCAGGTGGAATGATGATAGGAACCGATAGTCATACTGTAAATGCAGGTGGGTTAGGAATGGTTGCCATAGGCGTTGGAGGTGCAGATGCGTGTGATGTAATGGCGGGTTTGCCCTGGGAATTAAAATTTCCTAAATTAATAGGAGTAAAGCTTACCGGTAAATTAAGCGGATGGACCGCCCCAAAAGATGTAATCTTAAAAGTTGCGGGCGTTTTAACTGCCAAAGGTGGAACGGGTGCTATTGTAGAATACTTTGGCGAAGGTGCCGATGCCATGAGTTGTACAGGCAAAGGAACTATTTGTAATATGGGAGCTGAAATAGGCGCCACTACATCTAATTTCCCTTACGATGAAAGCATGGATCGTTATCTAAGAGCTACGGAAAGAACAGAGATTGCAGATTTAGCCAACCAGGTGAAAGAACATTTATGTTCCGACCCGGAGGTTTATGCAAATCCAGAAAAATACTACGATGAAGTTATCGAAATCAACTTGAGCGAATTAGAACCGCATTTAAATGGTCCTTTTACTCCAGATTTAGCTACACCAATAAGCAAAATGAAAGAAATGGCAGCGGCCAATGACTGGCCTCTAAAAATTGAGGTGGGTCTAATTGGAAGTTGTACAAATAGTAGCTACGAAGATATTTCGAGAGCGGCCTCCATCGCGCAACAAGCTGCAGATAAAAACTTAAAACCAAAATCGGAATACACCATTACTCCAGGGAGTGAATTGGTGCGATATACGATAGAAAAAGACGGATATTTAGACGTTTTCGATAAAATTGGAGCCAAGGTATTTGCGAACGCCTGTGGTCCTTGTATAGGAATGTGGGCTCGTGTTGGAGCCGAGAAAAAAGAACGCAATACCATCGTTCATTCATTTAACAGAAACTTCGCCAAACGTGCCGATGGGAATCCAAACACGATGGCTTTTGTAGGAAGTCCAGAATTGGTTACAGCCATGGCCATTGCCGGAGATTTAGGATTTAATCCTTTAACCGATACATTGACCAACGAAAATGGAGAACAAGTGAAATTAGAAGCGCCTACCGGTCATGAATTGCCGCCAAATGGTTTTCATGTAGAAGATGCAGGCTACGAAGCACCCAAAGAAGACGGATCAAACGTTCAAGTAAAAGTATCTCCAGATAGTAAAAGATTGCAGATTTTAGAACCTTTTGCAGCTTGGAATGGCGAAAATTTAAAAGGACTAAAGCTCTTAATAAAAGCCCAAGGAAAATGTACCACCGATCACATTTCTATGGCAGGTCCATGGTTAAAATTTCGTGGCCACTTGGATAATATTTCAAATAATATGCTCATTGGAGCCATCAATGCATTTAGCGGAAAAGCAGATACCGTTCTTAATCAAATGACCGGTGAGTACGACTCCGTGCCTAAAGTACAAAGAATGTACAAGGCAGCAGGTGAGTTCAGTATGGTTGTAGGGGAAGAAAATTATGGAGAAGGAAGCTCAAGAGAGCATGCAGCCATGGAACCTAGACATTTAGGAGTGCGCGCAGTTCTTGTAAAGTCATTTGCTCGTATTCACGAAACAAACTTGAAAAAACAAGGAATGTTAGGCCTAACCTTCGCAGATAAATCAGATTATGATAAAATTCAAGAGCACGACACGTTTGATATTTTAGGATTGACTGATTTTACCCCAGGCAAAGCCTTGAGTATTGTATTAAACCACAAAGACGGGAGTTCGGAAACGATTATGGCTAACCATACGTTTAATGAGCAACAAATTGACTGGTTTAAAGCAGGTGCAGCGTTGAATATTATACGCGCAAACGCGGCTGGATAGCGCTCATTTTAGGTTTAGGATTAAAGCAAAAGACTGGCGAATGTGAAATTTACCTTCTAATTTGCATGAAACGAAATCTAAAATATGAAACAAATTCTTCAAAACAGGACGAAGCAATTCGCCTTAACCATTATTGATTTAACAGAACATTTACCAAGCAATTACGCGAGCAGCTTACTTTCAAAGCGTCTCATTAAAAGTGCCATTGCGCTAGGGGCCAATTATAGAGCAGTTTGCAGATCAAGAAGCGATCAAGAGTTTATTTCAAAAATGAATGCTGTTTTATGCCAAGCAGATACCAGTGCCTATTGTCTCGAAATCATCGATGATAGGAATTGGGTGTCTATTGAAGACCTGGCCCCGATTCGGCTAGAGGCAGATGAACTCACCGCTATATTTACCTCCTCCTTGAAAACAATTAGCAGACGAATTAATAAACAGAGAGATTAAAAAAATATGGTAATTTATGCGTTCTGAAGCAATGCTTTTACCGTATCTACATTATCTGCAAAATCCCATAATTCTGTTTTTTGAGCCGTACCTAAAGGCAAGTAATCTTGGCCAACAATGCATTGTATATCCGCCGAGTGATCCGCAATAAACAAGTCTACCTCTTCGGGTGAATCATAAAAACTATAATGAATCGTACCTACTGGACTGTATAGCTTTTTCGACTCATGTAAAATACCATAGCCAAAGTCAATATGAGGATCTAAATCCAATAATAATAAGGCTTTGTGATAATGGTAATTATTCGCATACTTATTATGGTGAATATTGTCATGGTAGCCATCCCAGCTCTCAATAAGCGGCTTAAAATCGTATCCTTTGGGAACCTTTAAATGTGTTACACTGCGGCAGCCCAAGCCAAAGTAGGCAAAAATATCCTCTCCCAAGGCAATCATCTCTTCTTTGCTCTCCTTGCCCTTCAATACCGCCAAGCTATTTCTGTTCTTGCGTATCACTTTAGGTGTTTCTCTAAAATAATACTCAAAAGTTCTTGCAGTACTATCACTGCCCGTCACTACAACAAAGTCTACCCCATTTAGCTTATCCACCCAGTCCACTCTGCCTTCCAATTCTGGAAAGTTTTCAATGGCCTTTTTGAGCCAATATTTGGGAATATCCTCATCCAAACTGCTTAGTTTTCCTTTAACAGTATAGCCACAAGCAAGGCCCATTAATACATCATGCATTCCCACCGCCGGAATATTTCCAGCCATGATAAGTCCTAAGGTCTTTGCACTTGCATTACCGGGAAAAGCATAGGTTTCCATAAACGATGCAATCTTAGCTTCTTCTAAACTAGCTCTCCATTGCTGAAGCACTTTTGTCGCATTTTCATGCGTAAACCAAGGGTTTTTTATTTCTGCCTGTGCTAAGACGGCATTCCATAATTCATCTTCTTCAAAACCAAGCAAAGCCTGATAAAAAGAGTGGAGTACTTTTTTCGAAAGCATGTTATTTCTTCTTTGCGCTAAAGTGTATTCCTAGGTTCAAGTTAAATTGCGTGTACATATAGGATTCATCTCCCCCTGTTGGAACTACTGGAATTCTAATCTGCGGTTGAATCACTAATTTAACCGGCTGGTTTACATCAATTATAAATTTGTATCCTGCAAATAAGACAGCATTTACCGGCAGTCCAGGCGAACGGTAATTGTTAACCAAGCGCGTATCCGAGCCTTCTTCCTCATACCCCTTGGTAAAAAAGGCAAGTTTTTTATCCCAAGCCCAAGAAGGAGCAACACCCAAACTAAGCCACTGCTCACTGCCTGCCTTGGGGAGTCCCATTCGCGTTTCAAAAAACAAAGGAACCTCCAAGGTGCGCATTCTAGTGATATAATAAAACGATGCACTGGCCTCAATAAAGCCTCCCACAATCCCTAAATCCTCGTGTTTGTAGAATCCTAAAACCGGATCTTCGACCACACGTTTAAATCCGTATTGCGCATACTCAAGCCCTATTCCAAACCTTTGGTCCTCGTTTTTTGCTACCGTATATCTAGCAAATACATTTACAGACCCTAGCATTTTTCTGTTTTTACTTACACTATCGCGGTATTGCGAAAGCCCTTGACTGTAGGAACTTGGCTTAGATACGTTCAGTAAAATTGCATTTGAAATAGCAGGGCTAGCTCCAATTTCAAAAAACTTATCTTTTGTTTGGCCCTGAATTTTTAAAGCAAAAAACAATAAACCTATACTTAACAATACTCTCATATTCTTCCTTCAAAGATAACACTTAGTTTAATTTGGCAACCTCCCTTAGAGGCCAAAAAAAAGCACTCATTCTATTTTTTATATTTTGGAATTTTTAGATTAAGGTAGGTGACCAGCCCTCCAATAAAAAAGCACCTTAAAGAAAATCTTTAAGATGCTTTTATCAACTTATTTTTCTTTTTATTCTTTAATGAATTGGAGTGCACCTTGTATGTTTTGGCCCTTCAGTTCTAGCAGGTATGTTCCTTTAGAAACAGAAGCAATATTGATTTGATTGTTTTCTAGTACTCCTTCAGAAACTAATCTACCAGTCATGGTATAAATGGCATAAGACGCATACGCTTGTCCATCTGTATTTATATTTAAGAGGTCTTTTGCAGGGATGGGATATGCAGATATTTGAGATTGAACTGCCTTTAATAAACCATTGGTTTTTGCAGGCTCATCCATAAAAGTTGGTTCAGTAAAAGAGTCCCCCTCTAAACCGTAACTCGCCACTAGGAACCCATAACCAGGAGCATTGCTCCACCATTCATGTGTTTTCTCTGAATCTTCATCCGCATCAAAGTTCAAGGCAGTCATCTGTCCTTCCGTTAATTCTTGCCAAACTCCTGCTATCAGAACTTTAAATACATTTCTTTGATATTTTTTATGCTCAACCATAATGCAGTCGGGTATAGTATTAGATGATGTCTTTATAGAACCATATCCAACTCCATTAAACGTATCCAACGATATTCTACTGAATTCCAAACTATCCACTACACCAAGAGGACCTGCTCCATCTAAGTCCATGCCAATAAAGCTTACATCAGAAGCAATATTTGAAGATCTTACGGCCGAAGTTCCCATCGTCATGGGATAGGTTAAAAAACTAGATTCAAAAGGTGTAAAAGGCTCATCTCTATCCTCGTATTCGGTAGAATAAATCCCTTGATATAGCAAGTCATCTTCGGTTAAACGAATGCCCACTACAACACTATCATCCGCATCAATAAGAAAAGTTGCATTTGGGACAAAAGCAGCCACTGTAGGATTCCAGCCTTTGGGAATAACCTTAAAGGTCGTAGGATCATCTTTTGCATATGTAGAAAAATCCCATACCTTATCAGAACCAGCCTCCTTTGAAGGGTAATAGATGCCATCCGAGTCTTCGTCATAAAAAGTTATCACTTGGCCTACCTGGGCGAAGGATGAGGACGTAATAGTCGCTTGACTAAATAATGAGCCTAAACAAAAACTCATTGCGATAATAGATATATACTTTTTCATAATTTTTTTGAGTATTAATTTCAAACTTAATGCCAAACTAGGTCTTTTCCGAATATCTTATGCTTTCCTTGCTTTAATTTCCAGAAATAACGAACCACACCAAGGATACATGCTACCGTTAAACCAATAACAAAACCCCACCAAACGGCTTGCGCTCCATAGCCCATGACAACACCAAAATAGTAACTAAAGGGAATAGGAATAATCCAATAGGAAACCAAGGCAATGGTCATGCTCATTTTCACATCCTTAATGCCTCTCAATAAATTCATGGCAATCACTTGTACGCCGTCGGCCAATTGAAAAACACATGCGATCGTAAGTAATAATACCGTGAGTTCCAAGGTTTCTCCTTCAAGTTCAAATAAAAGGGCGATTGGCCTTTTGAAAACAAAGAGTACCGTACCAAAAAAGAGCTGAAAGATCACACTTAATTGAATCATATCTTTCCCTAAAATTTTTAGTTTCCCGAGGTTCCTCTCCCCATAGAAATTACCAGCTAATATTCCACCCGCCTGAGCAACACCTGTAACAGCCATATACGTGAGAGCAGCAATAGACAGAGCCACTGCATGCGCTGCAGCTTGAACGCTACTAATAGTTCCAACAATTAAACCACTCACTGCAAAACAGGCTACTTCTGCAAAGAATTGA
This sequence comes from uncultured Bacteroidia bacterium, assembly GCA_938086785.1. Classification (GTDB taxonomy): domain Bacteria; phylum Bacteroidota; class Bacteroidia; order NS11-12g; family UBA955; genus CALKCM01. The sequence goes on from CALKCM010000007.1 coordinate 13,543, forward strand.
ACGCCCAATGGAACACCCAATTTTATTAATTGGATAGATTCCTTCTTGCATACCTCCCAATTAAAGACTTTTGTTGGCTTTAGATTTCCTAAGGTTTTATGCTTTGCTATATAAATAATAAGCCCAATAGCCATAAGCACACGAGTACTCAAGGTCGCCAAACCAGCTCCCGTAATACCCAATGGAACCCCGGTAATCCAACCATTTATACCAATGCCATTGAACAATATATTTACAATAAACCCTCCAATACTAATGTACATACCCACCGCAGTTATGCCTAAACCGTCTGAAAATTGACGTGCAGCCACAAAAACAAGAAATGGAATGGCACTCCAACCTATAATTCTCAAATAACCAGGCGCAATGGCGTTTATTTCGGAGACTTGCCCCAGTATTGCAAAGTTTGCAATGGTTATTTCATTTAATAAAACAATAAGAATAGCAGCCGTAAACGATAGCACCAATCCTGCCTTGTAGGTGAAAGGGGTATTGTTTCTTTTACCCTCGCCATCTTTTATGCTAATGACCGTACTCATGCTAAACAACATTCCCATAAAAAATGCAATGAGTAGAAAAAATACATTATTTGCCATATTGGCACTGGAGATGTAGTCATCGCCTAATGGGCCAACCATAATTACATCCGTAACCCCTTGCAGCATCAAACCCAATTGACCTAATACCATAGGAATAGATAGGTTTATTGCGCGCAGCTTTAATTCTGATATGGCAAAGGATTTTTTCAAAACGGCTGCAAAAATACATGTTTATTCTTAGGAGTATTGCATAATAAAAAGCAATTTTTACTGCTTGCTTATGCGTAATTTTGCAGTACAATGAAAGCCTACAAAGTAGATGTTCTATACGAAGACAATCACCTTTTAGCAGTGAACAAACCCTGCGGAATGCCTGTTCAAGGTGATAAAAGTGGCGATTTTCATGTGGTCCAATGGGCCGAGGAATACATTGTTAAAAAATACAACAAACCAGGGAAAGCCTTTGTTGGCTTGGTGCATAGAATTGATCGACCGGTGAGTGGCGTGGTTTTATTAGCTAAAACAAGCAAAGGCCTCACGCGCATGAACGAGCAGTTTAAAAACAAGGAAGTTGAAAAACTGTATCATGTGTTAGCCACGGATAAACTAACGGCAGAAAGTGGCACGCTCACCCATTACCTTGGGAAGGATAGCAATACCAATAGAGCACTCACGTATAATAAACCTAAAGGAAAAGCCAAAGAGAGCATCCTTCATTTTCAAATTTTACGAAACATTGGAAAACACAGTTTATATGAGGTAAGAACAGAAACGGGGCGCTTTCATCAAATACGCGCTCAGTTTGCAAAAATTGGAGCTCCACTGGCAGGAGATGTAAAATATGGAGCGCCGCATCCTCTCAAAGACCGAAGCGTTGGTTTACATGCCAAAAATCTCTCATTTGTGCATCCTGTAACTAAGGAGAAAATAAAAGTTACTGCACCTTATCCAAAATCTAATTATTGGGTAGAGTTTGAAAACTCTGTGGGCTAAATCGAAGCATTTCTAAATTTTATGCTAAATCCTTAAAGGATCAAGTGAATGCTAGGATCCCAAAAAACTTCATCCCAGTTTTGTATTTGATCTTCAATCACACGAACTCCCTCCTCTTCTAGCCTGTTTTGCATGCGCTCTGGCGGGTTAAAATGAGCCTTACCCGTAAGCAAGCCATTTCTATTAACCACACGGTGAGCAGGTACCGAAGGAATAACAGCATGAGAAGTGTTCATTGCATAACCAACCAAGCGACTGCTGCGCGCCGCTCCTAAGTATTTGGCAATAGCACCATAACTGGTTGCCCTTCCTTGTGGGATTAAACGAACCACTTCAAATACATCACTATAAAATTTATTCATCAACTGCTTACAACCTTTTTGGAATAATATTTGTCTTACTTTTGCGAAAGTAATATGAAATTAACCAATTTAAAATCATTGAGTCTAGGGCTATGTCTTTTAGTAGGCAGCACAATTAAAGCGCAACTCATTGACTATAAAAGTCCAACTCCATACAAAGCCCTTACAGCGGTTAAAAAAATCAACAATGTTGGAGTATACCCAAATTTAAAAGCTGCAGCCAGCTGGGGTGGTCAACAAGAAGGAGAATACTCATTAAAGTTTAGAATTGGAGGCTTAAAACCAGGAGATGAGGTATACCTAGCCGATAATTATAATGGAAGCAAATACTTAAGAGATACCGCCCAGGTAAACAAAAAAGGGATTGCAGTTTTTGAGGGTAATTATAAATTGCAAAGAGGCATGTATCTTTTTGTTTTCCCAAAGAAACAAGGGTTTTTTGAATTCATCGTTTCAGATGATTTAGACTTTCAAATTGAAACGGATACGAGCTATTACGAGAACGACTTTTACTCCAAAATGGTGGTCAAAGGTTCCGAAGAAAACACTTCTTTTATCCAATATCAGATAGAAAAATTGGAGATTGCGAAAGGCCTAGTGAGACTGGATAAAGAATTGAAAGATTCCACCATATCAAGCACAAAAAGAGCGGCACTTGATGCGCAGAAAAAAGCAATCATAATAACAAAAAATAATCTTGATCGCACCTATATTAATCAAAATCCGAACCATTTACTCAGCCGGTTTTTAACAGCAGTAATAGATATAGAAGTTCCCAAAGAATTGCCCTTGGATAAAGAAGGCAAAGCGGATAGCTCCTATCCATACAAGTATTACAGAAATCACTATTTTGACAATGTTGACTTTGGGGAGGATGGCTTGATGAGAATGCCTTTTCACATTGTTAAACAAAAGCTTGATTTTTATTGGGACAAAGTTCAAGTGCTACATCCTGACAGCGCTTACCGTGCGGCAAGCAGAATTATTAAAATGGCTGATCAAACAGTTGATTTAGAGCGATTTTTGATTTGGTACCATATCAATAAATTTGAAACCTCAAATATTATGGGATTGGATAAAACCTTTTGCATGCTTGGAAGGGAAACTTATATGGCTGGCAAAGCCTGGTGGGCAGACAGTGCAACAATTGGAAGCATTTCCAAAAATATCATTCAAAGAGAAGGCTCCGTCATTGGCACCAGAGCAGCGGATCTAATGCTCCAAACCTTTGATACGGCACGTGCTGCAAGTCAAAAAACGCCTTGGGTGCGATTGAATGATATTAAAGCCAAATATAAAATAATGATTTTTTGGGATCCCACTTGCGGTCATTGCCGAGAGGTCGTGCCTAAATTGGCTAGGATATACAATAAAAACATGGATAAGGATTGGGTGGTTATAGGCTTAACACAATCTGATAAGAAAAAAGAGTTCGACGAATTTATGGACGCGCATCCTGAAGTTAAAAACTGGATACATCTGGATAGAAGTGCAGCCCCATCCGATGCATATGCCCGAAATTTAAAACAATACTACGTCATTGCCAGCCCAACTATATTTGTTTTAGATGAGAACAATATCATTCAAGCAAATAGAATGGATGTGGAGAAATTAGATGAATTCATTAAACAGCTAGACCGCATGAAGGAATTTACTAAATCCCAAAAAACAGATACGCTAGATTAGAGGTGGCTGCTATTTCATTGGCGAGGTAAATCTTAACGGTTGATTTTCTTAGAGGCCTCTTTGGCATCTCTCCATAAAGTTCCCGTATAAAATGTAAAGCCCAATGACCAAAATGGGGAGGAGTAATCAGATCCTTGGTATAAAGACCAACGGTATCCCAAAGAACCTGCCATGCCTAAATACCTTAAAAAGCGTACCGTCCCTCCTATCCCTACTTCTATAGGTACAAAGGCTTCTGAAGAGCTTCTACTATTTCCTGACAAGACTTCTGTTTTCATAATTGTTTTTGACCCTATACCAATAGAGATGGGAACAAAAACATCGTATCGCCAATTATCTGCCAAATAATATTCGACGGTAGTGGCAACGTATCCAAAATTAATGGATGTAGTATCTTTCTGGGTTCTTGAAAAATAATTGGAAGAGTAAAATCCAGAGTACAAAGCAATCTTATCGTAAGATAGCCCAAAGCGAAATCCAACGACTGGGGATGAAACACCATTGATATATGCATTCTTTCCGTCCAAACTCAATAAAAAGCGCCCATTGCGTTTATTCACATAATATCTCAAGGTATCTATTGGATTAAATCCCTTTGGCTTGCTCAAACGTATAGAGTCTCCTCCTTGGGACCGTGCAATATTTGCCATAAAAAAAACAATAACGAATCCGAGTGCCTTGCCAAAATGCATAAAGGACAAATGTACAAAAGGGTGAAAACGAGAAGGAATTGATTTACCCACAGCGCTGCTCATTTTCCTATATTTTAAGCCACTGCAATAATCGTAATTTCTACCAAAGCATCTTTTGGCAAACGTGAAACCTGAACCGTTTCTCTAGCTGGAAAATGATCTTTAAAGTAGGAACTATAGCACTCATTCACAGCCGAAAAATCATCCATGTCCTTTAAAAAAATACTAGTTTTAGCAATATTTGCATAGTTCAAGCCTTTTACCGCGAGTAAAGCCCCAATATTATCCATGGCTTTTTTTGTTTGGCTGGCTGCATCGGCGCCAATCATTTGCCCACTCTGTGCATCTAAGGCAATCATTCCTGAAAAATAATAGGTGTCTCCAACCCTTACTGCCTGACTATATGGCCCTATGGGCGCTGGAACTTCCTGACTAAAAATTATTTCTTTCTCCATGCTTTCTGTATTTTTGCTCGTATATGAAAATTGCAGTTATCGGCCAGCCGTCTCAGCTCACGAGTTTTGACAAGCTCAACTTAAACGCCTCATACGAGTTGGTGCAAGATACTGCAAATCTTAAAAATTATGATGTATTCATTGATTTGGATTATGATAATTCAGATCGGACCATTTTAGATTATACTGAAGGTGGTGAAACCTGGGTATTGCTTAATATGGTTAAAAGTCAGCTAGAAGATGAGTTTGCCAGTGTGGGTGCGAGCTACAATGGCGAGAAAATTATTGGCATGAACGCCATTCCTACTTTTTTAGAACGAAGCACTTTAGAATACTGTAATCCTTTTGAGATAGACCTCAGTAGTTTCCCTCATGCCGATTTGGGTTGGGAAACATTAGAATTGGTGGATAGCCGCGTAGGCATGATTACTCCAAGAATCATTTTTATGATTATTAATGAGGCCTACTATACCGTGCAAGAGGGGACAGCAAATAAAGCAGATATTGATACGGCCATGAAACTAGGAACGGCTTACCCTATGGGTCCTTTTGAATGGTGCGAACGGGCTGGTCTAGAAAATGTATATGAAACCTTAGAAGCCATTTACGAAGACACTAAAGAAGAACGTTATAAAATATGTCCTTTAATGAAAACAGAATATTTGCAAAGCATGATTTAAGAGCATATTTACCCTTAGGTAAACGAAAAAAGCCAACCCTATGGGTTGGCTTTTTTAATTTTTTAAAATCTAAAATGTCTAAAAGCCTTTCATTTTGGCTTTCGTGTATTCCTTATTTAAAGTGGCTATCACGCTCAATGGAATTCCCTTCGGGCATTCTGCTGCGCAGGCTCCTGTATTGCTACAAGCCCCAAAACCTTCGGCATCCATAGCGTTAACCATAGCGACCACTCGTTTTTCGCGTTCTGCTTTCCCCTGAGGCAAGGTAGCAAGTTGCGTTACTTTTGCTCCTACAAACAACATGGCACTGGCATTTTTACATGCACTTACGCAGGCTCCACAACCAATGCAAGTAGCTGCTTCAAAAGCAGTGTCTGCATCATCTTTTGGAATTAACATGGAGTTTGCATCTACCGCATTCCCTGTATTTACACTAATATATCCTCCACTAGCAATGATTTTGTCAAAAGAACTTCTGTTTACGGTTAAATCCTTAATTACTGGAAAGGCGTCTGCTCTCCAAGGCTCTACCACAACGGTGTCTCCATCGTTGAAACTTCGCATGTGAAGTTGACAGGTAGTCACTGCTTTTTTAGGACCGTGTGGACGGCCATTGATGACCATACTACACATTCCACAAATACCTTCTCTACAATCGTGGTCAAAGGCCACAGGTTCCTGTCCACTATTGATTAATTGCTCATTGAGCACATCAAACATTTCTAAGAAACTGCTGTCTGGACTAGTTTCAACTTTATATTCTTCAAAGCGTCCTGCAACTTCAGGGTTGGCTTGTCGCCACACTTTTAAATTAATATTTAATACTTTTTCCATCTTCTACTATCTTATTTGTAGCTACGTTGAGCTATTTTAACATTTTCGTATTCTAAATTCTCTTTATGAAGTTCCCACTCTCCCTCTGCTTTGGACTCCCAACTGGCGACGTACATGTAATTATCATCGTCTCTTTTGGCTTCTCCTTCTGGGGTTTGGAACTCTTCACGGAAATGACCTCCACAGCTTTCTTCTCGGCTTAGTGCATCTACGCACATTAATTCGCCCAGTTCTAAGAAATCGGCCACTCTACCCGCTTTATCCAACTCTGGATTATATCCTTTATCTGTACCTGGAATTCGAACATCGCTCCAGAATTCGGCTCTCAGTGCTTTTATTTCTGCAATTGCGTCTTTTAAATCTGGGGCATTACGCGCCATTCCGCATTTGTTCCACATAATTAATCCCAATCGTCTATGAAAGCTTTCAACGGACTTGGTCCCTTTTATACTCATCAATTTCTCGATTCGTGCAGCCACTTCTTTTTCCGCTTTATCAAAAGATTCGTGATCGGTAGGCATTGAAGCCGTTCTAATATCCTTACTTAGGTATGATCCTAAGGTATATGGAATAACAAAATACCCATCGGCTAATCCCTGCATAAGTGCGGAAGCACCTAGCCTGTTTGCTCCGTGATCACTAAAATTAGCTTCACCTAAGGCATATAAACCTGGAACATTGGTTTGCAATTCATAATCTACCCATAGACCACCCATAGTATAATGTACCGCTGGATATATTCTCATGGGAGTTTCGTATGGATTCTCATCTGTAATTTGCTTGTACATATCAAACAAGTTTCCATATTTTTCCTTAATCACATCTTTACCTAAGGCAATGAGTGTATCCTCATCTGGATTAGCAATTCCCTTTTTTGTGGCTTCTGCTTTTCCATATTTATTCATTAGGTTATACTTAAAATCCAAGTATACAGCCATCTTACTTGGCCCCACACCAAATCCCGCATCACATCGTTCTTTGGCAGCTCTACTGGCTACATCTCTTGGCACTAAATTCCCAAAAGCAGGGTATCTTCTTTCCAAGTAGTAATCTCTTTCATCTTCGGGTATATCGTTTGGATTGCGATCGTCACCTTCCTTTTTAGGTACCCAAATTCTACCATCATTTCTCAAACTCTCACTCATGAGGGTTAACTTACTTTGATGCGCTCCACTTACGGGAATGCAAGTGGGATGAATTTGCGTAAAACAAGGATTAGCCATCATGGCTCCTTGCTTATGGGCTTTCCATGCGGCAGTAACATTACTTCCCATGGCGTTTGTACTCAAATAGAATACATTTCCATATCCACCGGTACACAATACCACGGCATGTCCAAAATGTCGTTCCAGCTCTCCTGTAATTAAATTCTTAGCAATGATTCCACGAGCTACACCGTCAATTTTAACTACATCTAGCATTTCATGACGAGCAAACATTTCTACATTTCCTAATCCTATTTGTCTTTCCAATGCACTGTACGCACCTAAAAGTAATTGTTGTCCCGTTTGACCCGCAGCATAAAACGTTCGTTGCACTTGTACTCCACCAAATGAACGATTGCTTAAAGTACCTCCGTATTCTCTGGCAAATGGAACCCCCTGAGCTACACACTGATCAATAATATTGGTACTTACCTCAGCTAAACGATGAACGTTTCCTTCACGACTTCTATAATCCCCACCTTTAATGGTATCATAAAACAATCGGTAAGTGCTATCACCATCATTCTGGTAATTTTTTGCTGCATTAATTCCTCCCTGAGCTGCAATACTATGAGCTCTTCTTGGGGAATCCTGAAAACAAAATGCTTTTACTTTATACCCCAGTTCTGCCAATGTAGATGCCGCACTTGCTCCAGCTAAACCTGTACCCACAACAATAACTTCCATGTTACGCTTGTTTGCAGGATTTACTAATGGAACAGAACTTTTATACTCGGTCCACTTATTGGCCAAATCACCTTTTGGTATTTTAGAATCTAAACTCATCTTTACTATTTAAAATTTAACTTATCCAACCCAAATGCATAGCAATGGGCATTAGTGCAAAAATTAAAGGAATCACAATTGAAAATGCTGTCCCTATTGACTTAATAATCGGAGTGTACGTTTTATGGTCAATTCCAAGAGTATGAAATGCACTCCAGAAACCATGCAATAAATGGTAGGCTAGCGATATACACCCCAAAACATAAATCAAAACTACCCATGGATTTTCAAAAACTTCTATCATCTCCTGAAAAAGTGTTTCGTCTCCACTCGTAATGTGATCAGTGAACCTACTTACCACCCAAAAATGCTTTAAATGCAGAACGAGAAATATTAAGATTAAGGTACCCAAAAGTCCCATACTGCGGCTGTACCATTTACTATTTTCATTTCCGCTCGCTTTATCATATTTGGCTTTTCGCTTCTTTGAATTCGTTAACCACAAGTACAATCCTTGAAAAACATGCCACAACAAACCCAAGAAAAGCCCTATCTCTGCCACCCGAATAAAGAAGTTTTCGCTCATGAAATCTGCCGCGGCGTTGAAGGTTTCCCCCCCGTCGTTAACAAACACACATGCATTGATTCCACAATGCACTAATAAAAAGGAAACTAGGAACAAACCCGTAGCTCCCATCACTAACTTTCGTCCGATGCTGCTAGTGAATAGAAATGACAAAAATTTCATATATAATTAACTCTTTTAAGTTTTAATTGTTTGTGCAAAATTATAATTTTAATCACAAATCTTTATAGACTGCACCTGCATACTTCATACAATTGATTAACATCCTTGAAACACCTTGTATTACACAACACTTATTAAACTGAATATGAGCACGTTGAGCGCGTAATATACAATAACAATAAATAGCATAACACACAAAAAAGGCTCATAAAAAATATGAGCCTTTTTATATTCTTTTAGAGCTAAACTTACTTGGTAGTCAACTTTAATTTTCTTCGCGTCTTTTTAACTGGTTTTGGAGCTTCTTCCTCTTCTAAACCCGTGATTGTTTTATCCACTAAAATTCGACCACAACTTTCGCAATCAATGATTTGAAAATGCGCTCTTACATCACTTTTTCTTTGGGGCGGAATATTAGAAAAACATCCTCCACAAGCACCACGAACAATTGGAGCTACAGCCACATCATTCACCATACTCATTCGAATACGAGTGTATGCTCTTGCCAAACGTTCTTCAACCTTGGTTAATGCTTTATCTCTATCTTTCTCTAGTTTGACTTTCTCTTCAGCACTTTCCTTCTCGATTTCAATTAGTTCATTTTTCTTGAATTCGAGATCTTTGCCTTTCACGTCCATCTTCTCTTGAGTTGCATCGATCAACTCTTGCTTCATCTCCTTTTGCTTGGTCGTGTCGCGAATTGCTTTTTCTGCAGCCATGATTTCTAGGCCAGCGATCTCTTTTTCCTTTTCTAGTGCTTCAAACTCTCTATTGTTCTTAATATTTTCTAATTGAGATTCATATTTCTCAATGAGCTTTTGAAAATCTTGAATTGAGTTTTTCTTAGTGGCAATATCCGAATTACATTGCTCAATATCAGAGTTGATATTATCAAATCGCGTTTGAAGTCCGGCAATCTCATCCTCTAAATCTGCAACTTCCATAGGCAAATCACCTAACAGAATATTAATTTCATTGATTTTTGTATCAATGGATTGAACTGCCCAAAGTTCTTTTAATTTACTGGTTACGCTTACGTCCATAATTTTCTTAATTTGTATAGTACTTTATCGGGTTTGTATTTGTCTCCGAAAAAAGGGTTGCAAAATTAGGGAATTTATCCGATAAAACCTTAGCAAAAATCTCTGTGGTATATTTTTCACTTTCATAGTGTCCAATGTCACAAATCATCATGCTCTTTTCTGCCGAGAAAAACTCGTGATACTTCATATCAGAGGTAACAAAAGCATCCGCTCCAGAAGCCATGGCTTTTTTTACTAAAAAACTTCCTGAACCTCCGCATATGGCAACTTTTTTAATGCTTTTAGAGATTGGAACATATTTTACCACTTCGCACTGCATAGATTTTTTAAGATGCTCCAAAAAATCAGTAGGATTCATTTCCTCGGCCAGCTCTCCAATCATGCCGCTGCCCATTTCCCATTGATTCTGAACAGCAATAATGTCATAAGCTACCTCTTCATATGGGTGGGCTTGCATCATGGCTTTCAATATCTTATTTACATCTTTAGTATGGCAAAGCACTTCTAATTTTACCTCGCTTTCTTCATGAATTTTACCTATTTCACCAAGGCTTGGGTTCGCTCCTTCTAACGCTCTGAATGTTCCAACCCCATTCACACGAAAGCTACAGAAGTCGTAATTCCCTATTTGGCCAGCACCCTCCTGGTGAATGGCCAATTGGATTTCTGCTAAATTCAATTCGGGCAAATAGGTGACAATTTTACAAAGAGTGTCTGATTTCTTTAAAAGAATGCGCGCATTGATTAGACCTAGTTTCTCTGCAATTGTATTATTCACACCATTTCTCACATTATCCAAATTCGTATGGCATGCATATAGGGCTATATCATTCTTTATGGCTGCAATAACTACCTGCTCAACCTGGCCCTTACCCGTAAGTGATTTCAACCCAGAAAATACAATGGGGTGATGAGAAACAATCATTTGACACTTTTTTGCGATGGCTTCCTCAACCACTTCTATCGTACAATCCAAGCTCAAAAGACAGGCCTTAACCTCCTGATTGCGATCTCCAACCAAAAGGCCCGAATTATCATAGGACTCTTGATAATTCAGCGGAGCAAACTCCTCCAAAGCATTCGAAATATCACTTACAGTTACTCTCATTCTCGCAAAAATAAAGGGAATTTACAGAAGCACATTAGGAATCTGTAAAGAATATCCGAAATTTGCCCTATGAAGTCTCTAAATAAAATACCTTTCAGGATGGCTATTTATATAGTTATGGCAAGTCTCATAAGTGCCTGTGCACAACCTGCAGAAAACATGGATGCACTTGCTTTTTCAAAAGCGATAGAAGGAAAAGGAAGCAGTATTACACTCTTGGATGTAAGAACACCACAAGAAAATCAAGGGCAACGAATCGCAGGAGCCATCAACTATAATGTGGCAGACGCTGATTTTGAATCTAAAATACAGGCATTGGATACGACAAAACCGGTTTATGTCTATTGCTTAAGTGGTGGGCGCAGTTCAAAGGCCGCTAAAAAATTAAAAAAAATAGGGTTTACTGTATTCAATTTAAAAGGAGGTTTAAGCGCGTGGAAAACAGCCGGGCTCCCAATAATAGAGGGAAACAGAGGAGAATTATCCCCTGAAATAACGAAGGAGCAATATACCGAGGCCATGAGATCTGCAAAACCTACCTTGGTGCAATTCTATGCTCCTTGGTGCGGCCCCTGCAAAAAAATGAAGGCTTTTTGGCCCAGTCTCCAATCAGAATTTATGGAAACTGCACATTTTATTCAACTTGAATTTGAAAAAAACGAACCCTTGGCTCGTTCCTTTGGAGTGACCAATGTGCCCTGGCTTGTGCTTTATAAAAATGGCAAAAAGGTTTGGGAGGCAAATAAAGGAACCTCTAAAAATGAATTGAGTAAACAAATCAAAGCACAATTGTAAAATATGTTTGAATTTCACGGAGACAAGAACCGCTATTTTGAACTCACTCGAAAGGTTACAGAAGAATACATTTATCCATATCTAAAAAGCAATGCCGCGATAAAACCAAACATGAAGGTTTTAGAAATTGGATGTGGTGAGGCTGGCGTTTTAAAATACTTCGCATCACAAGGACATGAAGTTTTTGGAATTGAATTAGAAGAGAGTCGAATTGAATTAGCTAAAAGCTTTTTGGCTGATGAAGTGAAAAAAGGGACTGCTCGTTTCTTAAATAAAGATATATACGATGTCGATGTTTTGAATGACATTGGATACACCTTTGACTTAATTATTTTGAAAGATGTGATAGAGCACATTCCAAATCAAGAAAAATTTATACCCGAAATGCAACGGTATCTTTCTCCTGGTGGCTTTGTATTTATGGCCTTCCCTCCCTGGCAAATGCCCTTTGGAGGCCATCAACAAGTATTGCAGAGCAAATGGGCAAGTCGCACGCCATATTCGCACCTCCTTCCGGGCAAACTTTACCCTGCCTTTTTAAAACTTTGCGGCGTAAGACCTGCCGCTATTAATACGATGCTAGATATTAAAAGTACTGGCATTAGTATAGAACGATTTGAACGGATTCATAAAAAAAACCAATATGCCATTCATCACCGCCAGTTGTACCTTTTTAACCCCATTTATAAATACAAATTTGGCATAAAACCAAGAAAACAGATATGGCCAATAACAAACCTGCCATACTTGCGAAACTATTTAGTGATGGGGGCTTACTACATCATGAAACAAAAATAGTTCAGACAAAGATTCCCCAATCGCCCTCAAGGCATACCATTTTTTCGTTAATAAATGCTCAAGTTCTTCATTTAAAGAAATCAAACATTTCCAAAAAACACAATAAATCAGACATTTTACTCGTTTAATTATAGAGTTAAATGATGTATATTTGCACGTCTAATATGAAGAGGACATACGTAAACATTATATTTATATGTGTTTTTTTACACACTGGTTCTCTGTTTTCACAACAGAAAAAGATTTCTAGACGCAAGCCATTGGAATTAGGTATAATGGTCGGTGCAAGTCACTACATTGGAGACTTAACGAAGGGAATTGACTTTCAAGAAACCAATCCAGCAGCAGGAATCATGTGCAGGTATCACATCACAGATTATATCACTCTAAGAGGTTCAGCATGGTTTGGACAGATTAGTGGCGACGATAAAAACTATGATGATGAGGAGTTCAGAAAAAATAGAAATCTTAGCTTCAAATCAAATATTTTTGAGTTTTCAGGAACATTTGAATGGAATATTTTAGGATTTGAAGAAACAACAAAGGCAAGGCCGTTTTCTCCCTTTCTCTTTGCAGGTTTTGGGGTGTATAAGTACAATCCAAAAGCTCAATTTAAATATATGCCTAATGTTATTTTGCCTAGTTCTGGACTACCCATACATCCAGCGGAACTAGAAGAGTTTGATGGAAAATGGTTCGAACTTCAGCCAATGGCTACAGAAGGGCAAGAGAGCACTCAGTACAACGATAGAAAAAGATACGCCTTAACCCAACTTTCCCTGCCCATTGGTTTGGGATTTAAGAAACAAATTAGTGATAAATGGGCTTTGGGCTTTGAAGTAGGAGTAAGACTTACATATAATGATTATTTAGATGATGTAAGCAAAACCTATGCGGGAGATCAAATCGTAGGCTCCAATAGTAAGTTACAAGCAGCCGTACTTGCCGATAGAACCATAGAATTAGGCAGAGACTTTAATGCACCTAAGGCAGCCCGCGGTACTTCTACAGCACCAGACATGTATATGTTTACTGGAATAACTCTTACGCGAAAATTAGGAGGAGGAAAAACGAAGTGTTTCCAATTCTAAAAAAATCTTTAATTTTAGTCAGTTTTCTTTCCATTTGTACCATAGCCAATGGACAAAGACTTAAAGGGTTTTACCAAGGATATAATGAATGGGGAATTGTTGCCGGAGTGAGTAATTACTACGGTGATTTATCTCATAACTACAACCTCAAACAAACCCAACCTTCGGCCGGCATAACTTATAAATACAATAGAAACGGTTATTTTTCATACCGCATCGGCTTAAGTTATTTAAAGATAGGAGGCACCGATGAGGGACATAAAGTGTACAATCAACGAAACCTCAGTTTTCAAACATCTATTGTTGAGTTAGGCGGAAATATTGAGTTCAATTTTAAACGGTTTGGCACAAGTACAAATGATGCAAAAGGAACGGTATATGTTTTTACAGGCTTAAATGCATTCCACTTTAACCCCACCCGTTTGGAGAATAAGGACATCAAATTAAGACGTCTGAGAACCGAAGGAAAAAAAACCTACAGCACCATACAACCCGCAATTCCTCTTGGCATTGGCTATAAACGAATGTTTAGGCAAAGACGGCATAAAGGAGCCTGGATTATTGGCGTTGAGGCGAACTGGAGAAAAACGTTTACAGATAAGTTGGATGATGTAGATGATACCTACATGGATTATAAAGATCAAGTAGCTTCTTTTGGTCAAGGAAACGCAGATTATGGACACCCCGAAACCTTGAAAGGAATTGACCCATTTCCCGCTGGAACCATGCGTGGAGATACTCATCTAAAAGATTGGTATTATTTTATTGGCCTTAGCCTTAGTTACCGTTTTACACCTTTTATTTGCACCAGATTTAATTAACACCTAATTGTCCCAATTGAGCAAAACTTTAGACCAAATAAAACTAGACCAAATTCCAGACCATGTAGCTATTATCATGGACGGAAACGGGAGGTGGGCCGAGAAGCAAGGACAAATGAGAATAATGGGGCATCATGAAGGCGTGAACAGCGTTCATGAAGTAACAGAAGCTGCCACACGCTTAAATATTAAGTACCTCACTCTCTATACCTTTAGTACCGAAAACTGGAACAGGCCAAAAGAGGAGATAGACGCTTTAATGGAGCTGCTCGTGATGAGCATTAAAAACGAAACGCCCACATTAATGAAAAATAGCATTCGGCTACAAACCATTGGAGACTTAAATCAACTTCCATCCAAATGCAAACAACAACTTCTTGAAACAGTAGATCAAACGAAAAATAATACAAACGTAACTTTAATTCTGGCGATTAGTTATAGTGGACGCTGGGATATCCTTCAAGCAGCAAAGAAAATTGCGGTGAAGGTAAAGGCCGGAGAAATCGATCCTGAAACTATTAATGAAAACACCCTAAACAAGGCTTTAAATACAGGCCAATTCCCAAATCCAGATTTGCTAATACGGACCAGCGGTGAATATAGAATTAGTAATTTTCTACTTTGGGAAATTGCATATAGCGAAATTCACTTTACGGAAACCCTTTGGCCTGACTTTAAAAAGGATGATTTTTATAAAGCTATTCTAGATTACCAAGGAAGAAAACGAAGGTTTGGAAAGACAGCCGAGCAGATTTAAATAATGAGAAAATTACTATTTGTCATACAGTTTTTACTTTTTGGCTCCGCAGCAGCGCAATTTAAAGACAGTGGAAAATCAAAACCCTATGGAACCTACTCCTATAATTTTGAGTCTCCCCAAAAATACTTGGTGAAAGACATTTTGGTAGAAGAATCCAATGGGAAACCTATTCAAAAAGCACTAGTTGTGCTCTACTCTGGACTAAGTAAAAATCAATATATAAAGTTACCAGGAACAGATATTAGCAAGGCCATAGAAAACCTCTGGGCTCAACACACCTATTCCAATGTTCAAATTTTTTTAAAAGAAATAAAACCCGGTGAAATCATCTTAAATATTGTAGTTACAGAACAAACCCGAATAGCACGATATGGATTTTGGGGCATACGCAACGGAGAAAAGAAAACCCTCAAGGAGCTGGTAAATTTAAAAAAAGGGAAATACATTACTCCCAACCTCTTAAATGTAACCCGATACAAAATTCTAAATCACTACAAAGAAAAAGGCTACTATTATGTAGACGTAAACGTAAAAAGAAGACCTGATACCTCCCAAGGCTATGAAATACTTGATATCAATATCCGAAAAGGAAGTAAGGTTAAACTATATGATATTCTTATTTCAGGAAATCAAGATATTTCTGATAAGACTCTCCGTAAAAGTGTAAAAAAGATAAAACGAAAAAAGCGAAAAATAATACCTTTCGTATCCAGCAAATACAGCAGCGAAGGATGGGAAATTGAAAAGAAAAATATCCTTGGAAAATATTTAATCGAAGGATATCGAGATGCTAAAATTGTAAAGGATACGTTGATTTACGGACCAGGCACAAAAAGAGTCACCAAAAAATTAGTTATTACCGAGGGGGAGAAATACTATTTCGGCAATATTTCGTGGAAAGGAAATAAGAAACTGAGAACAGGGATGTTGGATACCCTTTTGGGCCTAGCCAAAGGCGCAGTCTTTAATCAGCAACTCCTAGAGGAAAGGCTTTTTGCCAACCCCGCAGGTTTTGATATTCAAAGCATTTACATGGATGATGGTTACCTGTTCTTCAACATGCAATGGGTTGAAACGGGAATTAAAAACAATTCAATTGATATTGAAATACGCTTGAACGAAGGTGAACAGGCCCGAATTGGACGAGTGAATTGGGTGGGGAATTCAAAAACCAACGATAGAGTTATTCTCAGAGAGATTCGCACCAAGCCTGGTGATATATTTAATCGAAGCGAAATTCAAAGAACCATGAGAGATCTGGCCGCTTTAGGTTTATTTGATCCCGAAGCCATGAATGTAAATCCAAAACCAAATCCGGCCAACGGAACCGTAGACATTGATTATGTGTTGGGTGAAAAACCTAGCGACCAAATTGAACTTAGCGGAGGTTGGGGAGGAAACGGCTTAAACAACAGACCTTCTGTAATAGGTACTGCGGGTATTGTACTCAACAACTTTAGTACACGCAAATTATTCAAACCAAAATCCTGGAACCCTGTTCCAACTGGCGACGGTCAAAAACTTACCTTGAGAGCCCAAAGTAATGGGTCGAACTACCAAGGCTACAACTTTAGTTTTACAGAGCCCTGGTTTAATGGGAAAAAGCCTAATTCCTTCAGTATATCCCTTTTTCATACCATTAACAGCTTTGACTTCAGAGCAAAAACAGACCCTTTAAGACAAGTATTTTATAATACTGGAATGAATTTAGCCCTTGGAAAACGATTAAAATGGCCCGATGATTTCTTCAATATTCAATACACCCTGAGCCTACAACAGTACAATGTTCAAAATTTAGATGGTGGCTTTTATGGATTTCCTAGCGGTTTTACTGGGAAAAGCTATAATTTTTCACTCCAAACAAACTTCACCCGAAGCTCTGTGAGTGATATGATTTATCCAATGAGTGGTAGTAGTTTTAGCCTTTCTCTACAGGCTACCCCACCCTACTCATTGCTAAACAATAAGGATTACGCAAGTTTACCTCTGAGCGAAAGATATAAACTAGCAGAGTTTTACAAATGGAAATTTGATGCCGATTGGTATACCACACTCTGGAAAAAATTAGTGCTGACTACAAAAGCACGTTTCGGATTTTTAGGAGGGTACAATTCAGAATTAGGGACAACCTTCTTTGAACGTTTTCAAGTGGGTGGTGCCGGAATGTTTGGTTTTAATATAGCCGCCACAGAAATTATTTCTCAAAGGGGCTATGATAATTATACCATCTCTCAAAAAGCAATGGGTGGCCAATCTGGTGCTCCCTTATTCAATAAATTTACCACTGAATTACGCTACTCCCTCGTAAAGAGTCCAACGGCCACAGTATATGGCCTTGCCTTCTTAGAAGCGGGTGATGCTTGGAGAGATTTGAAAGATTATAACCCGTTCCAACTCAAGCGAGCTGCCGGTGTTGGTGTACGCCTCTTCATGCCAATGTTTGGACTAATTGGACTAGACTATGGATATGGATTTGATTACAAACAAGTGAATCCACTGAGTAAACCCGGGCAAATCCACTTCTTTATTGGACAGCAATTTTAAAGATTTTCTATTTATTTAAGATTTGAAAACACCTTATTTCCCTGAGCGAAGTATTGCTTTGCGACGCTGCCATTGACAAGGCCATTTTTAGGCCATTCTTTATTAGATAAGGCCAATTGATCTTTCGTTTTATCAAAGGCTCGATGCGCACGAACAATTTGCCAAACATGCCTTGCCTTGCCCGTAACAAGAAACAGACAAGCTGCCATTCCATCCAATACCTTCCTATAAAGAATAGTCTTTGCGCGAGTTTGAATAGGCATATTCTTATATAGCATGTAAAGCCCATTTCTGAAGTTTAGAAAGGACTTTCTTGGATTCACCGCACTAAGCGTGCCTCCCCCCATGTGATAAACCACACTTTCAGGTATAACATAAATATCAAAATCAAAATTCTGAACTCTCCAACACAAGTCTATTTCTTCCATATGCGCAAAGAACATTTCATCTAGACCCTCCGCTTTATTCCACACCGATGAACGAATGCAAAAAGCAGCACCTGTAGCCCAAAATATCTTGCATTTATCATCGTACTGTCCTACATCTTTCTCTACATTTCCAAAAATCCTACCTCTGCAAAATGGGAAACCAAATTTATCAATAAAACCCCCAGATGCACCTGCGTACTCAAAGTATTCTCGACGGTAATAATCCTTAATTTTTGGTTGAGCTATGGCCGTTTTTTCATCCGCCTCCATATGACTTAAAATAGGATCTAACCAGCCTTTAGCCGGTTCTATATCGCTATTTAACAGTAAGAAATATTTGGAAGAGCATTGCTTTAATGCATAATTATATCCACCGGCAAAGCCCCTATTTTCAGGGATATTAATCAGTTTTATATCTGGAAAATGTTCCGCAACAAACGCCGCACTGCCGTCGGTACTTGCGTTATCTGCCAAAACAATCTGTACACCCTCATGCTTCGAATTTTCAATAACCAGTGGTAGTAACTCCCTAAGCAACTCTTTTGTATTAAAGTTAAGTATTACTAAATCACAGAGATTCATGGCCTATTATTTATCCGTCTTTTGACTGGCTAAAGGGTAGAAAACAAATTGTGCCTCAGTCTCAAAAACACACAAAACACAGGTGTTTTCATTAGTCTTACCATAGGCTTCTTTAAATGGTTCGACCCTATCCTCCTGCAATACACCAAGTTCCGTTAACTCCTCAAGAGTGCTTATATTAAAATGATAGAACAAGCCATACTCCTCCCTATCTAAATAAGGCTGGCCAATTTCCGTTTCTCCCCGATGCGCTATAAAAACGGGATGCGTAGTATACCCCTCGGCAATTATTTCAGACTGAAATTCAGCCAAATTTTCTTTCATTTTTTGAAGCTCTATTTCTAAGGCTTCAAGTAGTTTTTCGTGAAGATCGTTTTTACTCATTAGCGTATGTACAAGCGACGAGTACCTGTTTGGTTTCGCCCTGTAAAGTTCACAAAGTAAACACCCGCCATTAGATTAGGCAATGATATTTTCTGCGCGTTCGCTCTAATTTTCGATTGATGTACTATTTTTCCTGCGGTATTAAATATTTTCACCTCTCCATTAAAGGGTACATTAAGGCTCACACTTCTTCCTGCTGGATTGGGATAGATAGTAAAATCAACATCCTGTTGCTTTTTCACTGAATTTGGAACCAATGTTTTTAAACTACTATACCACATTCCTCGACCATGAGTAAAGATAAATAATTTTCTATCTTTTCTCATTTTAACTTGATGTACGGCAACTCCAGGAATTCTATTTTCCTTAAACCAAGTATTGCCACTATCTGTACTGTAGTACAAACCAAAATCAGTACCTGCAAAAAGGTTTTTCCCAGGCGCGTCAGGATCCACATCCATATAATTTACCGGAAGCTCATCTGGTAAATCACCACTCACGGAGGTCCATACTGGATTATCTGTATCCAACTTGCTTACCTTCCAAATTCTATCCTTATCACTAAAATTATTATATGCTAGGAAGATGGTATAGTCATCATTGGGATCAATGGTAATTCCTTTTATTGTGTGCGTGTAAATATCAGTGGGTGTTATACCCGACTTCTTTAAAGATTTATACTCATCTGATGAAGCGGTATAACACTCATCCATCATATATAACTGCCCTCCTGTTCCTCCAAAGTAAACCGGTGGATTTGCTCCATATCCAATTGAAATGGCTTTCGTGCCTCCTCTATTTGATGTATTTAAACGTTCCCAGCTATCTCCAGCATCTAAACTTCGATACCAACCTCTATTAGTGCGGTAAAACAGTATTTCCTGGTCGGTTGGAGACATGGCATAACAATTGATAAAATCAACCCCATCCGCGGTAAAATCTGGATCGGAAATAGATACAGAAGAACCGGTTCCTGAATTTGAATTGAATGTTGATATTCTGCGAATTCCTGTATTCTGAGTACTTAAGTAAGCGACCGTTCCATCCTGCAATCCGACATGACAGAATGCGCCATCACCACCATTTATTTTTCTTCCAGTTAAATTTCCATATTGATAATGAGTACCATTATCTTGGGTACCTGCCATACCACCAAAACCATCTGGAGCAAAAGCCCCTGCATAAAACTGAGTCACTTTATACCCTGTGTTTCTAGGTGAAGCGGTTCTAGAACTCCACGTATATCTATACATCCCACCATCTGTTCCAATAAGGTATGCGTCTGAATTCTTAAAGGGGTAAAAGGCATGATGATCTGAATGCCCAGTATTCTTCGAACTCCAAGTGAGCCCGCCATTATTGGATTGAGCAATACGCACTCCTGCACTAACTACCTTATTCGAGTCTGACGGATGAGCGCCCAACATTTGGCAATATAAATTGTATCCTGAGCCAATCGCTGTTGGTACTTCTTTTTTTATGAACGATTTTCCGCTATCTGAACTTCTATAAAAGCCTGCACACGGATCAGAAAAGCCTCGTCCCTCCATCATCGCATAAACTACATTTGGGAAATTTTTACAGTAAGATAACTGCACTCTACCAAAAGAGGAACCAACTGCTTCATTAAGAATAGATGCTTTAAAAGAATTTACATTCCCGTTTTCCTCAGAGTAAAGCACTCCGTTATACGTACGTCCTATAATTACCCTGTTGTTGGGTAAGCAAATTACGCGGTCAACGGGTGAACTTGTATACACTCTCTCCCATGTACTACCGGCATCTTCGCTACGAAAAACCCCTCTATTGTGTGTAGCAACAAATAAGGTATTTGGATCATCTAAAGAATGGGAAATATCCCATACATTGGTAAAGTTAATATTATCCGCTGTACTGGCCAGTTGGGTAAAACTTTTACCACCATCAATGCTCTTAAAAACGCCATTCCCAGTCACGTCAGCACTATTTGCTCTACTCTCTCCTGTGCCGTAATAAACAATACTTGGATTCATTGGGTTGTGCGTGATGCAACTTGGCATCATAGAAACCTCCTGTTCATTTAATGGATTCCATGAGAAGCCCCCGTCTTCACTTCGCCACATCCCACCTGAAATGGAAGCGGCTAAAATAATATTATCACTATTTGGATCAATCCAAACCGCCCTGGTACGTCCACCATATGACCTTGGGCCTAATTCCCATAAGGTGTCAAAAGGAGTTTCGCTTCCCCTGCGCATTGCACTAGCTTTATCAAAAGCAGCCCATTTTCCACGAAGCCCTGTTGGAATGACTCCATTCTCATTTTTCTTTTCCTCAAACCATTGCTTATAGTACCCCGGGTGAGTGCCGTTATACTTTTTATGGCTTAACCCTTTTTGAATCCCAAAGGCGCCTAAAAGGATAGCTAAAACCGGTATAAAAACTTTTATTCTTTTTTTGCTGTTTATAGTTCTAAACATAGAGTAACAAAAGTAATACTTAGTAATTTCTTAGAGCAGAAAGACATAGAGTAATTTGCAAACAAATATCTATTTTTACAAAAAGATGTTAGTTCATTCGCTATTGTTCATGATTTTGCTAATAAACCTTTGACAAAAAATAGACTTTGGGTGAAGAGTCCTTGGGCTTATAAAAAAAGGAAAGTTAGACAATGAAATTAAAGTGCCCATAGGACGTAAAATTCAAGCCTTGACTGAGTAATTCTTGATGATTTATGAGAAGGTAAAATAAATTTGCCTTTATTAAAGGTTTAAATATTTTTTATAAAAATTAAAAACAACTAAACTATATTTGTTCCTTTATTTTTTATAAGTTATATTATAAATTATAAAACCAACTACAAAACTAAAGCCAGTATGAAAATTAATGCCTTAAAGGATAATTACCTTTATCTGTTAGATGTGTGCCCGAGAACAGATTCTTTTTGTTTCAAAGAAGATCAAAATTGGGATACATCACCAATACATCAACACATACTTAAAGCAGATATCCACTTTAAAGCTACAAACTCAAAATTAATTAACCTATGAAAGAATACACACAGAAATTTGATGTAGTAGTTGTTGGCGCCGGGCCAGCAGGTGCTTCATCTGCCATAATTTTTGGTCAAAATGGAATTAGCACAGCACTATTGGACAAGAAGAATTTTCCACGAGATAAAACGTGTGGAGATGGTATTACCTACAAAGCAAAAGCAGATCTCATAAAACTTGGAGTTTTGGATGAAATTGAAAAATCAGCCCCTTTTAAAGTAAATGGCTACTCACTCATTTTTTCCGATAATTCTAAGTTGAAGTTTGAATTCGCTGATAATAAAGAATCTCAAATATATATCATTTCTAGAAATGAATTTGACAATATCCTACTTAAAAAGGCAATGGAATACAAATCTGTTCATTTTCTTCCAGAAATAGAGATAAAGAAGTTAGCCGATGATTTTAAAGGCGTAGTATCAAAAAACAATGAAACCATTCATGCTAAAACGATCATTGATGCCACGGGCTATAATTCAATTTTAGGGCAACATAATCGGGAAGTTCATAAAAATGCATTAGCCGTAAGAGGCTATTATGAAAATTTAACCGGACTAGACAAAACTGTCGAAATTTATTTTACATCATCCGTATCACCCGGTTATTTTTGGATTTTTCCTACCTCAGATTCGTCTGCAAACGTGGGATGTGGAACATTTATAAATATCGTTGAAAAAAAGTCATTGAATTTAAAAGCCATCCTTCAAGATTTCATTGAAAATCATCCAATAGCATCTCAAAAATTTAAAAATGCCAAACTAGAAGGTCGTATTGAAGGCGGTAAAATCCCACTGGCTTTTGGCAATTTTGATTGGTCGCGGGTTACTAATAATTTGATTTCAATTGGAGATGCTGGAGGCTTTGTAAACCCAATCACTGCCGAGGGAATTTCATATGCCATCAAGACAGGAATTTTAGCAGCTGAAGTGGTTAGCAAAGCCATTAAAAACAATTGCTACACAGAAAAAGAACTGAAAAAATTTGATGCCTTGTGGCTCAAAGAATTCTCCAATCAATACAAGTCTGGCGACATTTACACTGAATCTTTCTCCAAAGAATTAGTTAGCAAGTACTTTATTTCTAATTTCCAGAAGAATTTAGAAGATAAAGATCTTAGCAATGTTTCTGATATTTATGAATATATGGTAAAATTAAAGGTTATTTCAAAATCCTTGAAATAACAAAAAAGAGCGAAATACGAGTATAGTCTTGGGGTATTATACATCCCATTTTAATGAATATTTAAGCAGAACTAGAATAATTTAATTTGAGTTTTTATCTTTGCATCTCCTATGCAGGAACTCGAACCTTTTTATAATTGGAGACACCTATACCGCGCAAATGAGGATGAGTTTTCTCCTTTTTTTGGAAGAGAATATTCTGAATTCTACTACACTAATCAGGTGTATAATTTTTTAATTCATCCACAATGGGATGACTTTGGTTCAAGTACGCTATTTGTTAAATTCCTATATGTAGGCTACCATGAAAAAGTAGCAATCATCGAGTTCATTGGTGAGTGGAACGACGCCATAAACAATGATATCATGACCCTCAAAAGAGAACTTATCGAAGATCTTCAATCCAATGGTATAGTAAAATTTATTCTCATTGGTGAAAACATTTTAAATTTTCATGGTAGCGACGAAAGTTACTATGAAGAGTGGTGGCAAGAGATTGAAGAGGAGGATGGCTGGATTGCCTTGGTTAATTTTAGAAGCCATGTTTTGGCTGAAATGAGCACAGAGAACATTGACCATTATATAAATTTTGGTGGAATACTAAATGATTTCGAATGGCGAAAATTAACCCCTCATCAGCTTTTCGACGAAGTAGACCTAATTATAAGGGGACGCTTACTTATTCCGTAAAAAAACCTGACTTCTTAAAATGTCCTCTTGACTAAAATCAGTCTCCGATAAATCATAGCCTTCAAAAGCAGGTTCGGCAATCAAATATTTTTTACTCTTATACCTAAAACTAAATCCCGCAGAATTTTGGGACATTTCCAAGGCACAATTGACATGTTTTTTATCCCTATTGTAAAGCATAATACCTCTGGTATTAGTATACCTTTCAGCTAAAAAAAGGTATAAGACAGCTTTATCCTCACAATCAATAAAATCATCTGCAATCGATTGAGCTACGGTATTCCTTTTTTCATGTTTTCTATAATCAACATCTGCCTTGTAAGAGAAAGCTTGTTGAACCATGTGAAGCAAGAAATTTTGCCTATCAGCTGTGTTCATGGTCTTTGTCCATTGAGCCATGCTATCATCTAATTCGGAGAACAAATAATTTTCAATGGCTGCCTCTAATAAATGACCACCCAATTGGAGGATGGGCATGTCATTGAGATAATCGACATAATGCTCATTATATTTAATCGTACTCGTATACTTTAACCCTTTTCTGTAGAAGCGAATGGATCGTTTTTTGATCTTCGTTCCAATTTTAGGAAGCGTTTTCAAATTAATAGAGAAAGGCCTTAGACCTGCATTTTTATAAAAGGTATCCCTCAGAATTTGAATATGTACTGGATGAACGCCGCCGGGGTTTGTACTAAAATAGGTTTTACCTTCATTCTTAAAGGAATATCCATAATCAGTAGGCTGTTTCATGCGAATATATATCTCAAAAAAGTCCTCTTTCACCGCCAACTTTACATCTAAACCGTCCATTCTAAGGGCTGCATACACCAATGCTTTTTTGGTGTATTGGCTCCCTTGGGCATATTTCAGAACGAAGGATTTAAGTAAGTTGAATTTCCCGTAATCATCTAAATCCATTTTATCTGCTTTGGCATTAAGACTTAGAAGTATTTTAGCCCAGTTTGTTTCGGATAATTTAGATTGAAAAAATTTTAAATCCTGGTCAGTAGCCCCTTTTTTGAGCATGGGATGGTTTAATGAAAGCGTTCTAAGCACTACTTTTTCGCCATAAAAATTTAGCGTTAAGTCCATTGTATGAGCGGTCTTAACAAACATTAGGAGCAATATGACGATACACCTTAGCATACTTTCTTTATTTATTTAACTCCAAAATCTGTGCCTAATATCACGAACAAACACTTTTTTATAGAAGTAAAACCCATTTGCAACATCGGTTTGATATGAATACCTTCGCAGTCCCAAAAAATGAGTATTTTAGTAAATAAAGATTCCAAGATAATAGTTCAGGGTTTCACCGGCAATGAAGGTACATTTCATGCTACCCAAATGATAGATTACGGCACAAATGTCGTGGGTGGAGTTACTCCTGGTAAAGGAGGAACAACCCATTTAGACAGACCCGTCTTTAATTCAGTTCAGCAATCGGTAAAAGAAACAGGCGCAGATGTAAGTATTATATTTGTTCCTCCTGCATTTGCTGCAGATGCCATAATGGAAAGTGCCGAAAGTGGCATTGGCGTTATTGTAGCCATTACAGAAGGAATTCCTGTAAAAGATATGGTTCGAGTAAAGAACTATATAAACGAGCGCAATGTGCGTTTAATTGGTCCTAACTGCCCTGGTATAATTACACCTGGTGAGGCAAAAATTGGAATTATGCCTGGATTCATTTTTGAAAAAGGGAATGTGGGAGTTATTTCTAAAAGTGGCACCCTTACTTACGAAGCAGTGGATCAATTAACTAAACTTGGTCTAGGACAAAGTACTGCCATTGGTATTGGTGGAGACCCCATTATTGGCACAACTACAAAAGAAGCAGTTCAAATGTTTATGGATGATCCAGAAACAGAAGGAATTGTTATGATTGGTGAAATTGGTGGAAACATGGAAGCCGAAGCAGCCCATTGGATTAAGGAAAACGGAACTAAGCCGGTAGTAGGGTTTATTGCAGGTCAAACAGCTCCAGCTGGACGAAGAATGGGTCATGCGGGTGCTATTGTTGGCGGCAAAGATGATACTGCTGCTGCTAAAATGGAAATTATGAGAGGATGCGGGATTCATGTAGTTGAAAGTCCTGCAGAAATTGGACTTCGAATGAAAGAAATTTTGAAATAACATATCATATTTCAGATTAAATATAAAATAGTATGAATAAAAAAAGGCTGCTCAAATGAGCAGCCTTTTATATGTTAGAGGATTCCCTCTTAGTGTTGAAGAGTAACTTTTACGGTAGATACTTCCTCACCACTTGCCATTTTCAATAAGTACACTCCGTTTGATACATTGTTTGCATCAAAACTCATGGTACCATTGTTAACAGCTGTTTGAGTTTTCACTACAGCTCCTGTTAAGCTTACCAATGTCATTGTTACCGCTTGCCCTTGAGCTTTATCCATTTTAATGAATAGATCTCCTGTACTTGGGTTAGGGAATACAACAGCACTTAACTGATTGTTTACAGATACACTGCTAGATACAATCTCTTTGCTTGAAGAACACTCACAGCCTGTAGTTCGCACTTTCGCATGCATCGTTACCGTTTGTGGGCCTTCATTTTGCCATGTGTGAGTTAACCCACCATCAGCACTTGTCTTAGATCCTTCGTTTCCTAGAATCCAAGTGTAGTCGATTCCTAATGTACTACCACCCGTTGGGCTTAACTTAATGGCGTTCAATCCTACTGAATAATCGTTAGCAAAGTCAAAGTCACATGTTTTTGGTCCTTCGTTTACTGTGATTTGTTTTGTGAATTTATCCTCACATCCACCTGCAATTGTTGCAGTTAAAGTAACAACATAGGTTTCGGTAGCCGTGGTAGTATACATGTATACTGGATCACTTTCTGTGCTGCTGCCTACACCAAAATCCCACTCATAGCTAATGTCACCACTTGGCCATGTTGTTTGGTTATCAAATACAGCTGGAGAACCTGCACATACATCAGCTACATCAAAGTTAACAATAGGCTGAACACCTACTGATAAGTCTTTGCTTACCTCTGCCATACATCCATTATCTAGTGTTATATTAAAGGTAACTGTTTTATTACCTAAACCACTCCATGTGTGACTTGGGTTTTCTGCTCCTGAAGTTCCATCACTAAAGTTCCATGAGAATGTTGGGCTTGTGCCGGCAACAGATGGAGTTAAGTTAGAGAATTCTGTAGGATCGATAGAACATGCTGGTGTATTTGTAAATGCTACTTTTGGAGATTCTTTTACCGTTACGGGAACAGTAACCTCATCCTCACATCCAAAATCGGTGATAACCGTTAATTTAACATTCTTAACTCCTGGAGTACTAAATTGGTGCTTCGCATTTTTTGCTGTAGATACAGCTCCTGCGTCATCTAAATCCCAGTAGCTACCAAAATTACCATTGGCAATAGTTGAATTATTTGTGATTTCAATTTCCTCATTATCACAGTTTCCACTTGCTACAGTAGCAGCTGCTAAAGGCTTATCAAACTGGTAAGCTACTTGTGTTGCTTCTGCCACACAACCGTTTAAGTCTGCGCTTAGCGTTACATTGTAACTTCCTGTGCTTTTGTACTGATGTGTTGGGTTAGCTGAACTACTTGGAGCACTTCCATCACCAAAATTCCATGATAAGATAGAGCTTGCTGGAGTAACAGCACTTGTAAATGTCAAGTCATTCCCTTCACATGCATTTAACTTAGTGAAGTTAACTGTTGGTATTTCATTCACCACTACCGTATAGGTTTTGGTTTGCTCAAATCCATAAGGTAAAGTTTTAGCAGTTAAGGTTACGGTATAAGTACCTGCACTTGGAAATTCAAATACTGGCTCTGGAGCTTCTGTTTTATCTGTAGCTACACCCGTTCCAAAGTCCCACTCAAATCCCATACCACCTGAAAGTACCGTTGATGTATTTTCAAATAAGGCCGCATCACCATCACAAATACGTGCTGGGAATGTAAAGTCTGGCTTAATTGTTGGGTATATAAAAATTTGATTTTCAAAAGTGGTATCACAACCGCTGGTAAGATTTGTCATTCTAACCTTTAAGGTCAACATTTCATCCTCTAAAGTCGAGTCAGAAGTCATAAAATCGATTTCTAAACCATCTGTAGCAGATGCATCTCTTTGAACAATAGTAGATGCAGGAAGTACAACTCCTGCAGATGTTTCAATAGAAGCAGCCGCAGACCAATCTGTTCCGTACGTGGCATTCGTAAATTCACGTGGAGCAGTAAAGTCATAAATCGAATGAACATTTACCTGAGTAATGTCTGGACGAGCTATTTGGTATAAGGTTGTAGTTGCAGTAGCCGAAGGCGACATTACACTTCCTCCTGGTGCAGGAATAACATTTGTAGTAAAAGTCACTGTATCATTCAGAGTATTGTCATCTGGAATACTTAAAAATATTTGAAGCGTATTTGAGCCTACATCATTAAACTTCGCAGCCTTTGCAAAAGTATAGGCATGCGTTCCACCAGAAGCGATGGTTGCAGTATCTATTTCTCTAACGGCAACTCCATTAACAGCATATCCCACTTTAACATTTTTTGCATCACCTGCAAAATTATTTTTAATGTTTAAGGTAATATCAAATTCCGAACCTGAACAAATAGTAGGACTTAATACGAGAGTAGATGTTGCTTCTAGATCTAAATCAACTTTAACAGCTCCCATATCTCCAGCTAACATATTTCGTAAATTACCATAAACATCTTTGGTGTTCCGAGGATTTACGTTAGTGAGAACGTTCTGAGTTGCATAAGCTGATGGTTTAAAGTCTCCATCCAATAAAGGATCATCAGACACTTCATCCGCACCAGTCTGATCTAAATTTTGGTATGAAGCAAAATCTATATTTCCAGAGTTCACAACACGCCAATAATCATTTGTATTGCTATCCATATGAAACATATTGTTATTAATGTCAAAAATGGCGGGCGAACTGTTTCTATGTATAACATACATGGCATAGGCTGTATTCCAATTTTTCAAATCTATGATATTAGCCTGAATATCCACTTTTCTGGTTTGCTGATAGTTATGATAGATGGGATAAACCTGCTTTGTTGCATAATTAGAAGCCGCTCCATCAAGTTTAAGTGTATTTTGACGCACTTGTGAAGTAGTAGCGCTGTAATCAGAAAGATATAAGCCGTAAGAAGTCCTTTGACCGTTAATTTCAGAAATACAATTACTCTGTATCACGATATTGGGAACAGCGACTATAAAAAAACCAACGGCAGCACCATAATTTGGTCTTGCAATGTTTTGAACAGAATTTCTTTCATAAATATGACTAGACCCATACCCATAATAATGATAAATGCCGTAAATCTCTCCAAAAGATGAGGAGGAGGATGTATAATTTTTAACAATATTATCTGCTACAGTCATTTCACCTCTGAAATAGTTAAAATAGATGTATATACCATAGGTATATCGACCACCTGTAGCACTATAACCATCGATAAAATTTCCTTTTACTGACTCGATATAAGAGCGATATAAATATGCACCGTAATGATTTCCCGTACCACTACATGAAAAGTTTTTTGCTGTATTGTCATCAAAGTTCGGGACATTACTGTAATAAATGTAATAAGGATATAAATTCGATGACGAACGAACGCCATCTATTGTATTACCAGATACCTTTGAAACGCCTGTTCTTGTTCCGTAATAGTTATCGCGGTAAGAATAGACACCATAAAAATTCGAGATGCCCGACATTGCGCCCTTAAATGGCAAATCGTGTATTTTGTTATCCTCGATGATTAACGCACGGCCCACACTTTTATTGTAGTAAGAATAAATTCCGTACATGGTTGAGTTTGCACTAATTCCTACGACAGCGTCTCTTGAGATATCGTTTCCCTTAATTAGGGTACCATTCGTATTTCTTACCCATATACCATAGTAGTGAAAATTCTTAATGGTGTTATTCGTAAGCTCATTTTGATTGATGGTGTTCGTGCCAGAGGATGATGTAGTGGAACTCATCATGTAGATACCCGCGTAAGGCCCTTCCTCATTTCCATTCGTAGTGGTCATAATGTTTCCATTAATTTTGTTGTAAGAACCGTGGTTTCCAGAAGAGTATAAACTCGTTGATGAATTGGTGAAAGCGATATAAGCCCCACCCGAATATGAACTGGTACTACCTATAGTTAATTTAGAGAATTCAATCGTATTACCATCAATAGTGTTGTAATTTGATGAATTATGAATCCAAATACCTCTAATTCCAGTATAATTTCCACTGTTTACAATGGTAAGATTTTCAATGGTCAAGTAATCTGCCCCATTAATGTCTATTACCGACTTTGATGAAGAGTTCCCCTCAAAAGTCAATGACTTTTTCATTCCAAGGATTTTAACAGTATTGGTTGCACTGGACCCTTTAATAGCATTAAATTTAACGGTAGCTGTAGCCACCTCATCCGATTGAACTGTTACTGTTACCGGACCGCTTACTCCACTGCTTGAGAGAGCAGAAGCTAAGCTAGACCAAGATGCGTAGTTTGTTCCGCCTGTTGCACTTCCAGCGTCAATGGTGTAAGACCCTGATAATTGTGCGTTTGCGGTTGAGAAGAAGAATCCGAAAGCCATGGTGAGGCCCCAGATGAGTGTTCTTTTGAGTGTATGTAATTTTTTATCCATAAAACGTATATTTTCTTGTTATTCGTTGAATTGTCTTGCAATTTAATGTTCAACTTTTAAGAAACCAAAGAATCTTTAGCTATTATTCTTATCTTTTCTCCTCATTCAGGTTTTTTGCTAGATGCACTTAAATCCAATTGTTTAGTCACTCAGACAATTAGTTAGGGCCCCAACTTTTGGGCTTAATACCCCAAAACACTACAATCTTCACCAAGACACATGCTTGATCTTAGTTGATATTTTAAATGCAACATTCATGATAAATTGACTGGTTTAAAGCCATTTGTCACTTGACTGTCACATGACTGTCATGAATGATTAATGACTTAAAATTGCTGAGTCGAAAGAAGCACTAAAGTACAAGCATTAATGGCATTGATACCCCTATCTTTTAATGCCTTGTGAAATATTGGATTCTCTGCTCCTGGATTAAAAATGACTCTTTTTGGCTTGGAATTAAAAATTAAATCCATGTAAGGCTCTTGATTATTGGGGCTCAGATATACGGTTACCGTATCAATATCTGCATCCAAAGGCCATTTTTTCGAAAAAGCAATTCCGGCAACTGTGCCCTCTTTAATTGAGAGAAGCAAAGGGCTATACCCCTTTTCTACAAGCTTGCTTGCCGCCAAATAACTGTACCTATTCGGGTTTTGGCTGGCTCCTAATACAAGTACTTTTCTATTTTTCATAAGCGATGGTTTGCATGCAGTTAATGCCATCCAAAGCGGCACTTAATATTCCACCTGCATATCCCGCTCCTTCGGCGCAAGGAAGCATATTGGATACTTCGGGGTGTCTGTAATGTTCGTTTCTGGGAATTCTAACAGGGCTGCTGGTTCTACTTTCAACACCCACTAAGACGGCTTCATTGGTTTTATACCATTTCTTTTTCTGACCCAGAACTTGTATGGCTCCTCTGAGGTTTTTAGCAACTTTTAGAGGCAAAAAGTCCCATAGGTTATGCGCTGAGATACCAGGAATATAACTACAACTAGGCAAGGTAGAAGATGTTTTTTGGTTTAAAAAATCCTCCATTCTTTGAGCTGGAGCAACCAAACTACCTTCTGCTTTAAAGGCTTGTTTTTCCCAATAGTTCTGAAATTCCATCCCTCGCAACTCTCCATGCGCATTAAATTTACTAAAATCAGCATCATTTACCTCCGTCACAAAACCACTATTGGCAAACTTCCCGTTTCTTTTGCTTGGACTCCATCCATTCACCACAATTTCTCCAGGGCTCGTTGCAGCAGGTGCAATAATTCCACCAGGACACATGCAAAAAGAAAAAACACCGCATCCATGGACTTGCTCCACTAAATTATAGGAAGCATTGGGAAGGCCCTGTGGCCTTGCTTTTCGGTATTGCATTTCATTAATCGCTTCCTGCGGATGCTCAATACGCACCCCAAATGCAAATGGCTTTGCTTCTATCGCAATGCCTTTAGATTGAAGCAAACAATATATGTTCCGTGCCGAATGTCCAGTGGCTAGCACTAAATGCTTCACCTTTATTTTAACCCCATTCTCACAAAGTATACTTTTAACCTCATTGTTTTCAATCGTTAAATCTACCAAATTATGGTTAAACAGCACTTCGCCCCCGCATTCTTCAATAAAGGTTCTCATTTTTTCGATGATTCCAGGCAACTTATTTGTACCAATATGTGGCTTACTGTCGTATAAAATGTTTTCATTGGCTCCAAATTGAACAAAAGTCTCCAAGACTTTAGAAACCGAGCCTCTCTTTTTACTCCGGGTATACAACTTGCCATCACTGTATGTTCCAGCACCTCCCTCACCAAAACAGTAATTACTATTAGGATCTACCTTTAATTCCTTATTTAAAATAGCCAAGTCTCTTCTGCGATCCCGCACCGCTTTACCCCGTTCAATAATAACAGGTTTAAGCCCCATGGCTATGCATTCCAGAGCGGCAAAAAGACCCGCAGGCCCTGCACCTACAATATGTACTTCTCTATTTTTTTCTATATTTTGGGCTTTGTAAGGCGCCTTAAATTGGGCTTCTTTGGAGTTTGAATAAATACAGGCTCTAACCAAGTAAAAAGGATTTTTGCTTCTGGCATCTAAGGATTTTTTTAGAATGCGAACGTGTCCGGAACGTTTGGCTCTTTTGAGCACCTCTTCTTTCATGCGCTCCTCAGAGGATGCATGAAAAGGGCTTAGTTTTATTTCAATCTCTTCCTGCATATCGCCATTGCGCGTAGCACTTTCTATTTTTTAGGTATTTTAGATTGGTCTCATTGGCAAAAGCCTCTCGCTCAAAACTCATGTTTTGATAGGCGGCATCCCAATCTTTCAATGTTAAATACCTCATTAAAAATTCCAGTATATATATTAGGTAAAAGCCAATGAGCAACAGCTCCAGTTGCTGTCGAAAATGAATTTTTTCATGGGTTCTATACTTTTGGCTCAATGCTGTGCGCGGAAGTTTGGTTATCACAAAGGGAAATAGAGCCATTGCCGCATACCCTTTTTTATTAAGAGTAAGTAAGGCAAACAAGATTTTACTGCTAATGATAATCAAGAAGCACAAAAGTATGGAATACAAATGTATCCGGCGAAAAAACTAAAGGAAAACCCAGAGACTCCTTCTTTAAGGTACACTGCACCTTTTTATAAATCCCTGAGATGCCTGAGTTTTATAAATATACTAAAGAGGCGTACTCATTTACTAAGAGAATGGTTTATTTTTGTGCACATGGAAACTGTGGTAAGTGGCATACGACCAACCGGAAAACTGCACTTAGGAAACTATTTTGGGGCCTACAAGAACTTTTTAACCTTGCAAGAGTCTCATCAATGCTACTTTTTTATTGCCGATTATCACTCGCTAACCACGCATCCAAATCCAGCCGATCTTCGAAAAAATGCCTTACATGTGCTGGCAGAGTACATTGCGCTTGGGCTTGACCCAGAAAAATGCGCGATATACCTGCAGAGCGATTTACCCGAAACAGCTGAATTATACCTCTTTATGGCCATGAACGCGTATAAGGGCGAGCTAGAAAGAGTAACTAGCTTTAAAGATAAAATAAAAGACAATCCAAATAATATTAATGCGGGACTCCTTACCTACCCTGTTTTAATGGCTGCAGATATTTTGATTCATCATGGAACAAAAGTTCCAGTAGGTAAAGATCAGGAACAGCATTTAGAAATGGCTCGAACCTTTGGAAATCGATTCAATCGCATTTACGATACCGAGTACTTTGCTGAACCAACGGCATTTAACTTTGATAATAAATTGGTTAAAGTTCCTGGGCTAAGCGGAACAGGTAAAATGAGTAAGAGTGCGGGCGAGGCAGATTGCATTTATTTATGTGATGATGCAAAAACCTTGGAGAAGAAGATTAAACGAGCCAAAACAGATGCAGGGCCAAGTGCACCTCATTCTGAAATGTCTCCTGAAATCAAAAATTTATTTGATTTAATGGCATTGGTAAGCACGGATGAAACGCGTTTGTTTTTCGAGGAAGAACACGCCAAAGCATCCATTAGATACGGAGACTTTAAAGGCCAGCTAGCCAAAGATATGGAGGCATTTATTGCTCCAAAAAGGGACGCTATTTTGGGCCTAGTTGGAGATACAAAAAAACTAAACAGCATTGCTCAATTGGGCAAAGAAAAAGCGCATGTCAGTGGTGCAAAAACACTCAAAGAAGTTCGAAAAATAATAGGGTTTGGCTCATGAAAGTTGAAGAGATAAAAAATGGCAAACGAATGCTGGATGCATTTGAAATACGTCGAAAAGTTTTTGTAGTAGAACAAGAGGTAAGCGCTGCAGAGGAATATGATGAGTTTGAAGACAGCAGTACTCATTTGCTCGCATTAGATGGAGACCGGCCGCTAGGCACCTCACGCATTCGAAAGACCGCTCATGGGACTAAACTGGAACGCTTTGCTGTATTGGCTGAGAATAGAGGAGCAGGAGTTGGAGATGCTTTACTCAGAGAATGTTTAGAACGTTGCAAAAAAGATGCGGTGGTCTATTTACATGCGCAAGAACAAGTCATGAAATTTTATGCAAAACATGGCTTTGTGGCCGAAGGGGAACGTTTCTACGAATGCGAGATTCCTCACTTCAAAATGGTTAGGAAATAAGTTGATGTACTTTATTTTTTAGCTCGGGTAAAACAGTGGCTTTAAACCACTCATTTTTTGCCTGCCAAATATTATTTCTTGGAGATGGATGGGGCAAAACAAAGTATTCCGGCAGGTATTTTTTATAATTCCTAACCCGCTCGGTCAAGGTGCTTCTATCTGAGGGCAAATAATAATCTTGGGCGAACTTTCCTATTAATAAAATCAATTCCAGCTGCTTCATTTCAGCAAGAAACTTTTGATGCCATTGGGGTGCACATTCCTTAGAAGGGGGCAAATCTCCTGACTTCCCTTTTCCGGGATAGCAAAAGGCCATAGGAACAATACCAAAAACATCAGGATTGTAAAATTGTGCTTGGTCAACAGCTAGCCAATCCCTCAAATTTGATCCACTTTTGTCATCCCAGGGAATTCCAGAACGATGAACCGCCAAGCCTGGCGCCTGACCTACAATTAATATTCGACTCGATTTTGCCGCAGAAAACACAGGATTGGCGCCCAATGGCAATCGCTCTGCACAAAGGGTGCATTGACTGGCTATTCTCAGTAAATCAATCACTTAAGTTCATTTTAAGCGCATATTAGATACAATAAAATTTGTTTTTCTCCCCAAAAAGTCATATTATTGTTTAAGAAGTGTCAGAGAAATACGTCATATACCTATCTCTTTTTTTTACTGTTTTTGGGTTTACCTCATGCCAGAAAAAAAATAGGATAACACCTCCTCCAAGTTGTATCGAAGAACGCATCCTCGCGTTTGAGAAAACAACATGCGATAAAGGGGCAAAAGTGTATGAGTACCAGTTTCAAGGAGAACGGGTATATGTATTTGATATTGGCTTTTGTGATGCCGCTCAGTCAGCTAAAGTCATTAACCAAGATTGCCAAGAAATTGGAATCATTGGTGGACTAGATGGCAATCAAGAGGTGAACGGATCAGACTTTGCCCATGCGCAGCGCACGGCTGTTGTTTGGAGTAAAAGCCAGTAAATAAAACGGTATTCTTACATCCAAATAATACCATTGGTTTCCCTTAGTCTCCAGCCATGACCTCACTGGTCGTTTTAAATTCTATTTCTGGATTATTTGCTATACTCGTTTGCAAGATAAAGGCTGTTTCTGCCAAAAAAACAGGCTTTCCATCTTTATCTAAGGCCATATTGGATTGCCTAAACTTCATGAAATCATCCAAGATGCCTTTATCGCCATGAAGCCAGCAGGCTTTGTGAATATTGCGATGCTCAAAACGACATTTTGCGCCATATTCATGCTCTAAGCGATGCTGAAGCACTTCAAATTGAAGCTCTCCTACTGTTCCAATAAACTTTCTACTCCCGGGCTCTTGGGTAAACATACTTGCCAAGCCTTCATCTGTTAATTGTTGAATCCCTTTTTCTAATTGCTTGCTTTTCATGGGATCTAAATTAATAAGCTCTCTAAAAATCTCTGGACTAAAACTTGGGATACCCTTATAAAACATAGACTCCCCTGTAGTCAAGGTATCGCCAATTTTAAAATTTCCGGTATCGTACAATCCCAC
Source organism: uncultured Bacteroidia bacterium (assembly GCA_938086785.1). GTDB lineage: Bacteria > Bacteroidota > Bacteroidia > NS11-12g > UBA955 > CALKCM01. Next base: position 50,050 of record CALKCM010000007.1, read on the forward strand.
TACATCGCCGGGATAAGCTTTTTCTACAACCTCTTTGTCGCTGGCTAAAAATGTGTAGGGATTGCTAAATTTTATTTTCTTACCTAAGCGAACATGCGCGTAATTGGTGTTGCGCTCAAATTCTCCACTACACACGCGTAAAAAAGCAATTCTATCGCGATGTTTTGGGTCTAGATTTGCATGAATTTTAAAAACAAAGCCACTAAACTTGCTATTGGTAGGCGCTACTTCTCCTGTGGTTGTATGCCTTGATCTTGGACTTGGAGCAACTTGAATAAAGGTGTCCAGCATTTCTTGAATACCAAAATTGTTTAAAGCACTACCAAAAAAAACAGGAGCAACTCTGCCCTCTAGATAATCTGTCTTATTTAGTTCACCATAAACTCCATCCACCAATTCAACATCCTCTCTGAGTTGATTGGCATTTTTGTCCCCCACATGCAAATCGAGTTTTTCATCAGATAAGTCTTCAATTTTCAAATATTCATCTGCTTTCTTTTGCTTATTGCTCTCAAAAAGGTTCAAACTCTTATCCGGCAGAAGGTAAACGCCCTTAAAATCTCTTCCCATGCTAATGGGCCAGCTCATGGGATGCACCTGAATATTTAATTTCTCTTCCAGCTCTTCTAATAAATCGTAGGGATCTTTTCCATCCCTATCCAATTTATTGATAAAACAAATCACGGGGGTATTTCTCATTCTACAAACCTCCATGAGACGCTCTGTTTGGGCCTCTACCCCTTTCACACAGTCAATCACAAGAATTACGCTATCTACAGCGGTGAGAGTCCGGTACGTATCTTCTGCAAAATCTTTGTGACCGGGAGTATCAAGTATGTTGATTCGTTTTCCCTTGTACTCAAAAGTCATGACACTCGTTGCTACAGAAATTCCTCTCTGCTTCTCAATTTCCATGAAATCACTGGTGGCCGACTTCTCAATTTTATTGCTTTTAACTGCTCCTGCAGTTTGGATTTGACCTCCAAAAAGGAGTAATTTCTCCGTGAGCGTTGTTTTACCCGCATCGGGGTGCGAAATAATACCGAATGTTTTTCGTATCTCTATTTCCTTCTCAAAAGCCATAAATGGGGGCAAAGATAAATTCTTTATCACATTCTAATGAACATAATATGACGGGATCTGTAAAAGAATCTAAAAATAGATAAATAGCCTCCAAAGGCGAGGATTTTTGGCATGATTAGAGCGAAGCGAAACTCCTCCTTAAAATCTCCTGCTTTTCTTCTTAAAAAAAGTACAATACAGAAATAGAATCACTGATCAGAAATTAATCTATCGAATACAGTTCAATCACATGGTTCGCTATGATTTGAATGTCATATTTTTTCCGAGCTTCCTCCAGGAGAGCCTCACGAATATTCATGGAGTTGGAGAGATGCTTGAAATGCAGAATTTTTGAAGCAAGGGATTCCCAATCTCCACGTTCTGCGAGATAATCCTCGCCAATCATTTCTGGCACTCCGCCCACCTTGTACCCATATGCAGGCAGCATACACGTATGGCTTTCCATAATTGTAGTAGGAAACGTTTCCATCAAACTGGTTGAAACATATGCATTTGAAATGGAATAATAGGAAACCAACTCATCCACTTCTTCCACATATCCTGTAAAGTAGGTTTTAACCGATTTGTCTATTTCTATATCTACAGCCCGGGAACCCATTAGAATTACTCCAATATTCTTATCTTCTTTCGCCAGAAAATTAACAATCTTTATAAAGTCATTAATGTTCTTATTGGAGTCTTTAAGATTGCTTGCGCTAAAAACTAAAATAAATGTGTCCTCCAAAAACCCTAATTTTTCTCTTAAATTAGCACGGGCATTGGGCTTAAATTTATGGATATCTAAGCCATTTGGGATGACATTAACTTTGACCTTTGGCATTAATGATTTTGCTCTATCAGCTAACCAATTACTTGGAGCAATAAACTGAATTTGCCCTGTACCCCAGATGCTTTCTTGCTGTTCCTTTACTCTTTTGGAGAGTGCTGCAAGACGTTTTCCAATAGAAGCACCCCCTAGATATTCAGACTCGAGATGATACCAACCGCCGGAGTAAGGCCATAAATCGTGACTGGTCCAAACTATTTTTTTTGAACTTTTTAGCATTTCCTCTATTCCCCTAAGAGAAATATATCCCTTATTAATCCAGTGAAGATGAATAACATCTGCATCCTTTACCAGAGGGTGCTTTAGGATACTCACTCCGGTAAGACCGTGAGAAAATTTAAATCTCAATATTTTGTTTCTATCAAATCTGAGGAAGTCCAATTTTTCCAACAGATGCAGAAAAAGGACATAGAATCTTTTCAGCAGCGTATCAGCCCAGGTTGTATACTCTTTACTTGGCGGGCCGCTCAAAACAATATGATGGCTATCTAAACCCTGATTGCGCATTGCTGAGTGAAGCCTTTGGGCCACCTGAAATGCTCCTCCCGAAGAACTTGCGTTCAGATGCACCACTTTTAAACTCACTGGACAAAAATACATCATCTTTACAGCTATTTTTATATTCTAAACTGGAATTGTGTCTTTCCAGATGAATTTGATATACTGGACAATCTGATATTTTTTCCTATACAAGGAGCGCCTAGTGCGTTTAAAACACGGCTTTATTTCTTATTTATCTCCAAAACAAAGTAGAGGAAGCTCATGCCAATTAATGGAAACATCAATAATGTAAGACACTAAAAATTAACAGTTTAGGCTTTAAAATAAGAAATGAAAAAAGGGCTAAAAAAACAAACTCCACCTTGCGGTGGAGTTTTACAAAATACTCAATTAAAAATCACTTTCAGAACAGGGTTCTCAAGCCTGTTCGAATTTTTAACTTTGGTTAGTTACTCAAGCCAACCGGATATCTAAATAACAAATAGCGTGCCAAAACAATATATGATTGTTTTTATTTTAATACCTTTTCTACATCCCCACATCTAAAGAAGCAGCAATTCCATAAAAACATTACTTTTGCCATTATGAAAAGGTATTGGATTCCAGCCATTATAATTTTGGCATCATGCGGGATATTTAAAAAAGAAGACTCCGAAAAATTGGAAATAAAGAAAAGTGAGGGGTATAGTGCCCTACAATTGGAACATTTTGATCATTCTGTAAATCCAGCAGATGATATTTATGATTTTGTAAATGGCTTATGGATGAAAAAAACGGAAATACCCGCAGATCGAGGACGATGGGGCAGTTTTGATGAATTGCGCAAAAAGGCGGATGCCCAAACCTTTACCGTTCTGGAGATGGCCATAAAAGGAGGGCAATATGGACCAGAATCTGCCCAAGGAAAAGCGGTAACTATATTTAAAGGATACTTGGATACTGCAAAAAGAAATGCCGATGGCATTGAGCCATTAATCCCTTATCTAGAGGAAATTAGTGCTTTATCCTCCATGGAGGATATAGATTCTTACAGTAAAAAGTACATGGATCAAGGGGGCAATCCAATGATTGGTTTTGGTGTTGGTCCAAATATAAAAAATAGTGAAGAATACGTGGTATATATGGGTGGTGGATCCTTGGGATTGCCAGACAGAGACTACTATTTTGATAATTCTGAGCGTGGAATTGAAATAAGAGCTGCTTATGTAAAGTTTGTTCAAACCATGTTCCGCCATTTCTACCCTGAAGGATATGATAATATTGGAGCTGAAATACTCGCTTTTGAAAAGCAACTTGCCGAAGCTAAAATGACCAAAGAACAGCGAAGAAACCCGTACAACAGATATAATCCAAGAACGGTAGAAGAAGTAGCTGCAATGTTCCCTCAGTTTGATATTAAAGGATATCTGGAATTGCAAAATCTAAAGACTGATCGCATTATTTTAGGCGATACGACGCTCTTGCATCAGTTATCTAAAATGGCCAATAATGATCAAATCGAACTGGTGAAAAAATATCTACTTTGGAACGAAATTAATGGAAGTGCCGGCATGTTAGATATGAATTTAGACCGAAAAAACTTTAATTTTTACGGCAAATTTTTAAGAGGAACTCCAGAGCAGAGACCCATTAAAGAAAGAGCTCTGGCGGCAGCAAATGGTGCTTTGGGCGAAGCTTTAGGACAGTTGTACGTAGATAAGTATTTCCCACCAGCTGCTAAGGCATCAGCGGTTCAATTGGTAGCCGATTTAAAAACTGCCTATGAAGCTCGAATTAATGCAGTGGATTGGATGAGTTCTGAAACCAAAGTAAAAGCAGTAGAGAAACTGAAAGCCATAACCGTTAAAATTGGATACCCGGATAAATGGAAAGATTATTCTGAAATGAAATTGAAAACTTCAGAAGAGGGGGGAACCTATTTCACTAACCGAATTGCTTTAAATAAGTGGAGAATTGCTGATAACCTTAAAGATTTTGGTAAGCCGGTGGACAAAACCAAATGGGGCATGAGTCCGCAAACCGTAAATGCCTACTACAATCCTGTTTACAACGAAATTGTTTTTCCGGCAGCAATTTTACAAGCTCCTTTCTTTGACTACCGCGCTGATGCAGCAGTAAACTTTGGTGGAATTGGAGCGGTTATTGGCCATGAAATTTCACACGGATTTGATGATCAAGGTGCACGATACGATGCCGATGGAAACTTAAACAACTGGTGGACTGAGGAGGACTTAAAACAATTTAAAGCTAAAGGAGAGGCCCTAGCTGCTCAGTTTGACAAGTATGAGGCCCTTCCGGGACAGTTTGTAAATGGTAAATTTACCTTGGGTGAAAACATTGGTGATTTGGGTGGCATAAATTCTGCTTTTGATGCGCTCCAAATTTCCAATAAACGAAATGGAATACCGGCCCTCATTGATGGATATACCTCTGAAGAGCGCTTCTTCATGAGCTGGTGTACCATTTGGAGAGGTAAAATGAGAGATGGAGAGCTGGAAAATAGATTAAAGACAGATCCTCATTCTCCAGGTTATTTCAGAGCTGTAGGTCCTCCAAGTAATATGGATGTTTTCTATGATATTTTTAAGGTTAAGGAAGGCGACAAAATGTACAGAAAACCAGAAGACCGAGTAAAAATCTGGTAAAACACGAGTCCATCGAATACGCAAAGCCCTGGCACGGAGAATACCTCTTCCTTTGCTAGGGCTTTTTTTTGACTCTTTAGATAAAAGGAGCTCCCTGTTAAAGGATAGAATGCCTCAATTAAATATTTCTCCTTTAGAAATATCCAAGGGAATAAAAGTTAAAAGTGATTGAAAACGCATTAAATTTGCAGCATGAATGCAGACGATTTGAAAGATATAAAAGGCCGCTTAGAGGCTTTGAGGGGGTATCTTTGACATTGATAGGAAACTGGCTGAAATAGCCGATGAAGAATCTCAAACTTTAGACCCTACATTCTGGGATGACTCTAAGAAAGCTGAGAAGCATTTAAAAAAGATAAAAAATAAAAAAATATGGACGGACTGTTATGCTGAACTAAATGCAGCCGTTGAAGATGTTGAAATACTTCTTGAATTCTCTAGTTTAGGTGAAGCCTCCGATGAGGAGGTTAATGCAGCCGAAAAAAAGGCGCTTGCTCTTCTAAAGGATTTAGAATTTCGAAACATGCTCCAAAGTGAAGAAGATAAGCTGGGCTGTATTGTGGAGATTAATGCGGGTGCTGGTGGAACGGAGAGTTGCGACTGGGCTGAAATGCTGCATCGGATGTACATCATGTTCGCAGAAAAGAACAATTTTAAAGTATCGGAATTGGAGAGGCAAGACGGCGAAGTTGCCGGAATTAAATCTGTTTCCTTAGAAATTACGGGAGATTTTTCTTTTGGATTTTTAAAGAGTGAAAATGGGGTTCATCGGATGGTTCGAATTTCTCCTTTCGATAGCAACGCCCGGAGACATACCTCGTTTGCCAGTGTATACGTTTATCCCATGGCTGATGATACGATTGAAATAGACATTAAACCTGCAGATATTGACTTCCATACATCCAGAAGTGGAGGTGCCGGTGGTCAAAATGTAAATAAGGTGGAAACCAAGGTGCAACTCACGCATATACCCACAGGCATTGTGGTTGTATGCCAGATTGAGCGAAGTCAGTTGGGAAACAGAGAGCGGGCTATGCAAATGCTAAAATCAAGGCTTTATGAGCTTGAAATTGCCAAAAGGAACGAGGCAAGAGCTGAAATTGAGGATGGAAAAATGAAAATAGAATGGGGTTCTCAAATACGGAATTATGTATTTCATCCCTACAAACTGGTTAAAGATGTGCGCACCTCTGAAGAAACAAGCAATGTTCAAAATGTGATGGATGGTGAGCTTTGGCCATTTATTAAAAGCTATTTATTGACTCAGGCCAATACAAAATCTTAAAATAACCGGAGGAGATTCGTGCATTTTTACTTTTCAGTTAATTGACTTTCTAAGTCCTCTTTTTGCTCTTCTAAAAGGCTTATTTCTGCCGCTAAATCCGGTGTATCCGATGGATTCCTTTTCATTTGTTTTAGCCTTTCTTTTATTCCAAGTAAGGCGGAAGCAGTCACTGACTTATTTTTTCGTACACGTATTTCATTGATAAATGCACTGAGATTATTCGAATACATGAATACATCTTGCATTAAAGCGGGCAGGTCAATTTCACCGAAGAACGGATGTTTTTTAAGCCTTGTGAAGTGTTCAAAGGTCTCATTGCCAGTCTCCAAAACGTATAAACTTTGTATAAACCATCGTTTAGCCACGTCTATCTCAGGATTATTTAAGCCTTCTGCCATGTTCTCTCTTAGCTTAGCCTTATCCCAAATGCGGCTTATAGCTGCATTTGAAACCCAAATGCTGGGGTCTTTGATAAAAGAATATATATAATTTGAGTCTTTGGAAAGATCGGCCACTATAGAAAAACACTGGCTTCTGATTCTTGATGGATTGGTTTGATCTCTCGCCACGGAATCTATAAACTCTAATCCAATGGCCGCTCCTATTTTAGGATCGCTGATGCTGTTAAAATAAGGAAATAGTACATTTTGCGCCAGGTATTGACTTTTACTGGTCATGGCATCTTTCATCATAAGAATTCGAAGGGAGTCTTTTAAGGCAAAATTGCCTGTGCTCTGCTCTGTTTCTGTGAGTTTCTCGTACTCTGCCCAAAGGTTGGATTTTGCACTGGGTGTACTGGCATTAACAAAGGCTAAATAGACCTTTTTGAAATCTAAAATACCATCATTAGAGACGGGGTAAGTTATATTTCCTATGGCATAATTCTCAGGATCTACAATGAGCCAATCGGGCTCCAATAGCCCAAAATCAAAACGGACTAAAGGCTCATCTACTCGGAAGCTTGCATTCTGTACTTTCCCTTGTATGGAGTACTGCACATCCATTTTCCCATACGCAAATGAAAATGCTCCTGCTGGTTGATAAAGCAACATGTGATATAGGCTATCTTTCTTTATCGAAACCTCGTAATTGGGATAGGTAAATCTTTTGTACCATTGATCAAAAAACCAGGCCAAATCTTTGCCGGTCACTTCTTCAAAACACAAACGCAACTGATCTACCTCGGCGTTGTCAAAGGCGTATCTTTTAAGATATAAACCGATGGATGATTTAAAGGCTTCCTCTCCTACTTCATGACGGAGCGCATGCAGTATTAGAGCCCCTTTTTGATAGGAGGTTACGTCAAAGACATCATTGGTTGTTTTATAATTGTGTCTGAGCAGTGTATTCCCGGTAAACGCTCCCCAATTGGCATAACTCGTTTTAAAGCCATTCAGCGTTTCATCTGCTGCTATTGCCCCATATTTATGTGCTTTCCATAAGTATTCGCCATATGTTGCAAAGCTTTCATTTAAGGTGATATTAGCCCAAGACTCGGCAGTAACATAATCGCCAAACCATTGATGAAATAGCTCGTGGCTGATATAGTCTTCTAAATTATTGTCCAATAAATCTCCTTTGGATTGGTGAAGGCCTTCCATATGCACGGTTGCCGATGTGTTTTCCATAGCTCCACTCACAAAGTCTCGCACAACTACTTGACTGTACTTGTCCCACGGGTATGAGATGCCGGTGTAATCACTAAAGAACTGAATCATTTCTGGAGTATTTCCAAAAATATCTTTTGCGCTTTTTTCATATGCTTTTTCTACCCAATAATGAACAGGTATTCCGTTCCATTGATCCTTTACTATAGCCCAATTTCCAACTGCTAGCATAGTCAAATACACGGCATGCGCCTTACTTTGTTCCCAAATAACGGTCTTTAAACCCTTCTCTAACGTTTCTCCTATCCTTTTACCATTGCTTAATACTTTCATGGTGTCTGGCACTGTCACTTCTATACGCTGGCTGTGTTTTTGGTTGGGCGCATCTATGGTAGGAAACCATCTGGAATTGCTTTCTGTTTCTCCTTGGGTCCAAAATTGACGTGGGATATTTCTTTGTAAATTAGCATTTATGAAATAATAGCCATCGTCGCCAGCTATCGCTCCATTATTTCGATTTCTTTTTTCTTTCTGTGAGGTGCTGTAATCGATGCTAATTTTAAAGGATTGATTTCTGGAGACGGCTCTTTTTAAGTAAATGATGATACGCATCGAGTCTAAAGCATATCTAAAGGGAAGATGCTCCCCATTGATTGCATCTTTCACTGATCCTATTTTTAATTTTTTAGCATCTAGAATAAGGCTGTCTTGAGTGTAAAAGACGGGGCTCAAATCTAAAATTGCCGTTCCAATGATTTCCTGTTTTTCAAAATCTAAATGCAGTTTTAAATCGGTATGGCTCAAGGACCAATATCTATTCTCACTTGCCTTATGCAATTTAAACCAGTTCGATTCTACCACAGCTGATTCCCATAAATCTTCACTCTCTATTTGGTCTATATCTTCGAATGTATCGTCACTGCTGGCATCTTCCAAGTAGATGTCTTCAAATAAAGCATTTTGGCCATTAACGGCTATTTTTCTTTTTTGAGGTAAGCCGCAGCATGCACCCAGCAAAAAGGCTACTATGAATGGATATCTTTTCATTGGACGAATAAATTGAATGAGAAAAAGGCTTGCTCACGCAACATTTCCTCGCCATTAAAAATAGCTGCACCTTGCGCTTCACATCGTTTTAAAAACTTCGTTTTCATGGGATTATAAACTAAATCTATGCAGGTATGGTTTTCCGAAATGGAAGGATAATGTATCTCAACTGCATTACTGGTCAAGGGTTCCATGCCCAAGGGAGTCGAGTTGATAAGAAGGTCATATTCGGATAAAACGGCTTTATTTATATCTGAGTAGGCAAATTGATTTTCCAGTGGTTTTCTGCTCACAAAAGAATAGGGTATTTTTAATGCATTGAGCACATAACGAACAGCCTTGGAAGATCCACCTGTTCCAAAAATAAGGGCTTTTTTTGATGTTTTGGCCAAGGGCATCATGGTTTTCATAAAGCCATATACATCCGTATTGTATCCAAAAAGCTTATTATCTCTAATTGCAATTGTATTTAAAGCCCCAATTTCTTTGACTTCTGGTGATACTTCATCCATTTTTTCAATGAGAATGGATTTATGGGGAATGGTAACATTCAATCCTTGATACTGAAAAATATCATAGGCAAAGAATTGTTCAATTTCTGCTTTTGTAGGAAGTTCTATTAAATCATACCTGCCTAAAATTTGGCTTTCTTCAAAAAAGCCTTTGAAAATTTCGGGAGATTTACTATGTGCCACCGGAAACCCAACTAATCCTAAGCGAACCATAAATTATTTAATGAATTTTTGTTTAACCACTTGAAATAAAATAGGCAGAAGACTGATGCCAATAATTGCAAAAACAACAATTTCAAAATGCTCTTTTACCCAAGCATTATGCCCAAATATGTAGCCTAAAACACTAATACTTACCACCCATAGCACTGCACCGCTGATGCAATATGCAATAAATTTCCGATATTTCATGCTTCCCATGCCGGCCACAAAGGGGGCAAAGGTTCTTACAATGGGAACAAAACGAGCCATAATGATGGTTTTGCCTCCATGCTTTTCGTAAAATGCCTCGGTTTGATCGAGGTACTCTTTCTTGAGTAGCTTCCAGTTTAAATCGAAGATGCGCACCCCTATTTTTTTACCAATAAAATAGTTGGTATTGTCACCAAGTAATGCAGCTGTAATTAGCAGTGGAATAATGATCATAATATTAAATTCATCGGGTTGTCTTGCAGCCAAAGCTCCTGCAGCAAACAGCAAGGAATCTCCGGGCAATAAGGGCATAAAAACTAAGCCCGTTTCTACAAAAACAATTAAGAAAAGTATGCCATACAACCAAACCCCGTAATCCTTGATCCAGCCATCCAAATAGTCATTGAGATGCAAAAGGAAATCAAGTCCGTCACTAAAAATATTAAGCAATTCCATTAACACTGCAATTTTATGGCTTTTTTAGCGTTAATATTTGTAAATTTGCCCACAATGAAACGCATTATCTTTCTTCTTGGAATACTCCTAACCATTGGCTTGGGGTCCTGTTGTGCAAGCAAGGGAGGCAAATCAAAACCTAAATCTGGTTGCGATTGTGGATTTTAGTCCTAGCACTTATATTTTATTCCTTTTCGCAGCGTTCATCATCTAAATTTTAAAAATAAAACACCTTATTTATTCACAAGAATTCATTATGAAACTCGCTTGTTTTATAATTGTAATGTGGATACAACTGTCTTTGCTGAACGCTACGAAAAATTAAATACGGAACAAAAACATGCGGTCAATTGCATGGAAGGTCCTGTTATGGTTATTGCAGGTCCTGGAACTGGTAAAACAGAAATTCTAGCAGCGCGAATTTGCAATATTCTTTTAAAGACAGATACCCAAGCGAATAACATTTTATGCCTTACCTATACTGAAGCAGGAGTTAGCGCAATGCGTAAAAGGCTCATCACTTTTATAGGTGACGAAGCATATAAAGTAAACATTCATACTTTTCACAGTTTGTGCAAACGCATTATTGATAGTTACCCTTCTTTCTTTGAGGACAAAATCTTCAATGTGATGGATGATCTCACACGAAAGAAACTCATTGAAGAAATTCAATTAGGTTTGCCATTGAACAACCCTTGGCATGCATCTGTGTTGCAGTCCGAAAAGGAAAATGGCAATAATAATGGCAATCCCATTGCTGATTTAGAACGATTGTTTTATGCCTTAACAGAGAACAATATCAGCTCAGAAACCATACAAATTGAGTTGGATAAATTAAGCAATGATGAAAACTACAAAATTGCTTTCCCCGAAGATTTATATAAAGTCAATAGAGGGGAAAACAAAAAAGGAGATATTAACCCAAAAATAAGAGAGATAAAACTTAACAAATGGGAAAAGCTAAAAGCCGCAAGCGAAATTCATACGATTTACGAAAAGCGAAAACAAGAACTAAACTATGCCGATTTTAGCGATTTACTGGTTTGGGCTTCTGAAGCAATGAAATCCAATGAAGAATTACTCATGATGGTTCAAGAACACTATCAGTATATTCTAGTGGATGAATTTCAAGATACCAACCCATTGCAGAGCGAAATCCTTTATCAGCTCCTAAGTTTTTTTGAGGATAATCCCAATTGCTTCGTGGTGGGTGATGATGATCAAAGCATTTACTCATTCCAAGGAGCCGATGTAGGGAATATGCAGGCCTATTACGAAAAATACAAGGGCCAACTGCAAATGATTAGTTTAGTTAATAATTACAGAAGTAGCGAGGCCATTTTACAGGCTTCAAGTAGGTATATCCAACATAATTCTGATCGACTGGCCTCCACCATTCCAGGTGTGAGTAAAAATTTGATTGCCTCAGGTACTTTTGCTGAGCAAAACCAAAGTCCCGTCTTTTATGAATGCGACTCGAGTGAGAAACAATTTACCGCTGTTTGTGAAAAAATAAAAGTTCTGCTTGCTGAGGGAGTGAACCCCGAAGAGATTGCCGTTTTGGCGAGTAAAAACTATGCTCTTTTTGAACTGGCAAACATCCTTTCTGCATCGGATATGACCTATGAGTTGGTGAAACCCATTGATATTTTAAAGGAACAAAACATAACAGAAATTATACTTTGGTTAAGTTATTTCAGCAGAGAAAGCAATAAGCCAAATACTGCAGGAGTAGAGTTATTCAAATTACTGCATACTACAGACATGGATACCATTGAGATTCAAAAGCTGTTTTATACTTGGGAGGAGAATAAAACCACTCATATTATAGAGAGTTTGCTCAATGATTCTGATGCAACATTAGATATGTTCAAGCCAAATTTTGCACCTTTAGCTAAAACCATCCTCGATTTGCAAAAGGAATGGGGTTCCATGTCCGCGCCAGAATTTATACAAAAAGTAAATACCGATTTAGGCTTTGTAAAACGAGCAATTCGCTCCAAAAACTCCAAACACAATTTACAAGTACTCTACTCATTTTTAAAGTTTATTGAAGAGTCTAGCAAGAATCATCCATTTGAGAACATGGAGTTTCATCTTAGGCAAATAATCGAACACATTACTTATCAAATTCCAGTACCTATTTATCCGGTCTTAAGCAGTAAAGAAAGCATTAAACTGCTCACCATGCACGGATCTAAGGGTTTAGAATTTGAGCATGTGTTTGTGATAAATGTAGATGAGAAAGGCTTTGCAAAAAGCAAGAAAAGAGACCTTGGATTAATAAGTCTTTTCAACAATCACTTAAGCACACATTCGCAACTAGCCGATCCAAATAGTTTAGTTGAAGAAACCAAAGCATTGCACGAATTACGCAGACTTTGGTACGTTGCATTAACCAGAGCAAAAAAGGGGGTGTATTTGTATAGTTCCGATATAGGTAGGCCTTTTAAGGGGAAAGCAGAGTTAACAGCGGATATGGAAACCTATGAAGCAAATGCCAATGGCGAAGCTCTTCTGCAGAACATTACTAAACTCTTGGTGAGTAATCCAGGCAATAAAATAACCTCAGATAAAAATTGGATACAGAATAAAATTGAGAATTATGTATTTTCCCCCTCCTCATTGAGCTCTTTTCTTTCATGCGAAAATGAATTCTATTACACTAGATTACTGAGTATTCCAAGCGCAGGAAATGTGTATATGGCTCATGGAAATGCCGTTCACAAGGCCTTGGAAAAGCTGAATTTACGATGGATTAACCATGAAGAAAAAATGGATAAAGAGACCTTTATTCAGCACTTTAAAGAACATTGGTATACCCAAAGAGGATTGGTCTCCGAAGAGCAGTATAAACTAAAACTTATCGAAGGTGAAAAAGTTCTGAGTAAGTATTTTGATAAACGAGTACCTGAGATGTACGATCATATAAATACTTTTTCAGAGATGCAGTTTGATGGACAAATTGCTGGAGTTCCTTTTAAAGGAAAAGTTGACAAGGTTCACTTCACCGAAGTGAATGGAAACAGAAACAACTTTGTTGTAACGGATTATAAATCAGGTTCCTTAAACGGATCCAAAAAGAAATTCAAAACTCCTGGAGCAAAAGCTAGAAAGAACATCCCATTCAATATTTCCGATAATTCATATTGGGTTCAGGCCGCCATTTATGCCTATATTTTAGTAAAACAAAATCCGACATGGATACTAAACCGAATAGAACTTGATGTAATTAGTCCAACGAACTCGGAGATGGAGGTACTGTCACACTCGTTGGACCAAGAAGATTTTGAATTCATAGAAACCCTTGCCCTGCGTGCCAATGAAGGTTTAAATGCTCCAAATTTCCCAAAAGGTTGTGGCAAGGACAGCTGTGAATGGTGTCATTTTACAAAAACATACATGCCTCCGGTTGAGAAGGAAGACTAGAGTTTCCCTAAAACAACATTCGCAGCTTGCGCATACAATATTTGAGATCCAGCCACTTAAGATTAGTCATCAGACTGAATAAAAGTAAAGCAATCCCTGATTAAATTTTTCCGCTACCGATTGTACCTTTGTTAGTAATGAGTCAAGCAGTAAGAAATTTAGAACCTAATTCCCTTTGGAACCATTTTGCCGATTTAAATGCCGTTCCACGTCCCAGCAAGAAAGAAGAACGAGTGATTGCCTTTGCCAAAGACTTTGGCGAACGTTTGGGATTTCCAACTATGGTGGATGAAGTTGGAAATGTGATTATTAAGAAACCAGCCACTGCAGGAATGGAAAACCGAAAAACGGTAGTGATGCAGAGCCATTTGGATATGGTTCATCAAAAGAATAACGATACTGACTTTGACTTTTTAACACAAGGAATAGATATGCTCGTAGATGGAGATTGGGTAAAGGCCAATGGAACCACTCTAGGAGCAGATAATGGAATAGGAGTGGCAGCTATTATGGCCGTTTTGAGCAGTACAGATATCCCCCACCCCGCATTAGAAGCCTTATTTACCATTGATGAAGAAACTGGGATGACCGGTGCAATAGGTCTTAAAGGTGGTTTGCTGGATGCAAGTATTATGCTAAACCTAGATACCGAAGAAGATACGGACTTGACCATTGGTTGCGCAGGAGGAGTAGATGTAACCATCTCAGGCACTTATGATAGTGTGGATAGTGCCTTACCTGCTTACACCTTAAGAGTTAAAGGTTTGCAAGGAGGACACAGTGGAATGGAAATCCACAAAGGCCTGGGGAATGCAAATAAGATCATGAATCGCATCCTTTGGAACCTGAATAAGTCTTGCGCTATAGATTTAATAGCCATTGATGGAGGCGGACTGCGAAATGCTATTCCAAGAGAATCTTCGGCTATCATTGCTTTTGCAAATGCAGATCAAGGAACTGTTGAGGAAATTATTACAGAGCTGGGAGATGCTCTATTAGCAGAGTATGGCGTAACTGATACCAATTTGGGAATCACCTTAGACCCAGCTCCTGAAATGGCTTATGCCGCTTGCAATGAAGACTTTAAGACGAATCTATTAAATAGCATTTATGCTTGTCCTGTGGGTATTTATAGAATGAGTCCGAGCATTGCAGATTTGGTTCAAACATCAAATAACCTAGCTAGAGTTATTTTAAAAGATGGGGAATTCACTATTATGTGCTTAACCAGAAGTTCAGTAGATACTGAAAAAATCGATTTAGCTAATGCCATTGAAGCTTGCTTTGCTCCACTAAAAGGAACCGTAAAGTTTAGCGGAACATACCCTGGTTGGGAGCCTAAACCTGAGAGTGCCATTGTTTCGCTGATGAGCGAATTATACAAAGAGCTCTTTGGGAAACCCGCGGATGTAAATGCGTGTCATGCGGGTCTTGAGTGCGGAATTTTAGGGACTAATTATCCAGATATGCAGATGATTAGCTTTGGTCCAAACATTCGAGGCGCCCACAGCCCCGATGAATGCACACAAATATCTTCTGTTCAAAAATTTTGGGGATACCTATTAGAAGCATTGAAACGAATTCCTTCTTAAAATATGAAACCTTACATCGAATACATCCCTATCATCACAACTATTTTCTCGGTCTTTTTTGTCCGAGAAATTTACCTGCATTACAAAAATAGAAAGACGCAGTACCTCTTATGGTGGACCATAGGAGTACTTACCTTTGGATTAGGAACTTTAGCTGAAAGCATCAATGTTATCTTTGGCTGGAATGAAATTAATCTGAAATATTGGTATATCGTAGGTGCCTTACTGGGCGGATTTCCTCTTGCTCAAGGTTCTGTATACCTGCTCATGAGTAAAAAACTGGCCGATTTTACCACCTGGTTTTTTGTCACTGCCATTATTGTCGGTTCCGTCTGCATTATTCTTACCCCAATATCCATCCCAAGTGATTTTGATTATAAACTCACAGGCAAGGTATTTACATGGAAATGGGTTCGATATTTTTCACCCATCATTAATATATACTCCTTCTATTTCCTCGTCGGAGGAGCCATACATTCTGCTTTCAAATATTATAAGCAAACCAACAAGGAAGCAAGGTTCAAGGGCAATATTTACATTGCCATAGGCGGACTTTTGCCAGGTATTGGGGGCACTTTTACTAGAATGGGTTATGTAAATGTGCTCTTTGTAACAGAATTAATTGGCTTGATTCTTATCTATTTTGGGTATCGCATCATCAAGTTGGATAAGCATAAAAATGAAGGCAACAGCACTGAATAAACTATTCACATGGCCATCATAAATTTGCAGCTATATCTCTTGTAACGAAGAGATATTTCACTTGTAAACACCCCTCTTACATTAATAGAAAATAAACCAAAGTTTAGGCGTAATTTTGCAGCAATTTTAAAACGCCTCATGGACATTCGCAACATTGCCATTATCGCCCACGTAGATCACGGTAAAACTACTTTGGTTGACAAAATCTTACACCAAGCTAATTTATTCCGAGATAATCAAGAGTCTGGAGATCTTATTTTAGACAACAATGATTTGGAACGAGAACGTGGAATTACCATTCTATCCAAAAACGTAAGTGTAGAATGGAAAGGCACCAAAATCAATATTATTGACACGCCCGGTCACAGTGATTTTGGCGGAGAAGTAGAACGTGTTTTAAACATGGCTGATGGTGTTCTTCTTTTGGTAGATGCCTTTGAAGGGCCCATGCCTCAAACCCGTTTTGTATTGCAAAAAGCTTTAGAGTTGGGCAAAAAAGCGGTTGTGGTTATTAATAAAGTAGATAAACCAAATTGCACGCCAGATCAAACGCATGATTCTGTTTTTGACTTGTTCTTTAACCTTGGAGCAACGGAAGAGCAATTGGATTTTGTTACGGTATATGGAAGTGGTAAAATGGGATGGTACGGTCCTGATTGGCAAAACCCAACCAGCGATTTAACCTTCTTAATGGATACCATTGTAAAAGATGTTCCCCCTCCAGCAGTGGAAGAAGGGCCTTTGCAATTGCAAATCACCAATCTAGACTTTAGCAGTTATACAGGACGTATTGCTGTAGGTAGAGTAAGACGAGGAACCATTGCAGAAAATATGCCCGTAGGAATGGTTAAGCGAGACGGAAGCACAAAAAAAGGAAGAGTAAAAGAACTATATGTCTTTAGTGGTTTAGGAAAAACTAGAGCAGAAAGTGTAAGCGCCGGAGATATTTGCGCATTTTCTGGCATTGAAGATTTTGAGATTGGAGACACCATTACAGATCCTGAGCAACTGGAAGCCTTACCTACCCTTAAGATTGATGAACCAACCATGAGTATGTTGTTTACCATTAACAACTCTCCATTTTTTGGTAAAGAAGGTAAATTTGTTACCAGCAGACATATACGTGAGCGTCTGCAAAAAGAAATCGAAAAGAATCTAGCATTGAGGGTAGAAGAAACCTCCAGTGCAGATCAATTTATGGTATATGGTCGTGGAGTACTTCACTTAGGAATCCTTGTGGAAACAATGAGACGTGAAGGGTATGAAATGCAAGTAGGTCAACCCCGCGTTCTTTTCAAAGAAATTAATGGCAAAAAACACGAGCCTATTGAAGCGCTTACTGTTGATGTTCCAGAACACCACAGCGGAAAAGTCATTGAAGCAGTGAGTCAACGTAAAGGAGATATGACGAGCATGGTACCTAAGGGTGATATGATGCGTTTAGAATTCTATATACCTGCACGTGGCTTAATGGGATTGAGAAGTCAAATGCTTACAGCCACTCAAGGAGAAGCCATTATGGCTCAGCGTTTTTACGAGTATCAGCCGTACAAAGGCGATATGCCTAAACGTTTTAATGGAGTAATTATTAGTAAAGATACTGGTAAAGCAGCCATCTATTCTATGGATAAATTAAAGGATAGAGGGAACTTCTTTATTCGTCCAGGCGCCGAAGTATATGGTGGTCAAATTATTGGAGAAAATGCAAAGCCCGGCGATTTAGTTGTAAATATATGTACGGCAAAACAATTAGATAACTTCCGTGCAGCAGGTAAAGATGGAATTTCCATGTTGGCTCCACCAAGAGCATTTACTCTGGAAGAATCAATGGAATACATTCAAGCCGACGAATATGTTGAGGTTACTCCTGAAAATACCCGTTTTAGAAAAATTCATTTAGACGAACACGATAGAAAAAGAGCTGCGAGCTCTGCTAACTCTGTTGAATAAGAACAATACTCTTTCAATTAAATAGAAAGAGTATTTTTTATACCTTTGAGCCTGTGCAAAAGTCATTTCTAAAATCTTTGCTCTGGCTACAGGGATTAAATTTCCTTATCAAGCCATTATGGATTTTTGGGGTGGATCGCATGGCTCAAATTCAGCTAGGCGATGAACTTTACGGCAAATACTTTGTCATTTTTAATTTCTGCCTCATGTTTAATATTCTCTTGGATCTGGGATTAAACAATTACCTCACAACCCGAATATCAGCAGAAAAAGAGACCAATGTAAAGCAAATTTTAGCTTGGAGAATGGTTCTTTCTCTCTTTTACATTGCCCTAATATTTGTATTTGCTTGGGGCAAATCGTGGGCAGCTCCTTTAATCGCCTTGGCTATTGCCAATCAAGTTTTGGCCTCTTTTGTTTTATTCTTTAGAGCTATCCTTCAAGGGCATCGCCAGTTTAAGCGAGATGCTATCGTTTCTGTAACGGATCGATCCGTGAGTATCATTGGCGGAGCCATTTGGATCTTCTTCTATGGATTTCATGGTTTCGAAGGCATGATTGCTTTCTTTAGTATTCAAACATTTGGTTATTTCATTGCATTACTTTTAGGATTTTTCTGGAGCAAAAAAATGCCTGATGCCGCTCCAAAGAGACCCTATGCTGAAGTATGGCAATCGGTACAATGGTTTGCCATCTTAGCCTTCATTATGAGCATATTCACTCGAGTGGATTCATATATGATTAGCGAATTAGCTCCGAATACCTTTTCCGATGCGGGGGTTTATGCAAAAAGCTTTCGCCTATTGGATGCAGCCCTCATTTTTAGCGCCTTACTTAGCACTCTCCTATTGCCCAATTTTAGCAAACTCATATCCTCCAAAGAAAGCACAAGCCAATTGGCTTTGCTCGGCTCAAAAATTATCTTAACCGTGGGATACCCCTTAATGTTACTTGCCTATTTCTGTGCGCCACAAATCATGGAATTGCTCTACCATACAGGTGATAATATTCAATCAAACAGAACTTTTATTTACATCATGGCCTCCTTTTTACCCATGGCCTTGGTGCATATTTTTGGGACTTATTTAACTGCCGCACAGCATCTCAAAACATTGAGCAGTTTTGCCATTATTAGCATGGCAATAAACATCATTCTAAATTACATTTTCATTCCTAAATATGGGGCTTTAGGTTCGGCACAAGTATGTTTAATTACCCAGTCCACTTTTGCCTCACTATGCATCGCAGGCTCATATATAAATAAGGCCTTTGTATGGCGAGATTTTCCGATTCTTAGATTCGGCTTATTCCTAATTGCTGGCATAGGTATTTTTAGCTCTGTACAACAGATGGCCTATCCCTTATACCTCGATCTATTTGCTGCTTTTTTAACTGCAATGATCGGATTCTTATTGCTTTTCCCCTCATGGAAAAACATTGTTCAACTCCTTAAAAAATAAGTAAAAGAGTTACTTACCCCTTATTTCTCTTGGTATAAATAGCCACAAATAGTTGAAATAGGACTGCTAAAAAAATTGCTCCAAGCAAAACAATAAAAGAAGTCAAGCTCAAATCTGTATTCTGAAACAAGCCTCTAAAAACAAGCGCAATGATTATCGTCATTTTGAGAAAGACTGCAATAAGTGGAATTGGCTTTAACTGCCTTTGGTGAATAAGGTATGTGAGTAACCACTCTGCTAAAGACGCCAGAATAGAAATAATTCCTCCAGCCAACAAGATGGCATTCGGTGTATCGAAGATAAAAAAGGCACCGAGGAATGTAATTCCTATGGCTTGAACAATCTTAACTCTTTTAAGCCATCCAGGCTTAAGCATATAAAGGAAAATTAGCCATCAACGCATGAACTCGTTCAGTCACTTCATCCAATTTTGCTTCATTATCATGATTGGTTAAAGCAGCATCGATTAGTTCTGCAACAGCATCCATATGTTCTGCTTTCATTCCTCTAGAGGTTATTGCAGGCGTTCCTAAACGCATACCACTGGTAACGAATGGGCTTCTGGTTTCAAAAGGAACCGTGTTTTTATTTATAGTTATATCACAGCGCACTAAGGTATTTTCCGCAAGTTTTCCTGTAAGATCTTCTGCTTTAGGCCTCAGGTCAATCAGCATCATATGGTTATCTGTACCTCCACTAATAATTTTATAACCTCTACTAACCATAGCATTAGCCAAGGCATTGGCATTGGCCATTACTTGAACGCCGTAGTCTTTAAATTCATCGGTTAAGGCTTCACCAAAAGCAACCGCTTTCGCTGCAATTACATGTTCCAATGGCCCTCCTTGGGTTCCTGGAAAAACTCCAGAATCTAAAAGAGCACTCATTTTACGAACCGTTCCTTTTGGAGTTTTTAAACCCCATGGGTTCTCAAAATCCTGTCCCATCATAATAACTCCTCCACGCGGACCTCTTAGGGTTTTATGTGTAGTACTTGTTACAATATGGCAATGAGGCAACGGATTATTTAATAATCCCTTAGCAATTAAACCCGAGGGATGAGAAATGTCAGCCAATAAAAGGGCTCCTACTTCATCAGCCACACTTCTAAGTTTTGCATAGTCCCAATCTCTGCTGTAGGAACTGGCTCCACAAATAATCATTTTAGGCTGTTCCTTTAGGGCAATTTCTCTGATTTTATCAAAATCGATGAGGCCGTTGGTTTCTTCTACACCATAAAAACTAGGTTCATATAATTTCCCACTAAAGTTCACTGTAGATCCATGGGTTAAATGGCCGCCATGACTCAAATCAAATCCTAATATTTTATCTCCTGGCTTAAGGCAAGCCAGCATAACCGCTGCATTGGCCTGAGCTCCAGAGTGCGGTTGAACATTTGCCCAAACAGCTCCAAACAATTCACAAACTCTATCTATGGCTAATTGTTCTACCTGATCAACCACTTCACATCCTCCATAATACCTTTTTTTAGGAAGGCCTTCGGCATATTTATTGGTAAGTACAGATCCCATGGCCTCCATTACTTGAGGGCTCACAAAGTTTTCGCTAGCAATCAACTCTATGCCATGCTGCTGTCTTTCCTTTTCCTTTTGTATTAGGTCAAATATTACGGTATCTCTTTTCATCTTTTTGAATATGCAATTTTAACCAACTTTACTGAGATAAACTACACTTGAAAGACAAGAATCACTTTTGTGTAAATAATTGTACTTAGCTAATCTTTAATTACAACAAAAAGCTCGAATCCTGAGATTCGAGCTTTTACTTTATTCTAATTTAAAATTTAAATTACATATTCTCAATAACCATGGCACTTGCGCCACCGCCTCCATTACAGATAGCAGCTCCTCCCATTTTACCATTGTTTTGCTTTAAGACATTTAACAATGTAACTACTATTCGAGCACCTGAGGCACCTAATGGATGACCTATTGCGACAGCTCCTCCATTTACATTTACCTTATTTGCATCCAATCCTAATATTTTATTATTTGCTAATCCTACGACTGAAAAAGCTTCATTTAATTCGCAAAAGTCTAGATCAGAAACCTCTAAACCTGCTCGTTTAGCAGCAATTGGAAGCGCTTTTGAAGGAGCGGTCGTAAACCACTCTGGCGCTTGTTCTGCATCGGCAAAACCCGCGATTCTTGCAAGGGGTTTAGCGCCCGTTGCTTCCATTTTTTCTTTACTCATAAGAACTACACATGCCGCACCATCATTAATAGTACTTGCATTTGCCGCTGTTACGGTTCCGTCTTTACTAAAAGCTGCACGGAGCTGAGGTATTTTATCAAATCGCACCGCTTTGTATTCTTCGTCATGATCAAAAACAATGGGATCTCCTTTTCGCTGTGGAATTTCTACTGGAACAACCTCATCGTTAAATTTACCTGCTTCCCAAGCTGCTTTAGCTCTGGTATAGCTTTCTATGGCAAATGCATCTTGGTCCTCTCGACTAAAGTGGTGTTCTTTGGCACAAAGGTCTGCACAAGCACCCATTAGGTCTTTGCTGTATACATCGGTTAAGCCATCATATTGGAGACCGTCTAACATATTTATTGCACCAAATTTATGACCTGCTCGGCTACCCATTAAATAATGAGGCACCATACTCATATTTTCCATACCACCAGCAACTACGCAATCGGTATGCCCTAACATGATGCTTTGTGCTCCTAAGGAGATGGACTTCATTCCACTGGCACATACTTTATTTATTGTGGTGGCTGGAACATCATCGCCTATTCCTGCAAATTTAGCGGCCTGTCTTGCAGGAGCTTGCCCTACGCCAGCTTGTAAAACACAACCCATGATTACCTCACCCACTTCTTTGGCATCTATACCTGATTGTTTTAATGCGCCCTGAATGGCTGCTGCCCCTAGTTTTGCGGCAGGAACAGAACGTAAACTACCATTAAAAGAACCCAATGCTGTACGCGTTGCGGCTACGATATATACTTCTTTTGTCATCTTTTTTTTTACTCTGACGCAAAGATAATAGAATGCTTTAAAAATCTTTGCGATATGAGCATGCGACACCTGCTTTTTCTTACCTTTGCATCTTTTTAAAGTCTAATATGTTAAATGTATCTAATGTTTCGCTTCGATTTGGAAAGCGAGTGCTATTTGAAGATGTCAATCTAAAATTTGGTAAAGGAAATTGCTATGGAATTATTGGCGCAAATGGTGCTGGGAAAACCACCTTTCTTAAAATACTAAGTGGAGAGATTGAGGCCAATACGGGCAGTATAGATATGGAGCCTGGCAAGCGCATGGCCATTTTGAATCAAAATCACTTTGAGTTTGATGATATTCCTGTTTTGCAAACGGTTCTTCAAGGGCACTCTGTGCTTTGGAATATTATGGAGGAGAAGGATGCCATTTATGCTAAACCTGACTTTAATGACGAGGATGGAATGCGTGCGAGTGAATTGGAGGGTGAATTTGCAGAATTAGACGGGTGGAATGCCGAAAGTGACGCAGCGAGTTTGTTATCTAACTTAGGTATTGAAGAAAGCCTTCATGAAAAACCTTTAAAGGAATTGAGTGGAAACCACAAAGTTCGCGTGTTATTGGCTCAATGCTTATTTGGAAATCCCGATGTACTTTTAATGGATGAACCGACCAATGATTTGGATGTGGAAACCATACGTTGGCTGGAAGACTTTTTAGCAAATTTCGAAAATACTGTTCTTGTGGTAAGTCATGATAGGCATTTTATAGATAATGTGTGTACGCATGTATGTGACATTGACTACAGCAGAATAAAAATATTTACGGGGAACTACTCTTTCTGGTATCAAAGTTCTCAATTGGCTTTAAGACAGAGGAATGACCAGAATAAAAAATCTGAAGAAAAGAAAAAAGAGTTGCAGGCCTTTATTGCCCGATTTAGTGCAAACGTGGCAAAAAGTAAGCAAGCAACAGCTCGAAAGAAGATGATTGATAAACTGGATGTTGAAGAGATTGAACCCAGTACTCGTAAATACCCTGGCATTGTTTTTAAACAGGAGAGAGAAGTTGGAGATCAGGTACTTACCATTGATAAACTAAAACTAGAACAGGACGGAGTCGTTCATTTTCAGGACATAAGCTTTACGGTAAATAAGGGAGATAAAATTGCTTTTATTAGCAGAAGCACCATGGCTCTAAATCAGTTTTTTAAAATACTATGGGGCGATATTAAACCGAGTTCAGGTGAGGTAAACTGGGGAGTAACCATCAATATGGGATTTCTTCCGAATGATAATTCTTCCTATTTCAAGGAAAAAATTAACTTAGTGGACTGGCTTCGACAGTATTCTGAAGAAAAGGATGAAACATTCATTCGAGGCTTTTTAGGCAGAATGCTATTTAGTGGAGAAGAGACTCAAAAAATGTGTGACGTCTTAAGTGGAGGAGAAAAAGTACGCTGCATGTTAAGTAAAATTATGATGGAGAACCCAAATGTAATTTTATTTGATGAACCAACCAATCACTTGGATCTTGAAAGCATTCAAGCCTTAAACATTGGGCTTGCCGATTTTGCCGGCAACATCATGATGCACTCCCATGATCAAGAAGTAATAAATACCATTGCAAACCGTGTGATAGAGATTACTCCTAATGGAATGATTGATAAGTATATGACGTATGAGGAGTATGCAGAGGATAAAGCGGTACAGGAAAGAAGAGAAGATCTTTATAAAAAATAAAAATATGAAAAATATCAGTATAATAGCTCTGGCACTTTTAGTGGTGTCATCTTGCGGAGAAAAAGTTAGCATGGATGCTAAAGTAAACAACGGCCTAGATAGTTTTAGTTATGCTCAAGGTGTTATGACTGCTTCATTTTTGAAAGCACAAGGAATAGAAGACATTAACTTCAGTGCCTTTTACCGAGGCCTTAATGAAGGATTGGTAAAAGACAGCGGTTATTTGATTCAAACAGATCAAATAAATACCTTTAGTCAAAATTATGTTCAAGGGCAACAAAAACTTAAAATTAAAAGCCTTCAGGCCAAGTCTAAAGAATACATGAAAGGCCTTTCGGACAAAGGATACCAAAGCCTACCTGGGGGAGCTTATTATAAGATTTTAACTAAAGGGAATGGTGCCAATGCTAGAGCTTACGATACAGTAGTCATGAGTTTAATCATCAAAAACATGGCTGGATCTGAGCTTTTTAATAGTTTTAAATCATCTGGAGGGAAACAAGATAAAGTTCCTTTGGCTGTATTAAAATTAGCGCCTTTGGAAGATGCATTGGAAATTATACCTGCGGGTAGCACCTTTGAACTTGCTATTCCTACAGATTTATATCCGTTTCTTGGTCAATTTGCAAGAAGTAGTTTTAACGATAAATACGGCGTATCGCTCTGTACTTTTGATATTTCTGATGTAATACCGGGCAAGGAAATTTCTATGCCTAAGATGCCTCAGATGCCAGGAGGCGTAAAGTAGTATTTATAAAGATAAGATATAAGGAAGAGTGCTCCATGTGCTCTTCCTTTTTTTATGTAAATTTTAACGGATAGAAGGTTGAATCAGTTGATCAAAAAGGCTTTACACTTCAACGTCTCTGTTGTTTATCTCTTTAAATAGCCAAAATGTTAATGTTATTATTTTTTGGTAGACGTTTCGAAACTGTGCTCATTGATTGCCAATAATTAGGCGAACAGAAATGTACTCTTTCATTATTTTTCAAGCAAAATAATGCTGTACATTTGCCACACATGTTACCTTATACTATTCCCAAATTAAAACATGTCGATGTAAACGGCAGATTCTTTCTCCTCGCTGGGCCTTGCGCTATTGAAAGTAAGGAAATGGCCATGGAAATTGCCGAAAGAATTAAAGGCATCAGTGATAAATATCACATCCCTTTTATTTTTAAAGGTTCCTACAGAAAAGCCAATCGAACCAGTCTGACTTCTTTTACGGGAATAGGCGATGAGAAAGCCCTAGATATTCTTGCACAAATTGGTGAGCGCTTTGATATTCCAACGGTTAC
Source organism: uncultured Bacteroidia bacterium (assembly GCA_938086785.1). Classification (GTDB taxonomy): domain Bacteria; phylum Bacteroidota; class Bacteroidia; order NS11-12g; family UBA955; genus CALKCM01. The sequence goes on from CALKCM010000007.1 coordinate 75,569, forward strand.
AGATATCCATGAAAGCCATGAGGCTGAGATGGCAGCGAATTATGTGGATGTATTACAGATTCCAGCCTTTCTCTTTAGGCAAACGAACTTATTAGTTGCCGCTGCGAATACCGGGAAAATAGTGAATATTAAAAAGGGTCAATTTGCCGCTGCAAACGCGATGCAACATGCCATGCAAAAATGCAAGGATAGTGGAAACAGCAAGATCATGCTCACAGAACGTGGAAATAGCTTTGGATACAGTGACTTAGTGGTAGACATGGCAAACATTCCTCAAATGCAGTCCTATGGAGCCCCAGTGGTCATGGACATTACGCATAGCTTGCAGCAACCTAATCAAAGCAGTGGAGTTACAGGGGGAAAGCCTCAACTTATTGAAACCATTGCAAAATCTGCCATTGCTGCGGGTGCAGATGGTTTATTTATTGAAACCCATCCCAACCCCTCTCAGGCAAAAAGCGATGGAGCAAACATGCTTCCCATCGATCAATTAGAGGCGCTACTTGAAAAGCTTATTCGCATTAAAGAAGCCTTGTAAGATCGAAAAATTACATTCGTGTATCTTTCACTAATTAAAGAACCCCTATTTTTGTATAAATGAATTTCATAAAATCACTATCTATTGGACTTTTTGCAATGACTGCTATCCTATCCATTAGCTCTTGTACCGAGGAGCCTCCGGTTGGCTTGTTTGTGGAAACCTTAGACCCCCTTTTAGATACTTGCTACCTTGAAACGGCAGCAATACCTGAGCCTAAAAACACCTTAGTTTACGATATTACGGGTGTTCGTTGCAGCAATTGTCCTAAAGCGGCAGAACAAGCAAAAACTATTTTAGATGCCAATAATGGGCGGGTAAGCGTGATCGCTTTGTATGCAGATATCCCAGGATTGGGAGCATTAACTGAAGCATGGGATGGTTTCCCCGTTCTTAATTCGGTAGATGCACAACAAATTATTGCCTCTTTAGGTAATCCAGGTTCGCTCCCTACCGGTTGTGTGGATCAAATAGAAGTGGATAATAACCGGATGGTTCCCTTTACAAAATGGTCCTCTGAGGTAAGTAAAAGGTTGACTTTGACTACCCCTGTAAATCTTGAAATAACGGCCACTTATGACGCGTCTTCAAAATCCATTCGTGTCAATACTAAAAGTTCATTTACGGAATCAAGAGATTCAGGTTCAATGGATATTTTTGTAGGGTTAACAGAAAATGATATCGCAAGTAAACAAAGCGAAAATAGAGTGAGCAGTGGTCATGTAGATGATTATAAACATGAACATGTGCTGCGAAGGCTACTAACGGGTTCCTCTGGCTCAGCAGTAGGCTGTAAAATGGTTCCTGGCACGGTGGTAGAAAAGCAATTTTCCATCATTAAAGACGATGCATGGAAAGTTCCTGCTCTGCACGCATTGGTTTGGGTTGTAAATAAAACCACAAAAGAGGTGATTCACGTTAAAGAAGTTTCCGTAAAATAATGGAATGGGATGTTCTTAAGGAGGAATTCAAGCAATACCTCTGGTTGGAAAAAGCCCTTTCAGAAAATAGCATTGAAGCTTACGGCAGAGATATAGATAAGCTAGCACTTTTCTCTGAGACCGAACTTAAAGGGAAAAAGCCCCTCAAAATATCCCAAAAAGAATTGCAAGAATTTAGTGCATTCTTGGCGCAATTTGGATTTTCAGCAGGCAGCCAAGCCCGAATTTTAAGTGGAGTAAAGGCTTTTTACAAATTCATATTACTTAATGATTACTTAGAAATAAGTCCAGCGGAGAATATGGAGCATCCCAAATTAGGACGGAAACTTCCCATTGTTTTAGATGAATCTGAAATTGATGCGATGATAAAAACCATCGATCGCAGCAAACCTGCAGGAGAAAGGGATGTGGCTATCTTGGAGACCCTATACAGTTGCGGGCTTCGGGTGAGTGAATTGGTGAATCTGAGCCTGACAAATATTTTTTGGGATGATGAATTCATTCGAGTCATTGGAAAAGGAAATAAAGAGCGAATTGTTCCCATTGGGGCTACCGCTCTTAAACACATTAAATTATATATAGACCATGTTCGGGTTCACCTCGAGATCAATAAAGACCATAGAAATATTGTTTTTCTAAACCAAAGAGGGTCTAGATTAAGTAGACAAAGCATATTTTACTTGATTAAATCTACCGCTAAAAATGCAGGAGTAAATAAAACGGTAAGCCCTCATACATTAAGACACAGTTTCGCTACTGGCCTTGTAGAAAACGGAGCCGACTTGCGGGCGGTTCAAGAAATGCTCGGGCATGAAAGCATCACAACTACTGAGATATACACTCATTTAGATCGCAAATTTTTAGCTGAAACTATTCAGAAATTCCACCCTCGTAGCCTCTAAGAATAAAGTTTTATTGTTCTATTGGCTTACCAGACATTCACTTCCATCTCCAGCATAATACCAAACGTATCGAATACTTGTTTCTGTACTTCTTTGGCTGTTTCAATGAGTTCTGTACCTGTAGCACCTCCATAATTTACCAATACTAGCGCTTGCTTTGCATGCATACCGGTATTGCCATATTTTTTACCTTTTAAGCCTGCCTGCTCTATCAACCAACCCGCTGGTATCTTTATTCCGTCTGGAACTTTAAAGTGACGTACTTCTCCGTCATAAGAAGCTTGCACCTCTCTAAATTGCTGGCGCGAAACAACAGGATTCTTGAAAAATGAACCAGAGTTTCCTAATTCTTTTGGATCTGGAAGTTTGCTTTGCCTAATCTCAATAATTGCCCGGGAAACATCCGCAATACTTGGCTCTTTAACTCCAAAGTCTTTTAACTTGGCTTTAATATCGCCATATTTTGTATTGAGTTTTGGCTCCTTATTTAATTTTAGCTCTACCCTATAGATAAAAGCTTTTCCTTTCAGTTCGTTCTTAAATATGCTATCCCTGTAGCCAAACTGGCAATCATCGCGGCCAATTTTATGTTCCTCTCCGGTTTCCAAATTTATATATGAAACAGCTAACAATACTTGTTCTAATTCACATCCGTAAGCTCCAATATTTTGGATGGGAGCAGCTCCAACAGACCCTGGTATCAGGCTTAAATTTTCTATTCCACCCCACCCTTTTTCAACGCATTTCATAACTGTTTCATGCCAATCATTTCCTGCTCCAACGGCCAAGTGAACCATCTTTTTGTTTTCCCTCAGAATGGTAAACTCTTTCACATTGTTTTTTAAGACCGTTCCTTCGTAATCCTTGGTAAATAAAATATTGCTACCTCCACCTAAAACAAAATAGGGTTTACTAATACCCTTTGTTATCTCTTCTTTAAGTCTTGCTATGGAATCTATCTCAATAAACGCTTTCGCATTTACATCTACCCCAAAGGTGTTAAATTCTTTTAATGATTTACTTGTCATTGAACATTAATTGCTGAATGGAAGCTACCAAGGAGCTCCAACTAAACTGTTTTTTAAATTCTTTAATTTCAGCCTGCATGGCTTCTTTATTTGGATTATCAAAATACGTTTTTATCGACTGAGTTATCGATTTTGGTTCAGGTTCGCATACGTACCCTGTTTTTCCTTCTGGAACAAACTCTGCTAAGCCTCCCACATTGGTAACCACCATGGGTTTCTCAAAATGATAAGCCACTTGACTCACTCCACTTTGTGTGGCTGTTCTATAGGGCTGCACTACCAAATCACAGGCTGAGAAGTAATCTGACACTTGGTTGTTGGGAATAAAGTCGGTGTGCAGGTGAATGTTCTTTAGATCTAATTCTTTGATGATGTTAAGATAGGACTCTTCTTCATCGTAAAACTCACCAGCCACGAGTAGATGTATTTTATCATCTATTGCATTAAGTTCTTTCATGGCTTGCAGTAATAAATCGAGGCCCTTGTACTTGCGAATAAACCCAAAAAACAAACACAATTTTGCATCCATGGGTATACCTAATTTAGATCGCATGCTATGCTTATGCTGCAATGGGCCAAAATTATCGTACAGGGGATGTACATGAAAATCTGAAATTCCTGCAAAATTAGTTCCTCTTAAATCAGCAAGTACTTTACGGCTCATGGTAATAGCACCGTCTAAACTCGGAAGAAAATAAGCGTTAAATGGTTTATCTATAAATCGCTTTTCATGGGGGATAATATTGTCTGCAATACACATCACTTTGGTGTGATTGTTCTTTTTTGCTAGGCGAGCTATCGTTCCAAAAGCGGGAGCAAAAAAAGGCATCCAGTATCGGAAAATAATAAGATCTGGTTTCTTTTTTCTGAGATAAGCACCTGTTTTTATCCAGCTGATGGGGTTCACCGAATGAATCATTCGTTTAATGTTTAATTCTGGCTTAGGATCGCTGCTATATTGAGATTTTCCTGGAAATAGGAACCCGGGATACTGAAGTGTGAAAGTTAAAAGTTCAATTGTATTTTCTTTTTCCAACTCTTTGGCAAAGCGTTCATTAAACGTACTTAAGCCTCCTCTGTAGGGAAAAGCGGGACCAATGAGAACGATGTTCTTATTTTTCATTTACTCCTACGGTTTTACTAATTCCGTATACGTTTCTATCTTGGCGTCCTCTACTAAAAAGTTCTCCTAAGAAACCTGCTAAGAACAATTGAACACCAATGATCATGGCTATTAAACCAATAAAGAAAAATGTATTATCGGCCAATAATGGCGCAGGTGTTCTATTTATGATATGAACCAATTTTTGAACGCCTAACCAGGCGGCAATAGAAGACCCGATGAGAAAAAACAAGGTACCTATTAAGCCAAAGAAGTGCATGGGTTTCTTCCCGAATTTACTCATGAAGAATATGCTTAGTAAATCGAGAAACCCGTTAATAAAGCGGTTCCATCCAAATTTAGTGACTCCATATTTTCGACTTTGATGCTGAACTACTTTCTCCCCTATTTTGGAGTAACCCTCCCAGTTCGCAATAACAGGAATGTAGCGATGCATTTCTCCGTAAACTTCAATGTTTTTTACCACATCATTGGAGTAGGCCTTTAAACCACAATTAAAATCGTTGAGCTCTAAACCACTAATTTTACGAGTGGCCCAGTTAAATATTTTCGTGGGTACAGTTTTGGTAATCGGATCGTAGCGCTTCTTTTTCCAACCGCTCACTAAATCATAGCCCTCCTCCTTAATCATTTTTACCAATTCTGGGATTTCATCAGGGCTGTCCTGCAAATCAGCATCCATGGTAATAACCACATCGCCCTGCGCTTGCTCAAAACCTACGAATAATGCGGCACTTTTGCCATAATTACGGCGCATTCGAATGCCCTTAGCGCTTGGATTACCTTTGGATAAATCCTCAATAATCTTCCAACTATCGTCCTTGCTTCCATCATCTAAAAATAGAATTTCATATGAAAATGAATTCTCGTCCATCACACGCTTAATCCACGTATGCAATTCTGGCAATGACTCTGCTTCATCAAGCAATGGTATAACTACGGATATATCCATAAATCTGTACAAAAGTAACACATATAAATTTGAGTTTTGGGATGCAGTCCTACCGAAGATATAGCGCCTTTTGCAACTATTCTACCTTTAAAATGGTTCTTCGCTTATATTCTTCATCTTCGGCATAGGCAAATAGCATACTTCCACCGGCAATGGCATGCATGATATCCTTATATACTTCCCTTCGGAGCACGGGACAGCCAAAACTTTGACCATTGTATCCCAAGGAGTCTATGTATTCATAACTGCAATACTGACAAGCGATGGTTTTAGCTAATTCGCTCCGATGAATCACAATTTCACGCTTTCGTGCATTATGATTAATACCCCATTCCAAACCATCTAATATTAAAACCGTATCGTGTGTTTTAGAAATATCGTATTCTGCCGTTTTAAAGCAACCCAAAGAACTTTTGTGAGAGTTTACACGATTGCTAAATTTCGTTGCTTTCTCAAGGCCCGAATTGGCTCCATGTGTCGTAATTTCACTAAAGAGTATCGTCTGATGTTTTAGATCAATTACAAAAAGGCGCTTTTTATCTGAAGTTTTTGAGAAATCGATAATTGAGATGGTATCCTTTACATGGAAGGTATCATAAAATCGTTCATGTGCTTGAAGAGCAAGATTTAAGGCAATTGGATTTAATTCAGAGCAATTTAACTTAGCAAATAAAGAATCCTTCTGGTTTGCCCTTAAAAAACTTAAAATACAAAAAAGGAAAAGGAATAGTAGTGTTCTCATTCCAGCTATCAATGCCAAAACAGTGCCGTATTATGCTCCAGGAAACAATGCCCTACCTATATCCGCTCTAAACGGCCAAGGAATAGCCATGAAAATAATAATAAGGGCAATGGTAAACCAAATGGCTATTTTTTTATGCTTTAAAACATCCTCGGTTTGACGCTTAGCCATGGCAGAACCCATGGTTATTAGTACCACCGCTGTAATCATCATTACCGTATGTTCCACCGTAAAAAATCGCATCGATTTACTAGCCATAGTTGTTTTCATATCAGCTAAAGCTCCTTTAATTAAAGGACTAACAAAATATAAGATCAAACCAATAACCAATTGTACATGCGTTAGAATAACCGTGTATTTTCTTAACTTATTATCCCTAGCAGAGTACCCTTTTTTGCCAAACATGCCTCTAAAAGCAGAAACAACAGCTAAAACCAATACAATTAAAAGGAACCAACGTAGGAGTGAGTGAGTGTGCAATAATCCTTGATACATAATTTTTAATTTTTTCAAAGATAAGAGGCTATTTTTAATAGGCAATTTTATTCCCAAAGCTGGAGTACAATTCTTACCCTTTTAAATTAATCCTAAAAAAACAATTGCAAATACTTAGATAAAGCTGCAAATTTGCTTTTAATGAAGTCTAAAAAAACCAAACTTTGGTTACTTATCACCGTAGCATCTCTGGGCTATTTTGTAGATATCTATGACTTAATTCTTTACAATGTCATAAAAAAGGAGAGTTTAGATGCCTTGGGTATACCAGAGACCAAAGAGACGCTATTATTTATGTTTCAAATGGGCGGAATGCTGCTGGGAGGATTACTCTGGGGCATTTGGGGAGATAAGCGAGGACGTGTTTCCGTATTATTTGGCTCAATTATTCTGTACTCTATCGCTAATCTGGCCAATGCATTTGTGAGCGGCTTTGAGGGATACGCATTTTGGCGTTTCGTAGCTGGCCTAGGGCTGGCGGGAGAGTTGGGCGCAGCCATTACATTGGTCAGTGAAAACATGCATAAAGATAAACGAGGCTATGGTACCATGATTATTGTAACCTTTGGTGCCTTGGGTGCAGTTGCTGCTTACTTTGTAGCTCGCATGGGTGGCCATTTTGCATGGTTTTTCGAGTCTCTATTCAATCAAAAACTAGCCAACTGGCAAATTTCATATATTATTGGAAGCCTCTTGGGGTTCCTGCTTCTAATCCTAAGAAGCGGAACCTTTGAAAGTGGAATGTACACGGAAGTGAAAAAGTCTACCGTTAAGAAGGGAGATTTCTTTCAACTCTTTAAAAATAAACCCACCTTTCTTAAGTACTTGGCATGTATTTGCATTGGTATCCCCGTATGGTACGTGGTGGGCGTTTTAATTGCGCTATCCCATAAACTCATTTCTAATGCCAATGGTCAGCCTATGGATCCCGGATTTACCGGCGAATTGGTTATGTGGAGCTACATAGGTTTAAGTGTGGGTGATTTTGCCAGTGGCCTAATCAGTCAAATGATGAAAAGCCGTAAAAAAGTTATTTTCATATACTTGGTTATGGTAACCATTATGTCTGCCATATTCCTACTAAACAACCAAGCCAGTCCAACTTTCTTCAAAGTATTTGGATTTCTACTGGGAGCAGCCACAGGCTACTGGGCCTTATTTGTAACCAATGCCAGTGAGCAATTTGGAACCAATATTAGAAGTACAGTTACAGCAACCGTTCCAAATTTTGTGCGAGGATCTGTAGTCTTAATCTATTTTTTATTCAATAGCATTTCAGATTTAGAAATTGGAACAAATGGGGCAATAACTGCCGCAATGATTGTGGGTGTCTTGAGCCTCGCAGCTGCTTTTTGGGGCAATTACTATGTGGAGGAGAGCTTCAGCAAGGATCTCGATTACACGGAATAAAACCCCACTGCAACGATTCTTTAACAGGTTTCTGTATAAATCTAAAATACTTAAGAATAAGAGGTTCCTTACATGTCTCTAGGCATGTCTAGTATGCTTTCTTTGAATTCTTCCTTTAGGTTAAGGCTCTTTTCAAAAGCCAGTATTAGAGCTGGAAGCAAAAACAAATTTGCTACTAATCCAGTAAACAAGGTGGTCCCGGTTAACCAACCCAAAGCAATGGTACCTTTAAAATCGCTGAGAGCAAAAATCATAAAACCTGCAAATAAGGCAACCATGGTATATATCATACTCAGGCCTACTTCCATAATAGTTTCACTCAATGCTTTACGCATGGGCTGCTTTTCAATGGTTAGATGGGATTTAAATACACTTATAAAATGTATCGTAGCATCAATGGTAATACCAAAGGCAATGCTAAATACAAGAATGGTACTTGGTTTTAATGGAATGTGAAAATAACCCATTAAACCCGCTGTTATAATTAAGGGAATAATATTGGGGATTACCGAAATGAGGATCATTTTTATACTTGGGAACAACAAGCCCATGGTAAATCCTATAATGAGTAAAGCCCAAAAAGTACTGCTCAGTAAACTCTCGTAGAGATAGGTGTTGCCCTTTAAAAAAACCTGAGATGTTCCAGTAATGGACACTTCGTATTTGTCATTAGGAAAAATTTTATTTGCAATAGCGGTGACCTGTCCAACTAAACTATCCATACGAACGCTCCCAATATCTTTCATTTGATAAGAGATTCGAACAGAACTAAAGGAGCTATCGGTCAAGCCTCGTATAATATTTGATTTATCCTTTTTAGGTTCGGGTAAGGCTGCATTTACGGCACCTAAATCTAAGGCATTAGGCAGTCTATAATAATCGGCATCACCATAATTATATGCTTGATTGGCAAAGCTCGCAAACTCAACTAAACTCAAAGGCTTGCTCAGTTCTGGGAAACGCTTAATTCTTCGCTGAAAGCTATTGACTTTATTGAGCACCTCTGCAGATCGAGCACCACCCTCTTCTCCTGTTTTAATCAAAATCTCGAAGGGCATAACTCCTCCAAAATTGGATTGAAAGAAGTTGAGGTCTTTCATGATGACCGAACTCTGGGGCAAGTCGTCCACGATAAAGGCCAAGGGCTTCAATTTAACCATATAGATTAATCCAAATATGGTAACAGCAGAAGACCAAAAGAAAATTCGACGTTTGTGATTGAAGGAATAGTATTTAACCCAATTTAAAAACTTATTAATTCTAGGTGCTTCTAGGTGATTGGTTTGCTTATCGGTAGGTGTTTTTAGGTAGCTGTATAAGGCAGGAATACCAATAATATTTACGAAAAATATAGCATTAATAACGATGAAAGATAACAAACCATACTCCTCTAACACGCTGGTTTGGGTAAAGTAAAAGGTTCCAAAACCAACGGCAGTGGTAAAATTAATAAGGAAAGTAGCTACTCCTAATCTAGAAATAATCATACTCAAGGCATGCCTCTGATCTTTGGTTGCTCGATATTCCTCGTGATATTTATTAATAAAGTAAATGGTGTTTTGCACTCCAATGACCACCAGAACGGGTGGCAAGGTTCCTGTAAGCAAGTTTATTTTAAAGCCCAGAAGAGTTGTTATTCCCAGCATACTCACCACACCTATCGCTATAAAAATGAGCGAAACGGCTAAGGTGCCAAAGCTTCTAAAAAAGATAAAAATTATGACGGCTGTAACCAAAAATGCAATAATGGTAAATAGGACAATTTCACTTTTTACAGTAGTGCTCATTTCTGTCCGAACAAAAGGCAAACCACTAAAATGCATATCTACATCGTTGGCTTTGCCAAAGTCTTTACTTAAGCTCTTTATGGAATTAATAAGGGGTATTCTCTTTTGAGAGTTCAGCACTTTGTCATCAAGACTCGCAATAAGAACCATTACATCGCCTTTGGTATTCATGAGGCGACCCTGATAAAACTCCATATTCAAAAACTCCTCAGCCAAACTATCGGCCACTTCATCGGAGCTAATACTCATTCCAGGAAAATCATGGGTTTCAATAAAACCCGTAGAATCATTCATGGTCAAGCTTTTACATCGCGCGGGACTAACTACATCTTTAACGCCAGGCAGCACAGCAATACTATCGCTGAGGCCTTTGAATGAGCCGTACAAGGATTTGGTAAAAAAATCTGCACTCTTAAAACCTATAATAAGTTTATTGCCGTCTTCTCCAAACTGGCGTTTAAAATCTTGATAGACAATCATGTCTGGATCGTCATTAGGTATGAGCTTTTGCATGTTGTATGCCAACTCTGCCTTGGTGGCAAAGTAGCCCATGGCTATAGCGTACACCCCTATAACGGTTAAGCAGTAAGCGCGATACTTTAAAATGAATCCAGCGATTTTATCCCACATCGG
>CALKCM010000008.1 GCA_938086785.1 uncultured Bacteroidia bacterium
CCAAAATTAAAAAGGAGGCGGTTTTTATTTAATCGCCTCCTTTTTTCTTGATATATATCTTGCATAAATCCATGGGATTCAGTCCATTGTTTTAGATATAGGGAAACACCTATAATATTCTCAAGGAATCATGTATTTTTGCCTTCATGCATTTTAATACAAAAACTCTACACGCAGGCATAGAACCTGATCCAGATACTGGAGCCATAATGACTCCCATATATCAAACCAGTACTTATGTGCAATCCGAACCGGGAAAACACAAAGGGTACGAATATAGCAGAACGCATAACCCCACCAGAACAGCCTTGCAAAACAATTTGGCCGCGCTTGAAAATGCGAAGCATGCCTTGTGTTTTAGCACTGGAATGGGTGCGGTAGACGGAATTATTAAAATACTCCAACCGGGCGATGAGGTCATTAGTACCAATGATTTATACGGGGGAACTTACCGAATTTTCACCAAGGTATTTGCTCCATTAGGGATTAAATTCACCTTTGTTCCCATGGCAGATCTTGCAGCAGTGAAGGCAGCGGTAACCGATAAAACAAAAATGTTTTGGGTAGAAACGCCAACCAACCCGCTCTTAAATATTATAGATATTGAAGCCGTGGCAGCTATTGCAAAAGAAAGCAATGCACTTACGGTAGTAGACAATACATTTGCCAGCCCTGCTTTGCAAAACCCAATGGATTGGGGAGCAGATATGGTTATGCACTCCGTAACCAAATACATAAACGGACACAGTGATGTTGTGATGGGCGCGGTTTGTTTAAACGATGACGATTTAAAGGAACGCTTAGAATTTATGCAGAACTCTTGCGGTGCTACGCCAGGTCCTCAGGATGCTTTTTTAGTATTAAGAGGAATTAAGACCTTGCATATTCGCATGCAGAGGCATTGTGAGAATGGACGAGAAATTGCCAATTTCCTAAACAATCACCCAAAAGTAGGACATGTATATTGGCCAGGTTTTGAGCATCACACAGGCCATGAAGTGGCCAAAAAACAAATGAAAGATTTTGGTGGGATGATCTCCTTTACCTTAAGCAAGGATAGCATGGAGTCTGCCATGGATTTTTTAAGAAACACGCATCTATTTAGCTTAGCAGAGAGTTTGGGTGGGGTAGAAAGTTTGGTGGGGCATCCCGCAAGCATGACCCACGCAAGTATTCCAAAAGCAGAACGAGAAAAGGCCGGTTTATCCGATGGTTTGATTCGTTTAAGTGTTGGAATTGAGCATATTGATGATTTAAAAGCAGATTTAGAGGCTGCTTTGGCTGCCACTTAAGATGCGCCAAAAGGAGCTTGAAGAAGTATTAAACCAATACAGCGATACCTACAATCGCCCCGATTTTATTGATAATGACCCCATTTTAATTCCTCATCGGTTTTCGAAACCACAGGATATTGAGATTGCCGGTTTTTTTGCCGCCATGTTGGCATGGGGCAGGCGAGACATTATTATTCGAAACGTAAATAAGATTATTGCGTTCATGGATGATGCGCCTTATGATTTTATTCTAAACCACGAGGAGGAGGACCGGAAACGGTTTTTGCATTTTGTGCATCGCACCTTTCAGCCGGATGACATGCTTTATTTTATTCATTTTTTACATTGGTTTTATGGCCATAATGATAGTTTAGAAAATGCATTTATCCCCGAGAAGGGCGCAAAGGGCATGACGGAACGTCTCGTTCATTTTAAGGATGTTTTCTTTAGTCAAGAGCATCTGCCAAGAACCAGAAAGCATGTGCAATCTCCGGCCAATAAAAGTGCCTGCAAGCGCCTATGCCTGTATTTGCGATGGATGGTAAGGCCCGCGGATACGGGAGTAGACTTTGGTATTTGGAAACAAATACAACCCAGTGAGCTTATTTTACCTGTAGATGTGCATGTGCATCGAACAGCGAAAGCCTTAAAATTAACCAAATCTAAAATGCCCAATTGGAAGGTAGCCGAGGAAATAACTAAAAAAGTAGGCAAGTTTTGCCCTGAAGACCCTTGTAAATACGACTTTGCCTTGTTTGGAATGAGTTTGGAAGGCTTGGTTTAACTGGCTTAAAATTCCAGGATTTCCTTTTTTCTAAAGAGACAAAAGCCGCTAATGTGTCATGTTTTGTAAGATGGAATATTTGTTGCGTCTAAGTAAAGTAAATCATTTAATTTTGTAACATATTATGGCAGACAAATTCACAACCGAAAATTTTCAAACAACAGTATTAGACTCAGATAAACCAGTTTTGGTTGACTTTTGGGCAGAGTGGTGCGGCCCTTGCCGTATGGTAGGACCTATTGTTGATGAGCTGGCAACCGAGTATGACGGTAAAGCAGTTATTGGCAAACTAAACGTAGACGAAAATCCTGCAATTGCAGAAACCTACGGAATCAGAAGTATTCCAACGATGTTGGTATTTAAAGGTGGCGAAATCGTAGACAAGATTGTTGGTGCGGTTCCAAAAACAACAATTAGTGGTAAGATTGATGCCCAAATGGCATAACAGGCTTTCTTAACAAGAAATTATAAAAAAAGCCTGTATTCACACAGGCTTTTGTTTTTTAGATATGGCAGACGAAATTGTAAATAGAGTAGCAAGTAGCGGAATAGTTACCTTTAAGCTAGAAGAGATGCTGCCCAAAGAGGTAGTGACTATTGATGTGAAAGAGCGCCTATTTATGGAGATGATTTTGAAAGAAAAAGATTTTCGTTTGTGGGTAAAGGAACATTCTTGGGATCAATACGAAGGCAAAGCAGTGGGTGTTTTTTGCAGCACCGATGCCATTATTCCTACTTGGGCCTATATGATTCTAGCCAGTAAGTTGGCCCCCTTTGCTGCCCATGTTTGCTATGGCCAAGAAAAGGATGTCATCGCGTCTTATTTTCAGGAAAAGATAGCGGCCATTGACATTGCAGAATACGAAGATAAGCGTGTTGTAATTAAGGGATGCTCCGACGAGCCTGTTCCAAATTTTGCGTATGTTGAAATAACAAAGCGCCTAGTTCCAGTGGCTAAAGCAGTGATGTTTGGTGAGCCATGCAGTACCGTACCGGTATTCAAAAAAAGGTAATTTTCCCATTTGAGATTCATTAATGATCTTAAAAATCATCACATTTATTCCCGCCGTCTTGTTTTAAATTTTCTTTTTCTCTTTCAATTTTAGATTTTGGTTTCCCAATGGTGCCCACAGAAATTCCAATAAAGAAATCGGCATCACTTGCATTTCGGGTGTTTAAAAATCCATTTAAACTGTGCGTTCCAATAAATAAAGGCCCAAAGCGAGCATACAAGCCCATTCGTAAAGATCTGTAATCGTACAAGAGCCCCAATGGAACGCCTACTTCCCAATGTTTTGTTTCGTATCGCGGTGTAAGGAGAAGGTAGGATTGTTGCCTCATGTGGTAGCTGTTTCTTTTACGAAGGCTTTGCACCCAAGAAACAGCCACAAAAATATTTTGACGCACTTGGTGGTCAACGGAGATGTGAAGCGCTGTAGGCAAGCCTACTTTGGTCTTTCGTATGCTTTGATTCACTGCTCCATAGTTTTCAAATAACTGGCTGCTTATCGAGTCAACATCAGTGCTGTTGAGGCTTTCAAAATCAGACTTAGCCATGGAAATTGAATTTCTGCTCTCTAAAGAGGTAAAATTAGCATTGTACTTAAATCGTCCAATATTTAAAATAGCTAAACCAATCTTTGAATGATATTTAGTTTTATTGGTTCGGTACTCTCCACTTTGCCTAGGGGTGGGTTTATGGTACACATAAGTCATCCCAATATCCGTTGCAAATGCAACTCTGCGTTCCTGCGAATACCTGCTTTCCGCAGAAAATTTACTGATTCTAAACGAATCATTAAAGAGAGATGTAATATCAAAATCTGAATAGCTCAAACCTCCAAACCCTCCACCAAAGGCTAGTTTAGGGGTAATTCCTGCAGAAATTTTTTGGTTCCATTGGAGATCCCATGCACGTGAGGCATGGAAGCCTATGGCGGCATAGCCAGAGCCTGCAAGCGTTCCTCCTTTTGTATTTATTTGCCCGCCGCGGTACGATTCTTTAATGGCTTGGTCATAAGCCCCGGCTGCACTGTCAAATTCTAAATATATAATATCTGCCAGTTTTCGGTCAATAGAAAAAGCCCGAGCATTTCCGTACCCTTCGGTTACAAGTCCGAGTTTCCACGATTTTACCTTAATTAAAAGGCTGGGTCCCATAATATGAGCCTGCGCCGATGCATGCTTTGGGCGGCTAGATGCCTTGCGCAGCATCCAAGATTTACGGAAATCGGGATTTCCAGACGCCGTTTGATATTGCCTGGGAATTTTATCATTTATGGCCCGGTAAGGGCTATAAGGCATATCAAGTCTTAGGTAATTGTTATTTGCATTTATACCAGCACCAACTAAATTAAGATGCCAGCTGTGTTTATCAAGCGCAGTAAAGGAGGGGTTTTGACTAAGGCCGTAAATGCCAGCAAAATTACTTTGCGAAAAAGGAGAGTAGACTTGGGCCTTGGCTTTAAAAAAAAATAGGAAGACCGGTAAAAGTAAATATATGCTGTTCTCTATTTTTATAAGTCTTCCCATAGATACTTATTTATCTAAACGATGCAGAACCGCATAATATTTGCAAATTAGGCATCACTTTTTGGCGCAATTTTAATTTTTAAGCCTTCATGTTCCGGTTTTAAGTAAATTTGACAACCTAATCTGCTGTTATCTTCTACAAAAAAAGCCTGATCTAACATATCTAATTCATCGTCTGATTGATCCTTTAAATCATGATCGGATAGCACATACACTTGGCAGGTGGCGCACATAGCCATTCCACCGCATTCCCCTTCAACCATAAAGGATTCATTCATCTTACATATTTCCATCAGGTTCAGATTCATATCTGTGGGTACGCTTAACGGATGCGATACTCCCTCGCGATCGATGACTTCTATATTGATATCTTGCTCCATGAAATATTTTATACTACTTATCCTATTTATGGGGTCAAAAGTAGTACCATTTATGGTCTCCTAATAAAATATTCCAAGGTTTTATTCGCTTCAATTTAGAAAGGATTAGGAATGAATTATCTTTGAAGGGTTGAAAGACTTTGTTATTTTTCGTCATCCTGGAGAGGAAAAGGTAATGGCTTTTGAAGGCTCTTGGGTGGAGCAAGCTTTTACTATCGAAAAAGACACGTTTTGGATACGTCCTTTCAATGATACAAGTAATATTCTCTATTTAGATGGAGCCACAGCCATTGATTGGGAACAGCTTCACATCCAAACATCAGAAGTATTTGAGGAAGAAATATCAGATGGCCCCGATGTTTTTATGCCCTACGTAGAGGATGTGCTATCTACTATTGCCCTGGGAACACTTAAAAAAGCAGTGCCGGCACGCCGATCTTTTCTAAAACATACGTCATATTCCATTGCAGATATATTTACTGAAAACCTGAAGCGCAATCCAAATGCTTTCTGCTATTTATTATCTAGTTCTGTTCATGGATTGTGGTTAGGAGCCAGTCCGGAGACGTTTTTTGATTTTGAAAATGGGAGGGGTCTCACGGTTGCCTTAGCAGGCACAAGATTCCGCGAAGGGGATGATTCATTCTCTAAAAAGGAATTTGAAGAACAGGACATTGTGTCCACGTATATCGAAAATATATTAAAGAAGCATTCAAGAGAGGTGGCCACAGGCAGTCCTATTTCAGTGCAAGCGGCTCATTTAGATCATTTAAAATCAATGATAAGCTGCAAAATGCCTGCATCTAAACTCTCCGAAGTTGTTCAAGATCTTCATCCCACACCTGCAGTTGGGGGTTTCCCTAGAGTGGATGCACTCGCATTAATCCAAAAGAACGAGAATTTTTCGAGAAGTTTATATAGCGGATGGTTGGGGCAAACCACGAATGGAACCCTAAAATCCTATGTTAACTTGCGCTGTGCGCAATTATTCAATAATGGAATGTTGTGTTATGCCGGATGTGGTGTAAATCAAGGAAGTATTCCTAAAAAAGAGTTTGAAGAAACCGAGAGTAAAATGCAAGTCATGCAGCGTTTGTTAAAGAAAGATTGATGTGCAATTTTTGATTAAAAACGATTCTAATTCTCTTTTTTGTATCAAAAAGAATAGGTCAAAAAGAACAGGGTTCCTTTTATTTCTCGTATTTATTGACTAACTTGTTAGTATGAAAGGTATTGTAATTTTTGTAGGTCTATTTGCTTTTTTTCATCTAGGACATTCTCAAACCATGACTAAAGATACTAAGAGGAATTTAGGGGAGGAATTATCAGAAACTTCAAGGCTTGAATCGAGTTCTACCGAAGTGCAAAAATATGGAGGGAATGTCTCTCTCAATCTCTTTGATCACTCCTTATCTATAAATGGTGCCGAAATGCTATACCTTGGAGCCAGAGGCATCGATGCGCTTGCTAGAACCAATGCATCCATTTTAACGGCAAACGGATCAATTTCAATAAAAGGTTCAAGAGCCAACGCCTCGGGAATTTATATTGATGGAATGCGCGTGGGCACAACTGGAAATATGAGTTTAATGAGCTTTAGTTTAGGTTACGAATAGCCTTGAAGCTTCTCAAAAATGAATAAATAATAATATAAATAGTAGGGTAAAAAAGGGTTTAGTTAAGTGTTTGCAATTGAATAAGTTTTGCATAAATACCGCCTGTTTTTAGCAACTCTTGATGCGTTCCCGTTTCCGAAATTTCTCCTTTATCCATTACAATAATCGTATTTGCATGCGTAATAGTACTGAGTCGGTGGGCGATAACGATAGAGGTTCTGTTTTCCATAAGTTTTTCCAAAGCACCTTGAACGGCTTTTTCACTTTCGCTATCCAATGCACTGGTGGCCTCATCCAAAATTAAAATTTCTGGATCTTTCAGTAATGCCCTGGCAATGCTCAGTCTTTGTTTTTGTCCTCCACTCAATTTTCCGCCTCTTTCACCAACCATGCTCTGATATCCGTTTTCTGTTTCAAGGATAAAGTCATGCGCATTTGCCGCTTTACATGCGTTTTCAATCTCTTCCAAGCTCGCTTCGGGTTTTCCTACGCGCAAGTTGTTTTCAATGGTATCATTAAATAAAATACTTTCTTGGGATACAATTCCAGTGATTCCTCTGAGGTCTTGCTGGCTAAAATCTTTAATGTTTATGCCATCAATTAAAATGGCTCCCTCCGTCACATCGTAAAAACGAGCCACTAAATCTGCAACAGTAGTTTTCCCACTTCCACTGGAACCTACCAAAGCTATGGTATGCCCTTTTTTGATGGTGGTGTTAAAGTTGCGAACCACTTGCGTTTCTGTATAACCAAAACTTACCTGGTTTAATTCTATGGTATCTTTAAACGAAATAGATTTAGGGTTTGGATGGTCCTCAACTACAATAGGGGCTTCTACTAGTTCTTTAATTCTATTGACAGAAGCCATCCCTTTCTCCGAGGCATAAAGTGCACTACTAAACCCTTTAAATGGAGGGATTAATTGAGAGAATATGGCAAAATAGGTAAGAAAGAATTCAGGATTTAGATCGCCATTAAAAACCATGCGTCCTCCAAACCAAAGGAGCACTGCAGATATACTTAGTGCAATGGTTTCTGATAGGGGAGAAGAAAGATCATACCGACGCTGTACACCAATATTATTCTTCGTGTAATCCATATCGATCTCATCATATTTTTTGGAGAATCTTTTTTCGGCGGTGAATCCTTTAATAATGCGCATGCCTCCCAAAGTTTCCTCAAAAGTGCTTAGTATTTTTCCGGCTAACATTTGGTTTATCCCTGATTTTTTTCGAAGCGATCGACCTACAATACCTATAATCAATGCAGTTACAGGAAGAAAGAGAAGCACCATTAAAGTTAATTTGGGAGCTAATACAACTAAGGCAATCAGAAATATAATAATATTAAGGGGCTGAAAGTACAAGGCCTCAAGACTAACCATTAAAGCAAATTCAATCTCTTTCATATCATTGCTCATGCGAGAAAGAAGGTCTCCTTTGCGCTCTTCATTAAAGTATGAAATGGGAAGCTTTAAGGATTTATCATAAATTTCCTTTCGTAAATTCCGTATGCTGTAGTTGCGAATAAGAATCATGAAATTCATGGCCGTGTAGCGCGCTGCATTTTTTAGAATGGTAACGATAATAAGGCCTACACATAAAAATAAAAGTGCCTTAGAAACATCGCCTTTTGCCATTTCGGCAAACCATTGCATAAAACTCTCATACCACTCTACAAACTTTCCGCCCAGTTGTTTCTTTTGATCAGATATTTCTATTTGAGAAGGATCTTCAGAAAAAAGAAAACGCAAAACCGGCATAATTAGCAGGAGGGTCGTTAGATTTAATAATACATAGAGCAAATTAAAGATCACATTGCCTGCGATCCATCCCTTATAGTTTTTGGCGTATTGTAAGAACTGAAATACTGATTTCAAGCCGCAAAGATACGTTTCTATCCTATTTCTTGTCATCTCTTATATTTGCAGTTCATGAAAAATTGGATAAACTCAGTACTCATTATATGTTTTACATTATGCATAAGCCTTGCTTGCTCCGGAACAAAAGAGAGTAAGGACTACCTGAGCCTGATAGAAGACAGTCGAAAGACGAAGGATAGTTTTTACCGAACCCATGAAAAAAGTCCCTTAAGGGATGATTCAACCTTTGAACATCTAAACTATTTTCCTGCCTCAGAGGATTGGTCTGTTGAATGTGATTTTAGGTTAAGAACCGATACCCAGATTGTTATTATTGATACCAAAGGATACCCCAGGGAATATCTTGTTTATGGTACCTTGACCGGAAACACTCCTACGGGAAGGATTCAACTCTTTGCCTTTAAAATGGAGGGAGAGCAAAGCCTTTTTGTCCCTTTTGTTGATGCCACATGCAAAAACAATAAATCTTACGGAGGCGGTCGTTTTGTCGAGTGCTTATTTCCAGATGAAAATAAAAAAGTGATGCTTGATTTTAATCAGGCCTATAATCCATACTGCCATTATAATCACAATTATAACTGCCCAGTAGTGCCAAAACAGAATTATTTACAGAACGAAATTTTGGCTGGAGAACGCGCGTACAAAGACCAAAACGAAGACTCTTATGATCGTTCTCATTCGAATGATTAAATAGGGGTATAGATGTTTCTGGTTTATCGCAAAAGGTGCACGGTGCCTTTTGTGGAGTATTTTTTATCTCTAAAATCTTCGTACTGCACATAATACACGTAAACTCCTCCTGGAACTTCCTTTTCCAAGTACAATCCATTCCATCCTTTTTGAGGGTTTTCTGTTTCAAAAAGTTTCTCTCCCCAACGATTTAAAATAGTCAGCTTGTATTTTTTCAATCCACTGTTACTAGGTTTAAATATCTCATTTAAATTATCCTTGGTTGGACTAAATGCATTAGGAACAAAAATGACAGGTTCGAAGTAAAAAATGATATCATTGCTCCAACTGATTCTGTTCCCTCCTCGTTCATATGCTTTTATCCGGTACAACTGACCGTAATGTTCAGTTCCATTATTAAAGAGGTCTATTTGAGGATTGCTGTATGTTTTATACAAGGAATATCCAGACTTATTTTCAAGAGCACGGTAAAGTTCATATTTCTCGACTCCATTATCCCACCCAGTAAAATCTGTAAAGGTTATTTCTGATTCAAAAGGGCTTGGTTTTTTACCAGTAAGCAAAATATCCGTCATTTCGTTGCTAAATACGGAATCGCCACAAAGGTTTACAGCAGCTGCACGATAGGTGTAACTATACTCATCGGTGCTTGCAGTTTGGTCTGTATATGAAGTTAAATTCGGGTTAATAGCGTCAACTGAAATATATGCTCCAGCTGCCGATCTAATTTTTCGTTGTACGATAATGCTATTGTTATATCGCGGAGCATTTAACAGTGCGAAGCTAAAAATAATATCCTTATCTGCGTTTGGAGGAGGATCTACCGTAACATTTTCTGCGTCTATGCGAGGATCATCTTTAAAGACATTAATTGCAATAGGATCCCCAATGCACCCAAACTCGCTGGTTTCTGTAACAGAAACACTTCCATTTGGCTCTGGACCCCAATCCACGGTTACTGCTGATCCGTTAGATGCACCAAAAAATGCTCCATTAACAACAGACCAATTAAAAACACTATTAGCAAAGCCTGTTACTGCATAGGAATGGTTGTCATAGTTTGGAAAACAGACGATATCTGTTCCAATAATTGGACTGGTTCTAGGCTTTGGATGAATAATTAAAATGGTATCGTTCCAAGGGCCTTTACATCCAAATTCAGAAGTTTCTTGGACTCTAAGGGTAAATGTTCCAAAGGTGTCTTGGTCAATATTTATTTTATCTAAACCCTGACCAACAAAATCTAAATTGATTACTTCCCACTGAAATTGGCTATTGGTAAAACCAGTTACACTGTAATCGCCTAAGCTTTTTTGCTGGCAAAGTTCTAAATCACCAACAATAGGTTTTGCTTTAGGGTAAGGTTTTAAATCAACAATGATTTCTTTTAGTGAGCTCGAACAAGGACGATTGTTTACAGGGTCAAATGCCGTTGTTTTTACGCCAATTTTGGCTATGCTTGCAGCACCCCAATCCACCATTACTTTATTTGTATTTTGGCCCGATGTAATGGTTCCATTACCCAAAATGTTCCAATCGTATTGTTCCCCATTTACATTTAAGATATCATAAGGTACAGATAATTCATTTTCACAGAGAATAGTATCTCCTTTGGGGAACTGACCCGCAAGAATATAATCTTTAATAACTTCAATTTGTATGGGATTTCCCTTACATCCAAATTTGTTGGTTTCTATAGCGCGAAGTGTACCGAGCCCTTTTTCGCCCCAATCTACTTTAATAGAGCTTGCCCCAGTTCCGCTGCTGCTTTTGGTTCCTCCGGTCACAAACCACTCATAAGTACTTGTAGAAATAGGGGATTTTATGAAATAATCAATATTTATATTGTTCGGGCAAATCGATGGAGGTCCTAGTATTTCAAATGAATCAGGGAAGGAAACATAAACATTGTGAGTGTCAATAGTACTTGAGCAACCCAGTGCATTTGTAACAAAAAGAGCAACGAATTGATTTCCTTTCGTATTCCATGTTACATCGATAAAATTATCAGTAGCACTGCCTCCAGCCGTTGCAAGACCACCGGTCACATTCCATGTATAATTAGTTCCAGCATCTGCTGTGGCAGTAAAGGTAGATGCCGCATTAAGGCATACCGTATCCTTGCCTGATATGATTGGCTTGTTCGGTGCTGGGACCAATTGAACTATTAGCTCTTTTGGAGTTCCTTCACATCCAAATTCGGAGAAAGTAGTTAAATTAACTCGGCCAAAAGTGCTGTTGTCATCCCAGGCAATTGTAGCTGTATTCCCTGAGTCTGAGCCCACAATAGTTCCATTTAGAACCTCCCAGCGATAACTTGCATTGGGAGTTGGGAATAGCACAGAATACACATTACCAGTACTGTTCTGACACAACCTTGTAGGTCCTGTTGGTGCATCTTTTGGATCAAAGGGATTTATATAGATTTCAATATTCTTATTTATAAACTTTGCAGGACATCCATCATCAACCACTTCAAAGGTGACGAGGTATGGTTCTAATCTTGCTTGATCGCAATCTGTATTCCAGCAAAATTTCCCTGTAGCTCTCCTAAAACCCGTAGCTGGATTTGGATTAAAGCTGGCTCTGGTTCCTTTATGGTTGTTTGCTCCAGTAAAAATATCTCCAAATGCTTTTAAGGAAATGTTTTGATCTAAATCAGCATCAGCTCCTGTAACATCGATGCAAAAGTTTTCTCCAGCTTCAATATCCCATCGATCGGTTGTTCCCGCATTGCTGCTTAGCGTTGGTTTTTTGTTGGGTTTACAATTAATAACTAGTATTTGTAAATCCAATCGGATCTTTGAAATAGCTTGTCCCGCTCTCCATTCAGTTACTTCAACAGCAACGGCATAGCGTCCTGTAGCTTTGCTCAGGTATGTGGTTAAGCCATTTACGGGGTTAATAGTTGCAACTCCGCCAGTCCCAAATGGAGTGATCGCATTAAACCCTGTTTTGTATTTTACATTCTTGTAGGGGTTCATGAAAGCCTCGCAGATATCCGTAATTGCTGTTGCGGTACTTGCACCTTGATATGGAGTTACAAACTGATACGAGAGGCTGTCTCCATCTGGATCTACAGCAAAGTTTCGAAGAGTAGCTGTATCGTTAACGCAAATAAACGGAACTGGAACTTCTGTAAATTCTGGAGAACTATTTTTTAAGGCACTCGGAGGTATTACTCCAGTATAGGTTTGTCCTTGATCGGGTCCTCCTCCGTTTTGAGATAAATTATTTTGGGTGTTCCTGCAACACCGTTCCCATTTGAGAATGTATCCAAAATTACTTTTTGGTACAGTTATCGTTTCTGAGTATTTTGCTTGGCGCAAACAGGCTGAGGCAAGATCTGGACAATCGGTATTTCCAACGGGGTCCACTGGGCGATCATATAAGCGATCCATCTTTACATCACCAATGTTTCTTCTTCTGGAAGAAACATTTCCTAAATTTTCAAAAATACATAGGGTGATCTCATCATCAAATTCGACAGCACCGCCACCACTTCCGCCTCTACTTGCACAATCGCGGTATACGTATAAAGTTACTTGATATCGATCAAAGCTTCCTACAGAACCTAAATATTTATAGGACAGACTACCCCCAACGAGATGGGTGGATTGCGCCGTACCAAAAATGAAAAAGCTGCAAAGAAGAGTGATGATATTTAAAGTGCTTTTAACGTTCAATATTCTGTAAGTAGAAAGACAAAGATAATGCCAATTAAGTTGTCTTTAAGTCTAAAACGTTTAGATTCTACAATTGATATAAGTCTTGAGAAAAATTGCTTTTTTATGATAATGGCTATCCAAAAAAATAGAATACCATCTCTTCTTGAAAGCAACATGTATTTGTGTTAAGTTTGTTGCTTTAAAATGAAAGATATCTTCGATAAACTGTTAGAGCGCATGGGACCATTAGGAATGCATGCAGATGATGCTCATGAATACTTTGCTTTCCCTAAATTAACGGGAGAGCTTGGGCCATATATGAAATTCAGAGGTAAGGAAACGTTAAACTGGAGTTTGAATGATTATCTTGGTTTAGCCAACAATCCAGAAGTTAGAAAAGCAGATGCGGAAGCTGCTGCAGATTATGGTATGGCATACCCAATGGGTGCACGTATGATGAGTGGAAACTCTGATAATCATGATAAATTGGAGCAGGACTTAGCTAGCTTTATAGATAAACCAGAAGTTATATTGCTTAATTTTGGTTACCAAGGGGTGTTAAGTGCCATCGATGCTTTGGTAGATCGAAGGGATGTTATTGTTTACGATGCCGAGTCTCACGCTTGTATTATTGATGGTGTTCGTTTGCACATGGGTAAACGATACATGTTTAAACATAATGATGTAGCCGATTTAAAGGTACAATTAGACAGAGCTACTAAATTGGCTGAAAAGCAGAATGGAGCGATACTCGTAATCACAGAAGGTGTTTTTGGAATGAGTGGGTCTCAAGGCTCCTTAAAGGATATTATTGCACTCAAAAAAGACTATAGTTTTAGATTATTTGTTGATGATGCACATGGTTTTGGAACCATGGGTAAAACTGGTGCAGGTACTGGCGAAGAGCAAGATTGCATGGATGATATAGATGTGTATTTTAGCACATTTGCAAAATCTATGGCTGGAATAGGTGCCTTTATTGGAAGTACGCCTGAGGTTATTAAATTCTTAAGATATAATTTAAGATCTCAGATTTATGCTAAATCACTGCCTATGCCTATGACTTTAGGAGCAATTAAGCGACTGGAGATGATACGTACGAATCCAGAGCATAAAAATAAATTATGGGTCATTGTACGCGCTCTGCAAAGTGGGCTAAAAGACTTGGGTTTCAATATTGGTATCACAACTACACCAGTTACTCCAGTATTATTGAATGGAACAATACCTGAGGCAACTCATATGACTTTAGATCTCAGAGAAAACTACGGAATATTTTGCTCAATAGTAGTTTATCCAGTAGTTCCTAAAGGAGTTATTATGCTGCGTTTAATACCCACAGCCTCTCATGTAATTGAAGATGTAGAGAAAACGCTAAAAGCATTTACAGAAGTCAAAGAAAAATTAGATGCGGGAGCCTATAAGGCAGATCGATTAGCGAAATTTAGTTCTTAATTTCTTTGGGATGCCATGTATATTCTAAAACGATTATTTGGCTTCTTCTACACTGAGTTTACAGGTGCTTTGGTGCTCTTGTTGATTGTTTTCTTACTTGCCCTTGTTCCCAGAATATATTCTGCTCAACAGAATGCATCAGTCGTTCACTATGCCCTAGATTCTTTGGAAGTAGCCAAATTGGTTCTACTCCAACAGAAAAAAAGCAATACTTTTAAGAAATTGAAGGCGCATCAAAATAGATGGAACAAAGTTCGTTGGGCTAAATCGAAGGGCTACAAGTTTAAATCGTATAAGGACTTATCAAAGTACAGTGGCTTGCCGGTAGAGGATCTGAAAAAAGGAAAAACAACTCAACTTTTTTATCCGAAAAAGTATTCGGGTATCATACATATAAACCGTTCGGATACCACGGAATGGAAGGGCTTGAAAGGAGTTGGGTCAAAACTTGCGGCCAGAATAGTTAAGTTTAGAAATCGATTAGGTGGATTTCGTTCCATAGATCAATTAAAAACAGTGTGGGGTTTAGACTCAGCAATAATTACAAGCCAAAAGGATCGATTTATGCTGGAGCCCAATTCTTGGACATGTTTAAATATTAATACTTGTACAAAGAAAGAATTAGCGGATCATCCCTATATTGGAAAGTATGATGCAGTAAAAATTATCACTTTCCGAGTGCAACATCCAGAAATGACCCAATCTATGTTTAAGCAGATCAAGTCAATTAAACATGACCGACTCCAGCGGATGCTTCCTTACCTAAAGTTTTAATATCTATTTCTATTCTATAGGATTCGTAAGTACTTTCTATCAAGTATAATTCATACATTTGTTTGTATGGAAAAACCACTGGTAGAACCAATTAAGAGTGCGCCAAATAAAGAGATTCAGGAGCTTGTAGATTTTTTTAATGAGACATTGGGTTTCTGTCCAAATAGTGTTCTTACGATGAGTCATCGTCCACATATTGCGATTGCATTTATTAATTTAAATAAGGCTGTAATGAAAAATGAAGGACGGGTAACCAGCGCATTAAAAAGGTTGATTGGCTTTATATGTAGCGAATCAGCAGGGTGCAGGTATTGTCAAGCTCATACTATTCGAGCGGCGGAGCGATATGGAGCAGAAAAAGAGCAATTAGAGAATATTTGGGAGTACAAAACGCATTC
Source organism: uncultured Bacteroidia bacterium (assembly GCA_938086785.1). Classification (GTDB taxonomy): domain Bacteria; phylum Bacteroidota; class Bacteroidia; order NS11-12g; family UBA955; genus CALKCM01. The sequence goes on from CALKCM010000008.1 coordinate 15,454, forward strand.
ATCGTTTTCTGAGGCAGAACGAGTGGCACTTGATTTCTCATTGGCAGCAGCTCAGCAACCCAGTGCGGTGGATGAAACATTAAAAAAGAGATTATACTCCCACTGGAACGAGGGCGAAATTGTTGAAATGCTCGGGGTTATTTCTTTATTTGGCTATTTAAATAGATGGAACGATAGCATGGCTACACGAATTGAGGATGATGCTGTTCAAAGTGGTAAAGACTGGTTGCAGCCCATTTCATGGGAAGCCTCTCGGCATGGCTCTTAAGTTTCTTTAGAGTATGAGTAGCTTGCTGTGATATACTCTTTGTTTCTGTCGCACATGAACTTGGTAAACCCCTGCTCTTAAGGCTGGAAGCTTATATTGACTTTGATTTAATAGGCCTTTGAACACTGTTTTTCCCGTGTTGCTAATAATAAATAAATGGGCTTCCGATACATGAGGAATACTCATGTTTATGAGGCTGCCACTAATCGCAGGGTTCGGAAATAGTTGCAGGTTTTTAGAGGCAATTCGTTTGGTGTTGTATGTATTATCGCGTGCAAGGCACCATTTGTCCATAGCTAAAAGAACGCTATATGCATTTAAGCGGCCACCTATGGCATTGTAGTTTTTAAGAGCCAAAAGAGTGTCTCCGGTTAATATCCATTCTCTAAATAATTCAATGGCTTGTTCCGTTGAATCGATGAGATGCTGATGAAATGCATTGCAGCTTGCCTCGAGGATTAAAGCCATTACTCCCGCTACTTGAGGGCTTGAATAGCTTGCCCCATTTACGTAATTATAAGGGCCAAGACTGGATGTTTTAGAGGGTGCTGCCGTGGTAAGAACATTAAGGCCATCTGCCGCAATATCTACATGAGTTGTTCCAAAAGCGCTATTATTGGCAATGTTATCATTGCCATTATTTACAGTAATCAGATTCCTGCTTAAGCAGGTGGATGGAATATCTCCGGTAATATCAATATTTTTAGGAGAATTGGGAGCGGCATTTGATATCATAATTCCATACAATCCAAAACTGTCTAGGTATGCGCACCAAATGGGATTATCTATGGGAAACTCGTCTTCTACACCAATAGATAAACTCACAATAGCCGTGTTTATTCCTTTGCTTCCATTGCTTTGAATATATAATTTTTTATTTGCTAAAATGTACTCAAAGCAGTTCGCAACAGAGTAATCTCCGCCAATATTTTCAAAGCCAAAGGCGGACAAGTTGAGCAGTTTAGTATTCCAATTAATTCCAGTTATTCCAGTATCATTATTTCCTCTTGCTCCAATAATACCAGCAATAGAAGTTCCATGGGTGCCTCCATATAAACTATTTACTTTTGCTATGGAGTCTGCGCCGTTCCATCCGTAATAATCATCGATGTATCCATTTCCATCATCATCTATGCCGTTCCATTTAATTTCGTCGGTGTTGATGTAAATATTTTGTTTTAAATCTTCATGCAGCGTATCGATTCCGTCATCCACGATTGCCACAATAATCTCTTTTCCAGATCTGCTGAGACCACCTGTATATTTATCCCAAACTTTTTCTATGTTAATGGTCTTTAAATAGGTCTGTAAGTTTGCATAAGCATCATTGCTGCTTGCTCTTCGCTGCAGGCGATGGTTTTCTTGAAAAATGGAGGCCGATTCAATTAAATGAGCATATGTTTTAGCATCTTCTATTTGGCTAGTGTCTAACTTTACTTTCTTTAAATGATTCAGTTTGTCTCCCTCTTCCAGGTACAAGTATTCGACCACTTGTGCTTGAGCCAAATGAGAGATTAAAACTAAGCCTATGATTAATATGAGTCTCAGATTTCAAATATAATTAAATCGAAGCTATTGGGAATCATCCTTAAGTAAAAAAGCCTTATACACTAGGCATAAGGCTTCTTGTGTTATTTTTTTGTTTTATTATTCTTCGCTTGATTGACTTGCATTCAAACGAGCAACATACTTTTCTAGTTGACCTAATGTTTCACGAGCACCCTCGTCTTCAGGATCAACGCTAACTATACTTTTAAAATGATCAAGCATCCCGGCCCAATCTTTTCGTCTTTGGGCGGCACCAGCCAAAATTTGATAGGATTCTTTTATTTTAGATTTATTCTCTTGGTATTTTTCTGGGCTAAAGCTGTTAATCCATTTGGTGTAATTCATCTGGGCATCTCCAGACACATCGTTCGTATCGGTTTGCATAATGGTTCTAGCGATTAGATTGTAGGCTCCATAATTCGTGCTGTCGTCTTTTAACATGCTTTTATATGAAGCTAATGCTTTTGAATACTGACCTGTTTTACTATATCCAGAACCTAAGTTAACTTTATCATTTAAGGTAGAGAACCCATTTTTTGCCACTTTAAGTTCCATGAGCTCGACATATTTTACATAGTTTTCATTTTGGTACATTATGTTAGCCACGGACTCTATAAGTGCTGCTTTTGTTTCAGCGGTATCTTTTATTGATTCTAGGTATAATCCTTCTGCTGCATCAAATTGACCTGTTCTCTGCAAGAGAGTTGCTTTCTGAAATAGTTCATACTGTCCTAAGACTCTATTTTTTGGCTTAAACTCTTTAAGCTCCCATTTTTCAAAATATTTCAATCCTTCCTGGTTGAAAGCAATATCTTTTTTATCTGCAGAGACATGCGCAAGTGCTATTACACCATATACATTGGCAAAATCTTTTTTCTCTAGTAGCGCTTTCCCTTCGGCAATGGCTTCATCGTATTTTCCGTTCAAATACAAGCTCGATACGTAAGCTCTTCTGGCAGATAAGTTATTGTTTCTTTTGAGGTACTCTTCGAAATATTCCAAAGCCTTGGTGTTTTGCTTTAAATCACTCAAAATAGAACCCATTACACGATAGGCTGGAGCAAAATTCTCATCCTTTGCAATGGCTTCTTCAGCATACGTTTTAGCAACTTCTGGATTGCCGGCCCTTCTAAATACATCGGCTTGCTTAATCAATGGAATGGGGTCTGCTTCGTTTAGTTGACTCGCAAGAATATATTGTTCCGTTGCCTTACTTGCATCTGTCTTGCGGCTTAGCATGAAAGCATCTCCGTAGAGTAGGGTGGTTTCAAATTGATTAGGCTTTAAAGCTCTCGAATTTCCTAGATATTGTTCGGCCATTTTACCCCAAAAAACAGAGTTTTTCTCGTCTTCATTGCCTTTGTTAATGTAGGCTCGGCCTACTTCTCTATTTAACTCGGCTTTTAATTTATTTTTAGATTGAGCAATTGCGGCATCAAAATCTTGCCTGGCTCCTTCTGTATTACCTTTCATTAGTTTTACATACCCAACTCCAACTTGATTTATTTTGCACTTGGGTGCATTTAGTAAACCTTCTTGAAATACTTTCATGGCTTGATCATAATCTCCACGAGTGGAATGGTTTAATCCTAGTAGATAATAGGGTTGGTGATTTTTAGCTTTAGCAGTAATGAGTTCTTTTAAAACCTTGTCTGCATCTTCATACATTTCGTTACGCATGAATTTTTGAGCTTCTTTAATGGATTGTGCCTGTGCTGCAACTGAACTGAATAGCACAATGGCGGTTACTACAATATATTGAATGAATTTTTTCATCTTCTCTGCAAAAAAAATACTTTATTTCTAATTAAACTTTAAACTTCTTATAATATTATACATTTTGTGTTGAAAAAGTAAACTTAATTGGCAATCAAAATGTCTCTTTCCCTGTTTCTCACTGCATACCAGCCCATTTTCTTGAAAATTAATTGACCTCTATCTGACAACATAAATCCTGCCAGTCCCGTTCCTAAGCCACTTTTTCCTTGGGCATCATGGAGATATATTTCCTGAACTAAGGGGTATTTTAAGCCTTTCATGTTTGGGGTTGCAGCAGAATATAGCTTTTCATCTTGGTTGCTTCGAATGGGAATGGCTTTCACACGATACAAGTTTTTTGCCTTTCGGTCGCTTGTTTCGTCTATTAAATAATCTACAGGAACAAGTCCTATTGCTCTAGGGTTTGAAGCTACCTTGTTTATGAGTTCAGTTTCTGAGCCGGCTCTTTTTAATTTTGGACTGCCGAATGTGCGCTTGAGGTACGAATAAATAGAACTATTCCCATCTGCGACGAGCAGGGAGTATGATTTGGTTGCTTCCAAGTCTCCCTCAATGAATTTTTTGAGATCGTTTTGATTTAAACTTACCAAAGGGTTGGAGGGATGTGTTATGATAGCAATACTTTTTGCTGATATGAGATAGGAGCGTAATTTAACATTGCGCGCATTAATGCTATTTTGTTCTTCAGGACTAAGGTTTCTATCGCAAATAATTACTCGCGCACTATCTGCTAAAAATTGTTCTATCGCATAATTCTCAGGAATAAAAGATAACTTAATGCCCGCTTTCGGGTAATCATGGCTAAATATATCCCACTGTTGGGTTATAGCAACCGAGTCGCTCCTTTCCACGAGGATAGTGGTGTCTCCCGATATAAGACTCTCGCCTTCTCTATGGGAGCAAGAACTGAATAATAGTATAAAGACTATGAATGCAACTCTCATTTTTTTCTGAATAATTGGAAGGCCTTATAACCGCGCATTAATCCGAGGATAATGAGGGATACTCCAAAGAAAGTAAAGAACTCTGTTCCCAATGTGGAGTTTGCTGAGTTGAAGTACACGAGTAAATATATTCCAAACCCAATGAAAAGGATGGTAAAAAGTGCGTAATATAAAAATCCTAATTTTGGCATTATTCGTTGAGCATGTTTTTTAGTTCTTGTACTTTGAGAAGAGCATCAATGGGTGAAATAGCATTTACATCTATCTTGCTCAAGGAGTCTTTTATTTTTTTTACTTTTGGATCTTCTGTTTGAAACATGTTTAGTTGATAAACATCGACGGGATCGGTTTCTTTTAAGGTTTGTCTTCTGGATACTTGTGAGCGATCAGCTTCTAGGCTATTTAGAATTTCACTAGCTCTAAGAAGAACTTTGTTTGGAATGCCTGCCATTTGGGCAACATGTATTCCAAAACTATTTTCACTTCCTCCTTTGACCAACTTTCTTAAGAATATAATTTTACCTGCTGTTTCTTTAACCGATATATGATAGTTAGAGATGCCTTCCATTTTATCTTCTAGCTCGTTTAACTCGTGATAGTGGGTGGCAAATAGTGTTTTAGGTTTGTTTGGATGACTTTGCAGATATTCTACAATACTCCAGGCTAAACTCACTCCATCATAGGTACTGGTTCCTCGGCCTATTTCATCAAGAATAACTAAGCTGTTGTCACCGACATTATTCAAAATACTGGCAGTTTCCAGCATTTCAACCATAAAAGTACTTTCGCCCTGCGAAATATTATCGCTTGCACCTACTCGGCTATACACCTTATCAAAAACGCCTATACTGGCTGCGGAGCAAGGAACAAAACATCCCATTTGAGCCATTAGGATACTCAGCGCCGTTTGCCTCAATAAAGCGGACTTTCCACTCATGTTGGGACCTGTTACAATGAGCAATCGATCCTCTTCATCATTCACTTTAATAGTATTGGGAATATAGTGCTCGTCCGGCGGCATAAGAGCTTCTATAACAGGGTGCCTGCAGTTGACTAATTTTAAATTTCGGGATGTATTAATTTCAGGCTTTGAATAATTATTCTCAAGAGAAATGGTAGCAAAGCTCATTAAACAATCCAGCTGAGCGAGTATCTTGGCATTTCCTTGCACGGGTTCAACAAAGTCTTGCAGTTTTAGAAGAAAATTAAGCCACAAGGAACTTTCTACATGGTTCATTTGGTCTTGCGCATTAAGAATTTTTTCTTCATATTCCTTCAGCTCTTCTGTAATATATCTTTCTGCATTGGTAAGGGTTTGCTTACGAACCCATTCTTCTGGAACCTTGTCCTTATTTGCGTGCGTAACTTCAAGGTAATATCCAAAAACATTATTAAACCCAATTTTTAACTTTGAAATGCCCGTTTTTTTCTGCTCCTTTTCTTGCATTTCAAGCAATTTAGATTTGCCATTCTGGGTGAGATCTCTCAATTCATCCAGTTCTTTGGAAACTCCTGTTTTAAAAATAGTTCCTTTGGTGGCAAGTAAGGGCGCGTCTTCGCTAATTTGAGAGTCTATGAGGTCAATAAGTTCTGTACATGGATTAATTCCACTGATAAGCGTGGAGAAGGGCAGGTCTTCAAATTCGTTAAGAATTTGTTTTACATTTCGGGTCAATTGCAATGTTGTTCCTAATTGCAGTGTTTCTCGAGGTCCAATGCGGTTCAAAGCTACCTTTGAAATTAATCGTTGCAAATCACCCATTTCGGATAAACATTGGGTACATGCTTTGAGTATTTTTTTCTTTTGAATAAAAAAATCGACAATATCTAAGCGGCGATTAATAGCAACTGCATTCTTTAAGGGCAGTATAATCCATTGTTTGAGCAGCCTAGATCCCATGGCTGTTTGCGAATAGTCAATTACATCAACCAAACTTTTCCCTTCAGAAAATAAGGGGTGAAGCAGCTCTAAATTACGAATGGTAAATTGATCCAACCACATAAATTCAGATTGATCAATACGAGATATTTTATTTATATGCTCAATTTGCGAGTGGTGGGTTTGTTCAAGGTATTGAAGGCAAGCCCCACCAGCGGCAATCGCTTGTGGCATATGAGCCAAACCGAAGCCCTTGAGCGTGGTTGTTTTTAGCTGTGTGGTTAGTTTTTCAAAACCATAATCCTCTGTAAAAGCCCAATCTTCTAACCATTGGATTGGGGCATCGTATCCTTGCAAAAATGCTTCAGTAGATGCTTTCTCATTTCTTGATCCCAATATTTCTGAGGCTTGGAAACCATTGATTAACTTTAATGCATAATCGGCAGAGCACTCAGTTGCTAAAAATTCCCCTGTACTAATATCCAAGAGAGCTAAACCAACGGATGTGTCCTTTATACAAACAGCGCAGAGGTAATTACTTGATTTAGATTCGAGAATATTATCGTTGTAACTCACCCCTGGCGTAACCAATTCGGTAACCCCACGTTTGACAATTTTTTTTGTTTTTTTTGGGTCTTCTAACTGATCACAAATGGCTACGCGATAACCAGCCCTGACTAATTTGGGGAGGTAGGTTTCTAAACTGTGATGTGGAAACCCAGCTAAATGGATGTGACTGGCAGCACCATTGGCTCTTTTTGTGAGAACAATGCCTAAAACCTTACTAGCAATTTTGGCATCTTCATCAAAGGTCTCATAAAAGTCGCCTACTCTAAATAGAACTATAGCTCCGGGATACTTAGACTTAACGCCATAGTATTGTTTCATTAAAGGAGTTTCTGTCTTTTTTCCTGCCGCCATCTTGCTAGAAACAAAGATCAGTTATCTCGTCCTAACCTTTTGCACCTTTTATCCCTTTTGTTCCACAGTTTTTAAAGACCCAGCTAAACTAATAAAACCTATAAGTGCAATAACTCCAGCCTGTCTTTCGGTGATGCTCTCGAACATACTCGCAGCCATTAGAGCCACTAAAAGAGCCATAAGCAGTGTTTTTTTAGTGTGCAAGGAGTACATTATTCCTGCTATAAAGAACATCAGGTATAAAAATCCTGCTAAAAAACCAGATTGCACCATGGTTTCTAAATATACATTGTGGGGCATAACCTTGTTCCTAACAAATATTTTTGATTCGTGATGGGGAAGATAGTTCTGATCAATGGTTGATTTAACCTGCTCTTTCCCATATCCAAAGACTGGTTCCTTTTTTATACTTGCAATACTTGCATTCCATGCAACCCATCTTTGCCCAAAGCTTTTATTATTGACAGAGGTGCCTTGCAGAACAGTGTTTAGATCCTGTTTGCTATTCTTTATTCTCTTTTTTAAAGAAGGGACTTGATACATGAGTAAGCCAAGAACTATTGTCGCAGAAAAGGTTCTTAGTTTCACCTTCAAACTGGTTTGTCTAATACTCATGAAGAATAAAGGAATTATCCCAAAATATAAAGCGAGTAAGCCGGTTCTAGCAGAAAGTATATGAAGACATAAGATCAGAACGGCTGCAAGGGCTATTTGAGCTTTTCCTTTAAATATGTCTTTGTTCTTCAATCCTAAATAGAGCATGCTTAAACAAGATAAACTTAAGAGAAGACTATATTCAATATGATAAACTTTGCTAAATAAAGGGAGAGGTTTGCTCTCTAAAATCATAACATCATAGAATGCTTTATTGTTGAAGTAAAGGAATACAGAGGCGAGTGCGGTCCATGAAATAAATAATGAAACAGCCATGATTATCTTTTCTGTAAGGCCCTCCTTGGCACGGATGTTAAAAAGCAAAGGGCTAAAGAGCAAAGGAACCTTAACCAAGTTGTTCTGAATGAATGCTTTTGAGTTTTGGGAGTGAATAGAAAATTCTATCGTTAATTGGTACAAAACAAATGTGGCAAGCAGCCATGCCCAAATTTTAAGGTTCTGCTGGTTTAGTTTAAATGGATAAATGGATGTTACTATAGCTGCCAGAAGAGACATGCTAGCAATGGCATTACTGAAATGAATGCCACAAATAGAAACAGCGACTAAAATTAAGGTCGCTGTACTTAAGTTCGTTTTATTCAAACCTGCACCCATGGATGCAAAAGTAATCAATTTTAAAGTGTTGCATACTTAATGGTAACCTCACCGGAATCTGAATTTAACCCTATTTTGTCTGCTACTGTTTTGGTCATTTGGATGGTTGACTCCTTTAGTGCTTCGCTAGAAATATTTTCGATTACGCGGCAGTATGCCATTTTACCTGTTTTTTCATTAATAACTACCACAATATTGCCAATTGGAATAGAAGGATGCTTTATGAAACATCTCCCTGCCTTCATATTACCTGTGTTTATTACGCTGCCCATTCCGCGCTCTGTGGTTTCATCCGATCGTTTCACCTGGATCGGTTTCTTTATAGGAACCTCACTTTTCACAGATGTTTCTGAAACATCAACTGTTTTAACTACTTCCATTTTCACAGGCACTGGATTTTCCATGATTTCGTCTGTATTTCCTTGCACGGTTTCTTTAACTGTGGGCGCTGCCTTGCTTTTTAATTTAAGGACTTGACCTACAGATATTGAATTGCTATTTAACCCATTCCATTCTTTAATATTTGAGACGGAAATATTTAATTTTTTTGAAATAGCGTACAAGGTTTCTCCTGTCTGAACCGTGTAGGTTTCGGTGGTTTTTTCTGTTGCGTTATTCTTTGTAATTGGCGATGGAACCCAAATCATGCTTCCCAACTGAAGGGTCGTTAGATTATTATTTACATTTTTTAAATGTTCTACGGTGGTATGATGGTTTTTAGAGAGCCTGTATAAAGTCTCACCACTGCTTACCTTATGTTTAATATAAGTAATTCCGTTAATAACCTTTGTTTCATCTGTTATGGACTGTGCTGAAAGCTGTAAGCTCAATAAACCCAGAAGTCCTATAATTATCTTCTTCATAATGAATATTAGTACTTCTACAAATTAAGAGCCTGAGAGTTCCTCATTGTCCACTGCATTTAAGGTTGTAGGCTTATTTATACAGTTGTTGGAAATACGATTTTTTTAATTCATCTGAACTCATGGAAGGCCCCATATATACCATTTGGCCTTTGGCAATCATTAAGTATTTATTCGCGATGCTTTCGGCTACATCAAGCTCATGAGTTACAAATAAATACACCATTCCATTTTCTTGCTGTATTTTTTTAAGTAATTGTAAAATTTGTTTCTTAACTAAGGGGTCTAAGGCTGCTACGGATTCATCTAGTATTAATACTTTGGGCTGAGTACAAAGTGCACGAGCTATGCAAAGCCTTTGTCTTTGACCTCCACTCATTTGATGCGGATATTTTGCCTCAAACCCATGAAGTCCTACCTTTTTTAATAAAGCAGCTGATTGTTCTCGTGCTTTGTTTTTGTTAAGGCCACCAACTATGGTTAACACTTCCTCCAAGCAGGTGGAGCATGTTTGATTTATATTTAGGCTGCTGTATGGGTCTTGGAATACCATTTGTATTCCTGTTGGAGCTTTAGCTGGCAGTTCTATCCCATCCAATAAAACGGTCCCTTGATCTCTTTTTTCTATACCTGTAAGAATTTTTGCTAATGTTGTCTTACCCGAACCGCTAAATCCAATGATTGCGAGCGTTTCTCCTGTATTTAATTCAAAGTTAATATTTTGCAGGGCCTTAAAGTTTTTACCATTTTTATTGAACGATTTATTCAAATTTGAAACAGATAGGCGAGGGACTGTACCCATTTTTAATGGGGTATTATTAGATGGTTTGGCATCCAGTAGTTCTTGAACATACGGATGTTTATTCGGCCCTAAAACGGTCTTTATTCCTCCTTGAGAAAGGAGTTTTCCATGTCTGAGTACATGAATATACTCCGAAAATTTAGCGACTTTTTCAATATCGTGCGATACCAACAGGAGCGCACTGTTGTTCTGTTTACAATTATCAACTAAGGTTTGCAGCACTTTGGATGCGGTAATGGTATCTAGTGCCGTCGTAGGTTCGTCTGCAAGAACTAAATCAGGCTTGTTAATACAGGCCATGGCAATCATAACTCGCTGTCTTTGACCACCAGAAATTTGATGAGGGAAGCTACCCATCATTCTCAGTGGATCTTCAATTCCCGCAGCTGAAAGAGCCTTTTCCGCTTTGGATTGCGCTTCGTTTTTTGTTAGCTGTTCATGAATATTTACGCATTCTAAGAGTTGTTTTCCGCAAGTCATTAACGGGTTCAATGCACTCATAGGCTCCTGAAATACCATGGAGATTCTTTTTCCTCTTAATTTTTCCCAGTTTTTCTTATCGTGGCGATCACTGTTTTCGCCAAATAATTGAATACTGCCACTGGAAAATAGTTTCTGGGGTAAAAGACCAATGCTAGCGAGCAGAGTTAAACTCTTTCCACTGCCACTTTCGCCAATTAGGGAGTGAATATCGCCTTGCTTTATTTGCAACTTAGGCAGATGGAGCAACTGTTTTTGCTGGTTGGATATTTTTAAATCTGCAATATCTAGAATAGTAGCACTCAATGTTTCAAAAGTAGGGGAGAAGAGGGTTTAATCACTCATATGTTTTACAAAAAAAGCCGATCTTCCTGGGGAAAAACGGCTTTTTTTTATTTCTCTGAGTTCTTATTCAGTAAATGATAAACTGATGGGAACTACTCGATAGGAAGGGAAAAACTTACCATTGGTGTTTCCAGGAATCCATTTTGTTTCTTTTAAAACACGTATGGCTTCTTTGGTAAACTCTCGGCATGATTTTGTTTCATCCAGAGGAGTTACTTTACTCACTCTCCCTTTTACATCTACGATAAACTGCAGTCTTACATAACCTGCAATACCTTCTTGTTTACATCTTTCGGGGTAAATAAGATTATCTATGATGTATTGAGCAAAGGCTTGATCACCTCCTGGATAACTCGCTTTAATAGCTACTTTGACAGGTCCTTTACCTTTTCCACCCGTATTGGTTGGTCCTTTCATTTTAGAAGGGTCAAAGAGTCCAAGTTGGTCATCTATTCCATCTTTGGTTTTGCTGGCGGGATTCTTAATCTTGTTTGGATCAAATAAGTCAGCATCATCATTTTTGGCGGTCTCATCAATTTTAGGAACAACATAAGCCTGAGTTTCTACCTGAGGTTCTGGCTCTTTGAGCTCTGGTTCTGGTTCCTTGATTTCCTCTTCGGGTTCTTCTAAATCATCCAAAGTTTCAATTTTAGTAATAACCTTGGCTTTCGTAGCACCTTTACTTGTGTTCTGCCATTTGTTATACATAAGAGTCCCACCAGTGAGTATAAAAGCAAATCCAATAGCCACAATCATGGCCATAATTTGATTTTTACTAAACTCTTTTCTGATTTTATAGGCTCCGTAAGCTTTATTCCTATTTTCGAATACAAGTTCTATGCGATCTTCGTTGGTAACATTGTCCCAATTATTAAATATAGTACTCATTACTCTTCGCCCCCTTCCACTTTGCCTTCGCGAACTTCGTTCACAAGTTTTTCTTCACGTTCCGTAAATCCACCCTCAGCAGGGTAGTAATAAATAATGTTAGAAATGGCTAGCTCATCAATGATATCAATCATGTTTTTGTAGGTAGCACCTCCATCATTCTTTACAATCACAATTTGCTTATCTTTTGTTTTAGCCTCTTCAAACTCACGATCAATCGCATTGATTTTGGCGGTGTCATTTGCATCAACCTTAAGCTTTTGATTTTCTAATTTATTTAACGTTTTAATAAGTTTCTTATTCGCACCAATTAAAAATTTACGAAGACCTTTCGCGGTTAAATCCGTTTTAATCATTTCAGTGGCCTCATCTAATTGACCTCTGTAATAATAAATTTCATTATCCTTTGAAGCTAAGACCGTATGACCATCTTTTATTGGGGGTGGTGGCGGTCCGTCATCTTCAATTTTTTCCGGGAAAATCATGCGCATGGTTTTTGGTTGACTAAAGGTAGAGGTTAAAACAAAGAAGGTTAAAAGCAAAAAGGCCAAATCTACTAGTGGAGTCATATCCACTTTAGTGCTTTGTTTTTTGGCTCTTTTTTTCCCACCTTTTCCGTTTCCACCACCGCCGTCGGTATTTAATTCTGCCATATCTTAATAATCCCTTAAGTTAATGTTTGGAGCTTCTTCAGATTGGGTAACCATCTGAAATTTCTTAACGCGTGCATCTCGATACACATCTATAATTTGCTTGACTTGATCATACTTTGCACGTCCATCTGCCTTAATAGAGAATTTAATAAATCGCTCCATTTTATCATAGGGTTTTTTCTTTGCAATTGCATCTGCTTCTTCTTGTAGAACAATATTTTGGCTTACAATTCTCGCCTGTTCTATCCAAGTGTTTAATTCTGTCTTTTTCCCTGTTGTATCGTAAGGTATCCCATTCTGTTGAACGCTCTCTCTTTCTGTTGACGATAAGTTAACATACTTTAAAAGAGGCACAAATTTTAGTCCGAATGGTCCAGCACCCACAAACTTGGTTGAATCTTTTTCCGAAGTTTGATATCCCAGTTTTTTTGCTACTGCCGAGAAAATGGCTCCACGAAGAGTAGATGGTTGAATATCTATAAATACGCGACCCGTTTCATCTATGCTGGTTGCAAAATTAAACTTGGGCATTTCTTCTAAAGAAATACTACTAGGAGGGGTTACTTTAACAGGTTCCGCCTGACGGAAAGAAGCAGTAAGCATGAAAAATGTTACAAGCAAAAATGCAAGGTCCACCAATGGAGTCATATCCAGAGATGGGGTTCCTTTTGGCATGTTTACTTTTGGCATAGCTTTACTGTTTTATACTTTATCTAAGTGAAACGTAAATGATTTATCCTTTTTGAGATTGAAATTGACCTACAATGCTGTATCCAGCTTCGTCCATGCTATAGGTCATACCATCAATTTTGTTGGTGAAATAATTATAGCATACGATGGCTAAAGCAGAACAAATAATACCTAAAGCTGTATTAATCAAAGCCTCAGAAATACCGATAGCCAATGCAGCGGTATCAGGAGCTCCAGCGTTTGCCAAAGCACTAAATGCTTTAATCATACCAAATACAGTTCCGATTAGTCCCACCAATGTACCAATACTTGCGCAGGTGCTTATGATGCTCATGTTCTTACTCATCATTGGAAGTTCTAAACTTGTAGCTTCTTCTAATTCTTTTTCTAAAGCTGCAATTTTAGCGTCTTTATCCATGTCCTTAACACTGTTAAGCTCTTTATATCGGCCTAATCCAGTTTTAACAACATTCGCTAATGAACCTTGTTGAGCGTCACATGCTTTCATCGCATCTTCTACTTTATTGTTATTTAAAGAGGTACGAATACTTTTAATGAAATCTGCAGCCGGTGCTTTTCCTCCACTTTTACCTAAGGTAATAAATCGCTCTACTCCAATAAGAATTACTAGAATGTTTAAAGCCATAAGAATGGGAACAATTGCTATTCCTCCCTTATGAATAGTACCTAGCATGTTTAATGGGTGACCCGCGTAGGAATCTCCGCCTTCAAAATTGGAAGGATTTCCCAATATGAATATGTAAATTAAATAACCAGCAGCTAAAGCCACTATGATGGCTAATGCAGCAAAGATCTTAGTAATGGAAGAAGGGCTTGCTTCTTCTGCGACTTTTTGCACCTGAGGTGCACTTTTCTTAGGAGTTGTCATTTTATTAGTTTAATAATATAATATTATGCAATATTAGGGTGCTTACACTGCTTATGCAAGCTATTTATTTTAGTGTTATTTGATATCTCAGAACGTTTCCTTTTGACCATTTTTAAGTTTATTCAGTTGAAACGTTCTTTCTGATATTTTTATTGGCTTACTCCTGTCATTAAAAAGCCATAAATAAGATTCTTTCGGGTCTCTTACTTCGGTTAATTTCTTTTTACCCTGAAATCTAGTGTTTAAAATGTGAAAATAGCATTTTATTCTAGAATGATTCTAACAATGAATTTAGTGCATATAAATAATATTGTGTTTTCATAAAATGGAAGTTAGAGGGCTATGTAAAATTCGAAGGTATAAAGGAAAAATATTCTAATACCTTTGAAGCTTTAAAGGATGATCTCCGCTTCAAAATTGAAATCTAAGAAACTCATCATTATTACTGGGCCTACAGGTTCGGGGAAGACAGACTTATCCATAGATGTCGCGAAACATTATGGAACAGAGATTATCAATTGCGATAGTAGGCAAGTGTATAAGGAGTTAGGAGTGGCCGTTGCAAAACCATCCCAAGAGGATTTGGAGGCGGTTACGCATCACTTTGTTTCAAGCCATAGTATTTACGAAAAGCCCATATCAGCGGGAGCTTTTGCCCGATTAGCTTTGGAAAAACTTAAACTTATTTTTGAGGAGAAAGATGTAGCAGTGTTGTGCGGAGGAACGGGGTTCTACATTTCTGCCTTGTTAAAAGGTTTTACGGTTACCGATGGCGAGGACAAAGCAATTCATCGGAAATACGTAGATGAACTTTATGCCAAGGAAGGTTTACCGGCTCTTATTGATGAATTAACGAAACGAGATCCGGATGCTTTGGAAAAATTAGATCAGCATAATACAGCTCGAGTAAAGCGAGCATTGGAGCTTTGTTTGACAAAACAAAAATCTAAAATGCCAAATGAATACTCCTTCCCATATTCCTATCAACTATTTGTTTTAGCTCCAGAAAGAGATGTTTTGTATGATAGAATTAACAGGAGGGTAGATGCAATGGTTAAAAATGGTCTGGAAGCAGAGGCTCAAAATCTCCATGGTTCTTTGCCAGAGGGAATTAAAACCGTGGGATACTCAGAAATATTTGATTATTTCGATGGTAAAGTCTCAAAGGAGGAGGCCATAGCAAAGGTGAAGCAACATTCTAGAAATTATGCTAAACGACAGTTGACTTATGCGCGACATCAATTTAAGGAAGCCATTTGGCTTGAACCAAATACAGCAAAAGATGCTATTTTTGCGCATAAATAATTATGGTTGTTGAATTCACGCAGGCGGCGCTCATTGGCTTATTTACTTTAACCATTCTAGAGATAGTTTTGGGCATTGATAATATTGTATTTATATCCATTCTTGCAGATAAGGTTAAGGAAGAAAAGAAGCAGGTTCTTGCAAGAAGAATTGGATTATGGATGGGTATGGTGGTTCGCATCATCCTTTTATTTTTTATTAAATGGATTATCGATCAGGAGTCAAACTCGCTGTTTGTCTTTTTTGAACATGATATTTCGGTAAAAGATTTAATAATGATTTTGGGTGGTTTGTTCCTGCTTGTGCAAAGCACAAGAGAAATACATGAGAAATTAAGAAATAAAGAAGATGACCTTAAGGCGGTGGATGAAAAGACCAAGATGTCTGCAGTTATTTGGCCATTGTTCTTTTTAAATGTCGTGTTTTCTTTAGATTCTGTAATTACTGCTGTTGGAATGGCTGATCAATTGTGGGTGATGATAGCTGCAGTTGTTTTATCCATGGGTGTTATGCTCATCGCTGCTAAGCCCATTGCAGATTTTGTGAATGGCACACCTTCCATCAAAATATTGGCTCTTTCATTTCTGGTTTTGATTGGAGTGTCTTTAATTGCAGAAGGCATGGATCAACATTTCGAGAAGGGATATATTTATTTTGCGATGGCCTTTTCTTTTACAGTAGAGTTAATAAACCTTAGATTAGATAAAAATCATGCGAGTAAAAATAAAAAATAGCCTTATCCTGCTTTGTGCTTCTGTAGTTCTTATTTCATGCGGAGGACGGAAAAAAGCAATGGTCAATTATTTTGGTATTTGGGATTTGGTCAGTGCTTACGAAACCAGTGTTATAGGATTTAATGCAACGATAGAATTCAGAGGTGAGGATCGCGTTTTTGGTAATAGCGGTTGCAATAACTATTCAGGAACCTATAGTTTAAATGAAGAAAATAGAACTTTGAGTTTTGGTCCTTTAATGTCCACAAAAATGGGTTGTGAGGAAGCGAAAAGTAATTGCCAACGTCTGTTTTTTCGGGCACTAAAGAATACAGCAAACTACCTGCCGAAAAAAGAAGGCATCTATTTATTGGATTCGGATAGGAAAATTCTTGCGTTTATTAAAAAGCGTTAGTGCATTACCCCTTGCAGAAGCTTTAAAACAGCTTTAGCCATTTTGTTCTCCGTATCCAACAGAGGATTAATTTCGGTGATTTCAAAAGCGGCAACCTTTGGATGGTTAAACAATTGGTCAAAAACAATCTGACTTTCTTCTGAGTTCAAACCATTAGGAACCGGTGTTCCGGTTCCAATAGAGATTGAGGTGTCCTGACAATCTACATCAAAACTTACATAAATCATATCGCAAGAATTCAGATAATCCAAAGTTTCTTCTAAAACAGTGGCAATTCCTTTGCTTTTTACCTCGCTAGGGAAGAAGCTTCGCATGGCGTGTTTCTTCGCCATATGTTCTTCTGGTTTTTCAAAGTCTCTTACTTGGATAAATACAATATCCTCAGGGTTTATTTTTGGCGAAATTTGATTACTCCCCAAGACTTTTATGTTTTCCCAGTACCCTTTATCAAACTCGGATACTTCGTTGCACTGCAACTCCTTATTATCATCTCCAATTAACGCATTTAAGGGCATGCCATGAATATTTCCTGATGGCGAAGTATATGGCGAGTGCAAATCATAGTGCGCATCTACCCATATTGCTCCAATTCGCTTATCGGGAAACGCGTTTTTTAAACCACTAAAGGCGCCAATCGCATTGCTATGATCACCCGTTAGTAGCAATGGGAAATGACCAGCTTTAACCACTTTTTCCGTATGAATACAAAGCGCATCTAAAGCTTTATATACACTCTTTGCATTTTTGGCATGTTGGTTTTCATTATCCGGATTATAAGAGTCATTGAATTCTGAACTCTGAGTCCATTCTATCTCGTCAAATAAACGTAATTCTTGTGCTCTTGATTCCAGTGCTAAGGCGGATGGGCCAAGACTTGCTCCTCTTTTACCAGCTCCGTTTTCGGATGCTGATTCAATGATTACAATATTTTTCCGCATGACGCGAAATTACAAAAGAAACCCTTAACTACGCGTATGCTGCTCTGCTATAATTCCATTACTAAGTTGCATTCAGGTATTTTAGAATGGATGAATTTTAAATCATTTCTTAGCGAAGTAAGTGAACATTTCCATTGCGAAGGAACCCAACCCCAGTTATAAAATGTGCAAAAATCTGATACCCGTAGACCCCTTCTGGAGCATCAGTTCCCATGTATGTTCCATCCCATCCTTCATTTGGATTTGTGGAAGTATATACGAGCTGGCCCCATCGATTAAATACCTTGATGCTGTATGATTTTACCGCAGAAAGCTCTGCTGGTTTAAAGAGTTCATTCGGTCCGAATTTATTTGGTGAGAATGCTGTTGGAATAAAGGCTATCTGATCACTTGTAACAAATAATTGTTTTTGTGCAGTATCAAAGCAACCCAGGGAATTCCACACTTTAAGAATGACCTTCTTATTGCCAAGTTCAGTATAATTATACTTTGGATTTTCCTCAGTACTTATTGCTCCCTTTTGGAAGGTCCATTCATAGCTATTTTCTCCAGAACTTTCATTAGTAAATTGCACCGGTACTCCAGATGAATTGCTGTTTAGAATGATTGCACTAAAGTTCGCCTTGGGCTTTTCTAAACCTTTTAACTGAGAGATATTACTGGTGTCTTTACAACCATTATCTCCCTCGATTAATAACTGAACTGTTTCGGAATTAGTGTTTAGATATTCGTATTCAAATGGGTTGGATTGGCTGGCTAAGGAACCATCAATTAGCCAAGCATAGTTTTTTACTGCAAAGGCCGTAGGCTTCAAATTAAAGGGTATATTTTTCTTGGTTCCAATGCATGCACTGTCTCTTTCTAGTGCTATCGTGGGTGACTCAAGTACTGTTAAAAATGCGGTAGCTGTATCAGCACAATTATTGGAATCTTTTATTAGAAGATTTATTTGGTAACTTCCATCGTCTGCAAAAATGGGTTGTATGCTTGATTGATTGGTGAAGGTATTTTGGGGGACGAGCCACTCGTAAGTGACCGGTTGGGTTGCCAATATTATAGAGGCTTCCATGTCGAATTTTTGTTGTTTAAAACAGTGCGCTAGACCTGTGTTTGCAACAATACGAGCCTCTGGCTTATCTAAGGCTTCTACTGTAATGGAATCTTTAATAATACAGCTTCCATTCGTTGCAGTGACGCTCATTTTTTTAAGTCCTGTGCTAAAATAGGTCTTCATAAAATTTGTACTTCCTGGTGTATTTATATTTTCACTAGACCAATTGAATTGCCAGGGTGTCCCTGTAGAAGGGCTTACACTAAAGTTAAAGGAAGCCGGCAAACAGGTTTTATACCTATCGGAAAGCAGGTTTAATGAGTCCAATTCATGAAGTACTCGGACCTGAGCCACAGCAGTATCCCAGCAAGTGTTTTTTATTGAATAGATAAGTTTTACCTCCGTTTTGCCACTTTTTTGAGGAATATAGGAAAAGGGAAAACGCTGAAAACTATCGGAACCGATTTGCCAAAATCTGTGCACCTTATCATCAAGGGTTAAGCCTGTACTATCCTTAAAGATAAAACTCCCATTAGGGAAGCACATTTCAGAGTCTAAGGATTGAATGGTTACGTTAGGATCTGCATATATCCGAATGTAACGATATGCGGTATCTGCACAATCGTACAAGGGTTCATGAACAATCAATGAAATTCTATTTAACCCAGTATCCAAATCGCTTACTCTTCCTAAATCAATAGCAGAGGTGCTTTGATTTTGGATTTCCCATGTATGATTGGCAAACCCGTTCAATATGGAATTGTTTTTCACATGGATGAATTCATTTGGCTGGCAAACCGAACTATCACTAACTTGCATTCTTGCCGTTGGAGATTGAAAAACAACCAGTCTCTTTTTTACAGAATCTACACAGCCTTTCCCAATGCTGTGGGTCATCCATAAAGTATAGCTTCCCGCTGTATCAAATGACTTTAGAATACTTCCAGAACTTGTATCACGCGAGCCATCACTCCAAGCCCAGAAGGTATGTTTATTTATATCTGCTTCAGATATGGATTGATCTGTAAGTTGATAGTAATTTCTATTGCTACAATAATTGAAGCTATCTACATAAATTTTAGCAATTGGGGTATTTAGTACACGCACCATTCTATCTAAGGTATCCCCACCGCAGAGGGTTGCGGAGTCAATCCCGACCATGCGAATGATGTAATTTCCAGTATCAAAATAGCGCACAGAGCCAGGATCCGTTTCGGAGCTACCGGCCCCGTTGCCCCACATCCAAACGTATCGTTTATTCTTGGTTTTATTTTTTGTAGTATTAACAATATCAAAATAATTTCCATCTAGGCAAGCAATACTATCTGGAATGGTGAAACTGGGATTGGGTCCTTTGTAAATTTCAACTGTTTGGACCGGAGTGGTATCTGCACAGCCTTGCTCTGTATAAGCGGCAAACTGATAGGAAATTGTTCCGGCAGTTTTAAAATTTCGAATGGTCTGCCGCCAATCATGTGTGGTGTCTCCATCACTAAATATCCAGCGATAGGCCACGATTTTCCCCTCACTTAATCTGCTTTGACTATTAAAGCGAATATTACTGGTTCCTACGCAGGAATCAAGCACTTTTATTCCTGCAATAAGAGTGGGTATATCAGAAATATATGTAGTCTGAAATGCGCTATCCACACATCCCGCTTTGTTCTCTATAAGCAATTTAAAGACATAATCTCCAGGATAAGCGTAAGGCACCGTATCATTCTCCTTGGTTCCGGTTTTTTGTCCATCCACAAACCATTGGTTTTTGACAATACTATCTTTTAAACCATAAACAGATGTATTTTCAAGGTAAATTGGGTTTCCAGGACATTGACTTTTCAAGGTCATTTTTATCTTCGCTTTTATGGTGTCAAAAAAACGAACATTAATGGTATCATAGAATTTACAATCTGTTTGACGGTTGGATATTTTTAGCGTAAAGTCCCCATCAGTATTAAATACTTTAATCCGATTCGTATCTCCATCACTCCAGAGGTAAGAGAGAATTGCTGCATATGGAAGTTCCACTCTATATTCCTTCTTGCAAATTTTCACCTCCTTTTTTGGAATGAAATCATACGCTCCGTTAGGTTTTATACTTACATCTATCTCAACAGAATCATATTTATTATTTCCTTCTAATTTATATTTTAATTTAAGAGGAAAAACTCCAGGAATTTTGGAATAAAAAAAGGTGTTTAAGCCCGTGTCTTTTTCAAGTCCTTTCCACGTCCAAGAAAAATTGGTGGCAGGTACACCTGTACTTTTAACGGCAACAAGAAACCCTGAATCGCAACTGATGTATGCTTTGGCTTCAATCACTCGCTTAAGACTATTCAATCCACTGCTCGCATTATAAGCGTATCCCCCAAACTTTCCGCGACCGTATGCATAGGCTAAAAATCCATATTTATTTATTACGCGAATGGTCCCTTGGCGTGCGGAATCCTGAAAAAAGAAATAATCACCATTAATAATGGGTTTTAATTGACTGGATAATACCAATTGCCCATCAACATATAAGCTATCCTTCCCTATTTTTGGCACAACAACATTAATAAAATTAGATGGGTAGTCCGTTCCTGTAGGTATTAAAATATTGGCATCTTCTACTAATTGCTCATTAGAGTTTACAGTAAAAAGACTAATTCCTCCATTGTTCCGCCATGATCCAGTAGTGCAGGTATCCAAGTCAATCTTTTCCCAACAGGTAATCGCTTTATCTGCGGATATAATTACAGAAGAGTCTTTTCCAACCTTACTGTAGAACTGATCCGCCTTATTAAGTGTGGCAATTAATGTTCCGTTCTTATAAACATGCGTAGAATCTGCAACTGCTGATACGGAAAAGCGATACCCTTTTTTTAGAAAGGCTATGGGCGTTAAAATGAACTCTTTTCCAAGAAGGTTCTCAGGCATCATTTGTTCATACATCAGGTCGAAGGCGCGGCAATTATTATCCTCAAAATCATAGAAGTTTTCACTAAAAACAGCTATTCTTTTGCCACCGGTGGCTTGAGCCGATAGTTTGGGCTCGTCATTAATATTAAAGGCCCACATATAAAATCGAACCATTTGCCCTTTTTTAAGACGCACCGTATCTCCCGGAGGTCTATTCCATAACTGGATGCTTTTGTTAATATTGAGTTTAACGGTAACGGAATCATCAATGGCTACCACCGAAAAGAAATATATTCTATACCGTTGGAGACCACCCGTCCATTGATACCTGCTCTTATAGGGATAATATTTCCCATCTATTGGCTGACTAGCACTGGGGTATACGGCTGTTGCTCCAGAAGAATAATAGGTCCCTGTTGAAAAGGAAAAAACGCGTATAGGAAGAATGCTCGTTATGTGAATGGCATTCTCTCCAATTTTGTTGTTTAAACCACCGCTTCCATTTTGGCGATAATAGTAATAACTCCTTCTAATACTTGAAGGAACTACAAAATACTTTATTTCATTATACCCTAAATCAAGAGAGTCAGTTATATTAAATCCAGGAATGGACATGTACGCCCGGGTAGGTTTGCTGGAGGATACCGCAATTAAAAAGGAATCATTGCTGTAAAAAGGATAGGTGCTCGCAATCCAAAAATCCGTGCCTTTTGAACTCACTTCTTCCGTTCTTTGTGCCTTGCTTTTAATAAAAAAGCAACAAAGAAGGAGTACTATTAATCCATGCAATCCTTTGGTCTTCAAACAAAAAATAATATTATCAAAGGTACAAAAAACATAGCACTTATAAATCAAAGGATAAATTGTTCACAAATCCTTGTGAACAGCACGCTTTACTATCCGTAGATGTGCCATATTTGTACTAATGATTTTAGCGGATAAAACTATCTTAGGAGAAATTGAAAAAGGAACAATTGTTTTAAAGCCTTACGATCGAGAATGTTTGGGTAGCAATAGTTATGATGTTCATTTAGGATCAACTTTAGCCACGTATAAAGATCATATACTCGATTCAAAAAAACACAATACCATCGAGACATTTGAGATACCTGAAGAAGGGTTTGTTTTATACCCTCACGTTTTTTATTTAGGGGTAACGTTGGAATATACTGAAACACATGCGCATGTTCCCTTCCTTGAAGGGAAATCGAGTACGGGCCGCTTGGGAATTGATATTCATGCGACAGCAGGTAAAGGAGATGTTGGGTTTTGTGGTAACTGGACGCTTGAAATTAGTGTAAAACAGCCCGTCAAAATTTATCCAGGCATGCCTATAGGGCAGCTAATTTATTTCCCCGTTGATGGTGAAATTGAGGTGAAGTACAATCAAAAAAAGAATGCAAAATACAGTGGACAACCAAACAAACCTGTTGAAAGCATGATGTGGAAGAATAAGTTTTAGATTTTTCCCGAAAAAACCGGTGTTGCCGGTCCTGAAAGAATAATGTCTGTGAATGAATCGCTTTGACATGTGGCTTCTACGTTTAGGACTCCACCTAAAGTTTCTATTTCTATTTTGTTTTTACCCATTTGTCTATTTTTAGAAAAATGAGCTAATGCCGCCGCAGTTACTCCTGTCCCGCAACTGTATGTTTCATCTTCAACTCCTCTCTCGTATGTTCTTACATCTAAAACCCCCTTATTTTCAAAAGCGACATTTATATTAATGCCCTCCTTTTCGTATAAGGCAGAAAATCGAACAGACTTGGCAAAAGGGATCAGATCAAATGAATCGATAGGAGTTTTATGGAACATTACATAATGCGGAGAACCCGTATTCAATTCAAACGTACTATTATTGATTCTCTTTATTTTGGATACATCACCCATCTCAAGGGAAACATGATCTTGTTGGACCAAAGCCTTATGAGGCCCATCTATGGCCATGAAATGCAAATGTTCACCCAAGCCTAAGCCCGATGCAAAATGAGCAATACAGCGCCCTCCGTTTCCGCACATAGAGCTAATATTTCCGTCACTATTATAGTAGACCATTTTAAAATCAAAATCGCTGCTAGGTTCAAGTATCATTAACCCATCTGCTCCAATTCCAAACCTCCGATGGCATAAGTGGGCCACATCCAATGCAGGCAATTCGTCTCTTCCGTCTATAATGATGAAGTCATTTCCTGTGCCTTGGTATTTGGTGAAATTCATGGGTTTATTCTGGCTCTCCCTTCAGAATATCGATGAGTTCAATATCGGTTATTTTTGATTCTATTGAACTGGATTGATTGAAATATATTTGATAAAAATCTTCTCCAGATTTTAAGTAATACGTGTTTTTATAAAGAAGTATCACTGCATTTTCAGGGGATAAATTATCTACTTCTAAATCAACCTTCTCTTCTGATGTGCTATTGCATAAAAGAATGGTGTCACTTTCATTTTCATAGAAACTCACCTGGAATGTATATTTTTTTTGTGCCTTCTGTTTTTTGATCTCCTTGGTTTTCTCATTATTAGCAGCACTTAAGGAATCCCTGTCTTTTCTCGATGCTATTTTGTTTTTACTAAAAACTTCCTTTTTTAAAGCTCTAGATTTAGAATTAGAGTAATCGTAGGTAATAGTACTTTCTTTTACAGGAGGAGGAGTTACTGCTGCAATAGAAATTGGAATAATAGTATTGCTTGAAAGCATCATTCTGCTCTCCGCCGTATTTTCATCTAAAAAAGCAAGCTCATCTCCCTGGGCAATGTAATTAGAACTATCTAGAGGGCGATCATCGTCGTCAATTTGTGCGATTTTTGGTTCCGTTTTCTTCTTTCTTTTTGCTTTAGAAACTTCAGCTGTTGTATTCTCTAATTCTTCAAATCCAAAGTATGATTTTGGTTCTTTTTTAGCGGTGACAGGTTCTTCAGAGGCATTGTACATAAAAATACCAAAAATTAAAATTGCAGCAGCAGCACCAAAAGTCCAGTAATATTTTGTTTTTGAGGGAGTGGCAGTCGTCGTATGTTTAATTAGATAGTCTTTTAAATCTAATTCTCCTGTTTTTTCAATGGCTTCAATCAATAATTTTCCCAATGCCACTTCTTGCTTTAGTGTTGCATTCGTTTCCAACTCCTTGGTGAACGCCTTTAAATCTTGAGGACTTAATTGACCACTTAAATAATCTTCGATATGTTCTGTCCAATCCTTCAACCTAAAAAATCTGTTAAATTATACCTCGATTTAATTATTTCTGAGAGTCGCTTAAAGCACTGATGTTTCTTGGCTTTGGCCGTATCTGCATTGGCATAGTTCATTTGACTAGCGATCTCTTTCATGCTAAAACCGTCAAAATAAAACTTGCTCAAAATTTGTTTACATGTATCTCCAATTTCGTCCAAGGCAAGCATAGCCTTTTTAACATCAATTTGGTGAACGGATAAAGGATGATCACTCACATTTAATGTGGTGATGTCTTTCGACGACTCCCGCTTTGCTTTGCTCAGTTTCTTTAGCCATAGATTTTTAGAAACAGCCATAATATAGGTGCTTGGCTTGCTAGTTAATTTGAAATCTGGCTTGCGTATGTTATTCCACAAAACAATGAGACTATCGTGAAGAATGTCCTTGGCTTCATCTCTTGATCCGTTGTTCTTTAAAATATGATTACTCACCATGCTTAAGTTAGACTCATACAGATCCAACAATGCAGCTTTATCACCCGCTTTGATTTTTTCCAAAACCAGGCTGTTTTTATCAAGGGGATTAGACTGCGACATTTCATGCAATATTAATACTCAAACTCATAAAAAGGTAAAAAGCATTTTTGTTTTTTACTCCATTGCTATTCATACATTTGTATCATTCATGCATTTAAAATACCAAAAGCAGTTCACCACATTAAAAATTGATAAGCACCCAACGATTGGTTTGAATCAATCCATTGGCTTCATAGGTTCTTGTTTTGCTCAAAACATGGGAATGAAATTGGATGATTTAGGTTATCCCCAATTTCAATCGCCCTTTGGCATTGTTTTTAATCCGGTAAGCATAGTAAAAATATTAAAATCACTCAAAGAAGAGGAAGAACCATGGGGTTCTGTAGATGAAGATTTCTTTAGCTTTAATCATCATCATAAACTCAGACATAAAAGCTTTGAGGCATTAAAATCAAAGGTGAAATCTGATAAAATCTTATTCCTAAATCAAC
Source organism: uncultured Bacteroidia bacterium (assembly GCA_938086785.1). Classification (GTDB taxonomy): domain Bacteria; phylum Bacteroidota; class Bacteroidia; order NS11-12g; family UBA955; genus CALKCM01. The sequence continues at coordinate 41,197 of CALKCM010000008.1, forward strand.
TCAAATCAGCCAAGCATCTCTTTGTAAGTCTAGGTAGTGCATGGTGTTATAAACTTATTGAAAGAGAAATAATCGTTGCAAATTGCCACAAATTACCTCAAAAAGAATTTGATAAAGTACTCCTTTCTGAATCTGAAGTCTTGCAGGCCTTAAGGCAAATGACAAATGAGTTGCTTCAGATTAATACTGATCTTCACATTTACTTTACCATCAGTCCTGTAAAGCATTTGAGAGATGGGGTATTGGAGAACAGTCAGAGTAAGGCTCGAATTATTTCTGCTTTGCAGACCTTTTTGCAAGACAATGAAGAATTCCATTACTTTCCGGCTTTAGAAATTGTTCAAGAGGAACTTCGAGATTATCGATATTACTCTAATGACTTAGCGCATCCTTCAGAATGGACCAAGGACTATATATTTAGCAGGTGGGTAGAAACGTATTTTACGGAAGAAAATAATCTGAATTTAAACGATTTAATATCTCAAAAGAAGCGCTTAGACCATCGTCCATCCGAAGCTTGATTTAACTTTTGGGAAGGTCTTCTTCCTTAACTTTGTCAAGTATGATTTTATTCATTTGCTTGTTCAGTCTTAGAAAAGAGGCATGAGAATGATTAACTGTAACGGTGGAAGCTTCTATGAAATGAAAGTTCTTAAGTAGTCTCTTTTTTAGATTCATATATTCAGATTTGAACACATCTTTTTTCTTTTGATATGTATTATCTCTTACTGACTTTTTAAATTGAGTATACTCCAAAAGTGATTCCTCCATGAATGAAATGGATTTTCTATACTTAGGGATAGCATCTTGATAGATGGCCAATAGTTGCATGTATTGCCTGGTCGTTTGGTCAGTTTGAGCATCGATAGAACTTGCTGGCGCAAAACGTATTATATTCAAATCAGACCGGATCTCCTCTACCTCTTCCTCCAACTCCATAATAGTGAAGGTTAATTTAGAAGGCATTTCTTTTACAATCTCTGTTAAACTATCCAATCGAAGGACTTGATATTCATTCCACGTATTATTTTTAGAATAATCGCAACTTGTTGATGAAATTACGATAAAAATAGATAATATTGCTATCAAAGAGTGACTCTGTTTCATTAATTTGGGATCAAAAATACGAAAAATAAAGCTTTGGCATTTCTTTAAGGCCTCATTTTTACTTGGATGTACGGCTTTTGGGGGGCCACAGATTCACATACCTTTATTTATTAAACGATTAACCCAAGAAAAAAAGTTTATTGAGGCTGAAGATTTGCTGGATATTAATGCTTTTTGCAATATTCTGCCAGGTCCAAGCACCACCCAAACACTTGCTGCCGTTGGATTCAAATTAGGAGGTCCGCGTTTGGCCTTTATTGGTCTTTTAGCGTGGATTCTTCCTGGAGCTGTCTTGGTGAGTGTTTTTGCGCTCATTCCAGGTATACTTAGCAGTTCTCATTTTCAATTTATTCCGGCTATGACAGCTGCTTTCTTCGTTTTTTCCATTTATAAAATGGTAGGTTTGGTAAGGAAAGATACCGTTAATTACATCCTGGTTTTTGCTTTGACAGTGCTTACTTTTTTAGTTAAGTCTCCTGCTATATTCCCAATTGCTATTGTGGTTGGTGGTTTCCTAAGTGCCCAGTTTGGCAGTAGAAAGTTTATTCCAAATTACAAACCCTTAGGTTCAGTAAATTGGTCTAATCTCGTTTTATTTATCATTATTATTGGTCTGGTTGCATTGGCTGGTTTCTTACTCAGCCTGAACGAAACCACCTTGGGGGTATCAAAACCAATCATACTTTTTGAAAATACCTACAGAATGGGTTCATTAACTTTTGGTGGCGGAAACTCACTGGCTGCCATGGCTATTGAACAATATGTATACCACAAGCCCAGAATGACTTTAGAAGAAATGAACATGGGAATAGGCATTGTGCAAGGAATTCCGGGGCCAAACTTCAATTTGTCTACATTTATTAATGCGGTCTCCATGAGGAACCTTGGCTACAATGTATGGGGACAATTGGGAGGCTGTATTATTGGAATGGTGGCTGTATTCCTGCCAGGATTATTACTTATATTTTTTGGGTATCCCCTGTGGCAAAAATTTAAAACATACCCCATTGTTCAAAGAAGCTTGGATGGAATATTTGCCGCCTCTGTGGGGTTTATTGGAAGTGCAGCGCTTTTAATTAATCGGAACTTTATTATGGAATTGGCAAGCAAAGAATTTTTTATGGCAGATGTAGGGATTTATAGTCTGAGTCTTTTATTGCTTTTTAGTCAAAAAGTATCTCCGCCCATTGTTGTAATCGTTGCTGTGCTGGCTGGAATGGTAATTGCCTAGAACATTTTCGATATATTTGCGTTAGAAAACCATGCGAAGATTTATTATTCTTGGAATTTTGTTTAGTTCTTTCCTTACGGTAAATGCTCAGAAAAGGATTCCAAAGGATCAATACATCTTGTACACTGGTTTGGTACTCACTTCCGATTCGCTGAAACCCATCCCTTTTGTGGCTGTACGTCACTGTAAAAGAGGTTTAGTTGCATACTCAGATTATTTAGGTCATTTTGCTATTGCCGTTAAACAGGGAGATACCATTTATTTTGAAGATATTGAGACCAAGACCAATATGCATATCATACCAGACACCCTTAAATATGCAAAGTATTATACCGTAAAATTAATGGTCAGAGATACGGTAAGTCTTCCCACTGTTTTTATTCATGCGATGCCCATGCGCAGTTTATTTGATCATACCATTGTAAGTTCAAATATCCCCGATGATGACTTAGAGCAGGCTAGAAAAAATTTGGAAGCGGAGGCCTTAAAAGAAGCCATGAAACTAAAGCCAACAGATGCAGAATTTAGTCAAATGGTATTAGCTCAAACACGAGCCAATCAATTGTATTATTACAAGCAAGCGCCTCCAAACAACTATTTTAATCCTTTGGCTTGGGCCAAGTTTATAAAAGCTTGGAAAAATGGAGATTTCAAGAAAAAAAAGAAGAAAAAATCAACGTATTAACGCTGCAAGGCTCTATTCTTTATGTTTTTGAAAACCAAAGCATACCCATATTAGGTGTTCAGATAACCTTTTTTTAGACCTCTGAGATAGCTGTGTAACTATAGTTTTTAAGGTGTGCTATTTCATTTAAATTATAAAATGAAAATTGGAGCAAAACACCTCACTTTTTATCTTTTTTAAATTTGTATCTTTGAGAGAGAAATCTTTTGGCCCTTTTAAAAGACTTCCCAGAAAACGACCGATCTATTCTAATTTTTTCCGCTATGAAAACACAAATGCCTACTGAAATTAAATCTATTAAATGCCTGGATTGTCCATCCAGGAAATGTTCCATCTTTGAGAATTGCAATCTTGAGTTGCTCGAAGACCTTAACAACATAAAAACATGTAAATTGTATAAAAAAGGGGAGGTGTTATTTGAAGAAGGAAAGAGACCTAGGGGCTTATTCTGTGTGTTAAGGGGAAAGATAAAAGTATACCAACAGGGACTTTCGGGTAAAGAGCAAATTGTTCATTTAATACAGGACGGTGATGTGATGGGACATCGGGCGTTATTTGGGAATGATACTTATTCCTGTTCAGGTGTAGCTATAGAAGACTCAAAAGTTTGCTTTTTGCCTAAAACAGAATTTTATGACATCATTCATAAAGATGGAAGGTTGACTTTTAAAATCGTACAATTGCTCGCAGATGAATTGAAGGAAGCCGAACAGAACATCACATATACGGCACAGCAACCTGTAATAATCCGATTAATACAAACACTTCTATCATTGCAAAATCGGTATGGCTTTGAAGAAGACGGAAAAACGCTGAATATAGAAATGAAAAGAGAGGATTTAGCTAATTTAGTGGGTACATCCCGCGAAACAGTGACTCGGTATCTATATAAACTCCAAGAGCAGGAGGTAATTCAGCTTGTCCGAAAGAAAGTAAAAATTACTCACTTAGCAAACCTCAAGGGTTTGTTAGAATAGACCATTTTAATAGAATGTTTAAAATGTGATTTCCGTCACATTTTAAGTAAGAGCCCTTCGGTTATTTTGTTCTAAGATAACCATGAGCCTGATCACAATTGCCACGAGTGACACTATTAATTCTAATTTTAGAATTGAATCTGATCAGAGTATACTTGATGTCTATTGTATTCAGGGCAAGAGGCAAAGGCTTCGCTATATTCTAAATGGGTTCAAGCCACTACGCAATCGTAAAGCTCATAAAGTCTTTTGTACTTATTGGGATAAAGAATCCTTAAAATTAACACAATGCGATTAGAACAAATTTATACGAACTGCTTGGCTCATGCTGCTTACTATTTAGAATCTAATGGAGAGGCAGCCATTTTTGACCCCTTAAGAGAGACTCAGCCATACGTAGAAAAGGCCAAACAGTCTGGAGCAACAATTACCTATGTTTTTGAAACCCACTTTCACGCAGATTTTGTAAGTGGACACCTGGATTTGGCAAAGGAAACGGGAGCTAAAATAGTCTATGGACCTACGGCAAAGCCTGCCTTTAATGCATTGGTTGCAGAAGATGGGCATGTTTTTGAGTTGGGAGATTGCAAAATAAAAGCCATACATACACCAGGGCATACTCTGGAAAGTACGGTTTATCTGATCTCTGATAAAACGGGGAAAGAGCGCAGTTTAATCACAGGAGATACCTTGTTTATTGGAGATGTTGGCCGACCAGATTTGGCACAACATATTGTACCTGGTTTAACGGAAGATAAACTGGCTGGAATGCTATTCCATTCGCTGAGGGAAAAGATTCTTCCTTTAAGTGATGATATAATTATTTACCCTAATCATGGCGCCGGAAGTGCATGCGGTAAAAATATGAGCAAGGAGACCAGTGATACTCTGGGTAATCAAAAAAAGCTGAATTATGCCTTAGATACGCAACTTAGCAAAGAAGAGTTCATAAAACGTGTTCTTTCAGGCTTATCCCCTCCTCCTGGCTACTTTCCTACGAATGTTCTTTTAAATATGAATGGATGCAAGAGTTATGATGAGGTAGTACAAGCTAGCCTTAGACCTTTAGATGTTATAACCACAGGTATATTAATGAAGCAGGGTTCTAACTTAGTACTGGATACCAGAGATGCGGAAGCTTTTGCTCAGGGACATATACCTGAAAGCCTAAATATTGGCTTAAATGGGGCATTTGCTCCTTGGGTAGGTGAAATGATTAGAGATGTGAAACAAAAGATGATCCTTGTTACGGATAAAGGAAAGGAAGAGGAAGCAATTACCCGATTATCTCGGATTGGATACGATGGAGTCATTGGATATTTAGAAGGAGGCTTTGAAAATTGGAAGGAAAAGGGAAATGCCATATCGTCTATTCAGAGAATAGATGCTTCAGCCTTTTTAAGAATACATGACTCTGACCTAAATATTATTGATGTAAGAAAAAAAAGTGAATTTGAGGTCAAGCATATCCCTGGTTCAGATAACATTCCTTTGAATCAAATTTGCGAGTACATTCCCCAATTATCAAAAGAAAAGATCGGCGTAATTATCTGTGCTGGAGGCTATCGAAGCATGATTGCTGCTTCTATTTTAAGGCAAAATGGATGGGAGAATTTTGTAGATGTTAGGGATGGTTTTTCAGGCATTGAGCAAACGGATATTCCCATCACTAAATTCAGTTATTCGATAGAAACTATATAAAAAATACGTATGCCAATATATCATCAACTGGGAACCATTCCCAATAAAAGACATGTAGTTAGCAGACAAGCTAACGGTAAATTATACCAAGAAGAATTGATAGGAACTCAGGGTTTTGCTGGGATGTCCTCCTTGGTTTACCATTTGTACCCGCCCACTAGAGTCCAACAAAAAGACAAGGCTTACTCCGTAGCCCCTAAGATTTCCATTGATAATAGTTTGGATTGCATGAGCTTTAAAGGCTTTGATATTCAACCTGAAAAGGACTACCTAAAAAGTAGGAAAACCCTTTTTGTAAATGATGGAATGCACATTGGTTTGGCAGCTCCAATGGAAAGCACCCCTTATTTTTATAAAAATGCAGATGCAGATGAAATGATCTTTGTACACGAGGGAAAAGGGACCTTACATACCATGTATGGGGAACTCCACTTTAAATATGGAGACTATATCATTATTCCGCGAGGTACTGTATATAAAATTTCCTTTGATACGGATAAGAATAGATTACTCTATGTGGAGAGTTTTACTCCCATATTTACTCCTGCGCGTTACAGAAATCAATTTGGGCAGATGCTGGAGCACTCCCCATTTTGTGAACGTGATATCATTCGCCCCAGTAACCTGAGGACGCATGACGAAGAAGGGGAGTTTGATATTTTTATTAAGAAAAAGGGCATGATGTTTCCCTATCAATATGCAAATCATCCTTTTGATGTAGCTGGCTGGGATGGTTATCATTATCCCTATGTATTCTCCATCTTTAATTTTGAACCTATCACTGGGCGGGTGCATATGCCTCCTCCAATTCATCAAACATTTGAGAATGCAAATTTTGTTATTTGTTCATTTGTTCCGCGTTTGTATGATTATCACCCCGATGCAATACCTGCTCCTTACCATCACAGTAATATTGATAGTGATGAGCTATTGTATTACGTAGATGGTGATTTTATGAGTCGGAATACTATAGAAAAAGGACAAATAACACTGCATCCTGGAGGAATACCTCATGGGCCACATCCAGGAGCCATAGAACGGAGCATTGGAAAAAAAGAAACCAAGGAACTTGCGGTAATGATAGATCCTTTTGCGCCAGTAATGGTTACAGATGAAGCCCTAAAGCTAGACGTAAAGGATTACTATAAATCTTGGTTGGAATAAAATCTAAAATATAAAAAACTGAAATACAGAAAACAATGAAGAACAATTTAACAGATGTAGAAAATTTTAATTACGGAATTGAAAAAATATTTAAAGAGGCACAGGATTTTTTGCCAATAAATGGGACAGACTATGTTGAGTTTTATGTGGGGAATGCAAAACAGGCCGCTCATTATTACAAAACCGCTTTTGGCTTCGAATCGCATGCCTATTGCGGTTTGGAAACAGGCAATAAAGAGTTTTGTTCTTATGTGATTAAACAGGGTAAAATACAATTGGTTTTAACCACTCCATTAAACCCAGATAGCGAAATATCGGATCATATTAGAAAGCATGGAGACGGTGTAAAAGTTATTGCTTTATGGGTAGATGATGCCCGTAAGGCCTATGAAGAAACGGTGAGTAGAGGTGCTAAAGAAGTGATGGAACCCACGGTGAGTTCAGATAAGAATGGCCAAGTAATTTGCGCTTCTATAAAGTCCTATGGAGACACCATTCACACCTTTGTAGAAAGGAAGAATTATACCGGTGTATTTATGCCTGGGTTTGAGAAATGGGAGAGTGAATACAATCCTGGAACGAAAGGTTTAAAGTACATTGACCATATGGTGGGAAATGTGGAGTTGGGTGAAATGAATAAATGGGCCGATTTTTATGCCAATACAATGGGTTTTGCGAACCTTATTACTTTTGACGATTCAGATATTTCTACGAAATACACGGCTTTAATGAGCAAGGTAATGACCAATGGAAACGGCCGAATTAAATTTCCAATAAATGAGCCAGCTAAAGGATTACGAAAGTCGCAAGTAGAGGAGTATTTAGATTTTTATGGAGGTCCGGGCTGTCAACATATTGCCGTTGCAACAGATGATATTGTTTACACTATTTCTGAGATGAGAGCCTGTGGGGTTGAGTTTTTACATGTTCCTGGAACCTATTATGACACCGTGGTGGATAGGGTGGGAACCATTGCAGAGGATATGGCTACACTAAAAGCGCTAGGGATTATGGTAGATAGGGATGAAGAGGGTTATTTATTGCAGATTTTTACGAAGCCTGTAGAAGATAGACCAACCTTGTTTTTTGAGATTATACAACGCAAGGGAGCCATGTCTTTTGGAAAAGGAAATTTTCAAGCATTGTTTGAAAGCATTGAAGCAGAGCAACAACGAAGAGGCACACTGTAATGGATACAATACGTTTTAGTAGTAAAGACTCAAAAGAAAATGAGTTTGCCGCAGTTCTAAAGAAAAAGGTGAATGACTATTTTACTTCAAATAACATATCCATGAATGCGAACATAGCAATGGTAATAAAAACCATTGCTATGGTAAGTATTTATATCGTTCCATTTATCCTCATTCTTACCATTGATATGAACCTGTGGTGGGGGCTATTGCTGGCCGTTATTATGGGCATTGGTGTTGCTGGTGTGGGAATGGGAGTAATGCATGACGCATGTCATGGCTCGTATTCCAAGAAAAAGTGGGTGAATGATTTGCTGGGTGGCAGTTTGTACCTGCTGGGAAGCAATGTTTTAAACTGGAAAATTCAGCATAATGTGTTGCATCATACCTATACTAATCTCACCGGCTTAGATGAAGATATAGATGCTAAAGGCCCCATCCGTTTATCGGGGGGGACTCCTTTAAAAAAGTATCATCGGTTTCAATTCTTATATGCATTCTTCTTTTATGGAGCCATGACTATTTTAAAGCTCATTAATGATTTTACTAACTTATACCGATACAATAAAGAAGGCTTAGTAAAACGGATGAAGGGAGATGTGAATAAAGAGTTTGTTCGGATGAGTTTGAGAAAGGCAGTATACCTTACGGTCATATTTGGTTTGCCTTTATGGCTCACAGATTTTAGCTTTATTCAAATTCTTTGTGGTTTCTTTATTATGCATTGGGTGGCAAGTATGATTTTGAGTTTCATTTTTCAAATGGCTCATGTGGTGGAGGGCGCAGAACAGCCCCAAGCCAAGGAGGCTAGCGAAACCAATTGGTTTGTTCATCAATTAAAAACAACCTCAGATTTTGCAAGGAATAACCGTTGGTTAAGTTGGTACGTAGGGGGCTTGAATTTTCAGATTGAACATCATTTATTTCAGAATATTTGTCATATTCACTACAGAAAATTATCATTTATTGTAGAAGAAACGGCCTTGGAATATGGGATTAAATACAATTTAAAACCAAGCTTCAGAAAGGCATTGTCATCGCATGTTAAAATGCTCCGCCACTATGGAGTTTCGCAGTCTTAGATTTGCCCCAGTCCCTTTTGATACACTTGTAATCAATTTGTTCCATTTTAGTGGTGTAATACCATTCAAAAAGGCTTCAAGAGAAGCTTTTTTCTTAAATTGTAGAATATTTAATGAGTACTTTAAAGCAGCAGCTCATTCTTTATTATGGCAGCTTCTTTAGAAGAATGTATTTTGGAACTCCTAGAAAGCAAAAAAGATGCTGAAAAGTCAGCATCTTTTTAGAGGTCGGAAGCGGATTCGAACCGCTGTAGAGGGTGTTGCAGACCCTTGCCTAGCCACTCGGCCATCCGACCTAAAGAGGTGCAAATATATAAGCTAAATTCAAGAAAAGAAGGCTTACGCGCGCTTTTTGTTTCTTATTTAAAATTCAAAGTTCAAATCTTTCGTTTCACTGTCGCTCCGAATCACTCCAATTAAGCCATTATGTGGAACACAATTGTAGAACCACTGTTCCGTTCTACTGGCAAAAAGACCGTATCCATTCACTATATTAGAGTACTCCGTCTGTTTTTGAACAATTCCAATAGCCGGTTCATTCACTGAAATAAAATCATACAATTGTTGATTACCGCCAAAAGTTACGAAATCAATGCGTTCTATTCTTCGATGCATGTCTTTATCCTTTTCAAAGACCGAGGACAATAGTTGTAAAAAAGAGGTTCTTGGAATGCGTGTAATAGCAGCATTACTTCCTTGATTAATGATAAAATCAGTGAGATAATTCCAACGAACGAGCTGCTCCGTTGTATCCTTCGTAATGGTGTTCCACTCTTTTATGGTAAGATCCATTTTGCCATCGTAAGAATAAGAGTTTTTTCCTGGACTAAGAATAAAAGGAAAGTTTTGGCCAATATTAAAAATGGAGTTATCGGCAATTACCGGCGCAGATAGATTGGCATATCCCATACTTCTGGTCTTAGAGTATGTTCTGCTACCCGTTTTCGGATTGCGAACTTCAATTTCATATTCCACATCTGGTTCAATAACATACCCGTGTACATTGCTATCTAAAACATAAATAGGGTTCTTATCATTCGCAAATATTCCAGGTTCTTTCGGTTCGTTAAATTGCGGTATAAGTTTGTACTCTTTGCCTGTTTTTACATTTGTTAGAGTCACGTTAACCGTGTCTAAAAATAGACTATCGCTAACTTGCGCCACAACTAGAGCACTGGTCTTGCCATTTTGAAAAGCCTTGCTAACTCTGATTTTTTGTTGCTTCAAGCCAGGTTCAAGAATACCATAGATAACTACGGTTTCCTTCCAGTCGGCATTAATATCGATATCATTTTTACAGGATACTTGAAAAATTAGCACCATCAAAAAACCAAGTATAACTTGAATCGGTGAAAGCTTCTTAGATTTTAACATTTTTTAGAGTGGGTGTGATAGGGTTTTTCCAAATACCTTGCAAATATGATGAATAATGATTGGTTTGGGACTCTTCAACCTAATTTTTTACTAATATCTGTCAAAAAAGCAGTTAAATGGCTTTTAAACCTTGTCTCTGTAAAACAAAAGGGCCGTTTTATTTATTTCTTTTCTTGGCAGAAAAAAACCTCTTGCCAGTGCAACTAAAGCTATAATGATGCTTTCGAGATAAGCTTTAGATAAAAAGAGTTTACCTTTGTACTAAGAGAATTCAGAGATGAAAAAAATATTCTTATTTGGAGCCTTGCAATGTATTTTATTCCTAAGTATTGCTCAAAATGTAAACAAGGTTTTCGAAACCCTGAAATGGGATGAACAGTTCAAAAATAGCCAAGGGGTATGGAGTCAAACGAGTACAGCGCAAAATGCCTTTTTGCAATCACCAGAGGGCTACAATGTTTGGCGTAAGAATGAGTCAAACGGATTCTTTATTCTGCCAAAAAATGACTTGAAGTTTGATTTCTTTGAGGCAGAACTCAGTTTTTCCTTTGATAAAAGCAAAGGGAAAAAGCAATATGCCGGTATTGTGTTGCAGGCTCAAGAGGGGGGTGCAGGAGCCATATTAATCGAGTTAAATAGAAAAAAGCAATTTCGAATTAGACGAGTATCTAATAACAGGATTTCTAATGTTTCAGACGGAAATGATGGTTGGGTAAAAAGCAATAAGATAAAAGGCAGTTCTGCTTTCATTCTTAAAGTAGTCACTAAAGATCGTTTATACGACGTATACATCAATGGGGTATTCATATATACGTTTACAGAAATTGAATTTACCGAAGGTAAAATAGGTATTTATATTGGTCAAAAAAGCAGAGCTAATTTCACTTCATTGCGTGTAAAGTCAGATGATGAGATAGATGTTTTCTCATCTAAAATGAGTAAGTCTCAAGATGAAATTTTAAATGAGACGATAGTCAAACTGAGAGAGACTATTAATAAAAAAGATCAACGCATCGCCCTTATCGAAGCAGATTTACGAAAATTTAAAAATGTTCCAAAAGAAGATTCATCTCAAATCAAAGAGTTCATTCGATTAAGAACTCAGGATAAGAAAAATAAAAGGTTTCTAAGAGATCTAGAAGCAGAAAACGAATCCCTTACTGCCAAGTTAAAAAAACTAGAAGTTTTTAAGAAAGAAATTGCCGATAATGAAAGCGGTGATATCATTATTAATTTAAGCAATCTAACCACAGCTCAAAAATCTAAAATAGGAGAGCAAGAAAGCACCATTCGGCTACAAAATGAAAGCATCGAAAAATTGAAAAATCGGAATTATGAAAATGCAAAAACGATAAGCTTTTTAGAGTTGAAAAATATGCGAAGTGAAGATCAGATTCAAAAGCTTCAGCAAGAACTTAGGAAAACTGATAGTTTAAATAGTGAACTCAAATATCAGGTGTTAGCAATAGAAGTCGAATTAGAAAAATTGCTAAAGGCACAAAATATTGAAACAGAAAAACCTGAAAAGAAGAGTAGACGAAAAAAGAAAAAAAAGGAAGAATTACCTGAATTTATTATTGAAGAATAACAGATGAGTGTTAACAAAGAAATTAAACGTGTAACCACCCATGTTATACAAGAGTTAAAGGAAAAAGGAGAGAAAATTTCCATGCTTACCGCCTATGATTTTAGTTTTGCAAGTATCATAGATGCCGCCGGAATTGAGATAATATTGGTTGGTGATAGTGCTAGTAATGTTATGGCTGGCCATGAAACAACCCTTCCCATTACCTTAGATCATATGATTTATCACGCCAGTAGTGTTGTTAGAGCGGCTAAGAGAGCTTTAGTTGTGGTTGATCTTCCCTTTGGCAGTTATCAAGGAAATAGCCGAGAGGCTTTGGCAAGTACCATTCGAATAATGAAGGAAAGTGGGGCTCATGCCGTAAAATTAGAAGGTGGAGAGGAAATCATTGAGAGTGTTAAGAGAATATTAACCGCAGGTGTTCCTGTAATGGGTCATTTGGGTTTGACACCACAAAGCATATATAAATTTGGTACATATACGGTTAGAGCAAGAGAAGACCAAGAGAGAGAGAAACTATTGCAAGATGCTAAACTATTAGAAGAAACCGGTTGTTTTGCATTAGTTCTAGAAAAGATTCCTGCCAAGCTTGCAAAAGAAGTTGCAGAAATGGTAAGTATTCCTGTCATTGGCATTGGAGCGGGCCCCGATGTAGACGGCCAAGTGCTTGTCATGCACGACATGTTAGGTATTTCGCAAGACTTTAATCCACGTTTTCTACGCCGATATGCAGATCTTGCAAGTCTTGCCAACGATGCTGTAAAGCAATATATTACAGACGTTAAAAGGAGAGATTTCCCTAACGAAAAAGAACAATACTAGGCCATTTGATCTCTGAAAGAAGGATTCATTTAGTAGAGATAAGTTTTATTCGTATCCAAAGATTATAAATAAACGAAAACTAGAATAACCTTTAACTGAGGGCTGCCGTGTAAGAATTACCTTGCAACCCTTGTATCAAGCCCTCCATTTCCATCTCAAGCAAAAGAGAGGTTAGTTTTCCCAAGGGTATTTGTGAGAGAATGAGTAGTTTATCAAATGACAGAACTTTTGATTGAAGTAAATCAATGATTAATTTTTGATCTTCTCCAAGCTCTTTAAAAAGTTCGATTTGTGGGCTCAAATGGTTTGAACTACTATCCCATTTCATAACCCTAGCTATATCCTCTGCAGTTTCGCAAAGCATGGCTTGCCCGTGTTTTATGAGTTGGTTACATCCAATGCTCATAGAATCACTCTTTTTTCCCGGTATAGCAAAAACAGTTCTATTATACCTTTGACTTATACCAGCTGTAATCATACTTCCACCTTTGCATCCGCTTTCTACAACTACGCAGGCGTCACTCATGCCAGCAACAATTCTATTTCGCCTAGGAAAAAGGTCAGGGTGCATAGAGGTTTTGCTTAAATGTTCAGTTACCATACTTCCACCTGTATCTATAATTTCTTGAGCCAAGGAATGATGCTTTTTTGGGTATATAGTATCCAGCCCGTGCGCCAAAACAGCGCAGTTAGGGCTCCGTAAAGCGTTCGCCTTTGCGTGAGCAATTGCATCTATTCCGTAGGCTAGCCCGCTTATGATATTTACATTATATTTTTTTAATCCCTCAACTAATTGCTCCGTCATTTGAGCCCCATAGACTGTATTTTTTCGGGTGCCAACCATCGCCACAAACCGTTGGCTATTTAAATCCAAGGATCCTTTAACAAATAAGTATAATGGGCTGTCTGCAATTTGCTTTAGTCGTTTTGGATAACGTATATCAAAATAAGGCAACATTCGTATATTGTACTTTTCTATAAATGCTAATTCCTCCAAGGCGAGGGTAGAGCTTTTCCGATGAACGATAGATTTTGCTATCGTTTCATTTACCCCAGGGATTTTTATAAGCGCACTTTTTTTTTCAGCGAGAACGGCTTCTGCACTGCCGCAGTAACTTAGGAGTGTCTTTGCATTTATATTGCCCACTAAGTGTAAATTACTCAAGGTTAATAATGCCTCACAGTTAGATTCTTTTATTAGCACCCCCAAATATACGCATATTGTCAAGATATTTAACACATTTATGTCAATTATTTGCGCAAAATAAAGAAGCATTTCTACATAAATTTGCACGCCAATGCTTTTTAATTCAGTAGTTTTCTTGTATCTATTTTTACCTGCAACACTGCTTGCTTACTATGTTTTTCCAAAAGCAGTTCGGAACCCTTTACTGGCTATATCCAGTATTTCCTTTTTTGCGTGGGGTGGCATTAATTACACCCTATTGCTTTTAGTAAGTACTCTTATTAATTATATATTTGGGTTGTTAGCTGAAGATGATCGTAAAAGGGGGAAGTTGTGGTTAGTTTTAGGGATAATAGCCAATTTAGGAATTCTAGTTTATTTTAAATATTCTGGTTTTTTTATGGAGAATTATAATCAATTGGCAAAGGAAATGGGTTGGCAGATATCCGAATTTAAGGCAATTGCATTGCCCATTGGTATTTCGTTCTACACCTTCCATGGAATGAGCTATCAAATTGATGTATATAGAGATATCAGTAAGGCTCAACGGAAATTTATGGATCTTTTGCTCTATAAAACCTTTTTTCCGCAGCTTATTGCAGGTCCCATAATACGGTACAATACGATTGCGCAACAACTTAAAAAACGGGAATTTCTGTGGTCCAACGTTCAAGAGGGTTTGGAACGCTTTATCATTGGTTTAGCTAAAAAAGTAATCATAGCAAATACGTTTGCCTATGTTGCAGACACGCTCTGGGTAATTAATATTAATGACATGGGTGTTACTACTGCTTGGTTAGCGGTTTTCTGTTATACATTTCAGATTTACACAGACTTTTCAGCATATAGTGATATGGCTATTGGCCTTGCTAAAATGTTTGGATTTCAATTTCCAGAAAACTTCAATTTTCCTTACCTCGCCAAATCATTTAAGGATTTCTGGACGCGCTGGCACATTAGCTTAAGCACTTGGTTTAGAGATTACTTGTACATTCCTCTTGGTGGAAATAGAAAAGGGTCTGGGCGTATTTTCTTTAATTTGTGGGTTGTATTTTTATGCACCGGGTTTTGGCATGGAGCAAGTTGGAACTTTCTTCTTTGGGGCGCTTTTCACGGATTTTTCCTCAGCTTAGAGAAAATAGTGTCTTTTAGAAAATACAAAATACCCGCTATCATAAACAGATGTATCATGTTTTTTTTAATCATGTTAAGTTGGGTTCCTTTTCGCGCAGTTGATTTGGAGCATACCTTAAATATGTATAAAAAGATGTTTGGATTTGGTCCTACGCCCGAAGGAACCTACCACCTTTACATGCAAAGCACCCTGCTCACCCGAGACTTTTACTTAGTATTGGTAATCAGTCTTTTTTGTGCCTATGGAGGTATTCAATTCATCCGTGAAAGGAATTCTATTCTCTTGGAAAAATCACTGGCCAAAACTTTTGATCTGGCAAAGCTGGTAGGTCTTGTCCTTATATTTGCCTTATGCAGTATCTACATCGTTTCAGGTAGTTATAGTCCTTTTATTTATTTTAGATTCTAACCGATGAAAAAACCAGTAAGTAAGAAACTCCTAATTCCACTAATTGCAGCCATTATCTGTTTACCTTGGGTAAACGCTGTGTTTAAATATATTCCAAATCCAAATTTAGAAAATAGGGCCTTTGCACGTTTTCCTAATGTTAGGATGAATAATTTAGATAATTACCCACTCCAGTTAGACACCTTTATATCAGATAATTTTAGTCTTAGAGCAGCATGCATGAAAGTGTATGGAAGAATAAATTTATATGGGTTTAAGAAGTCTGCTATACCACGTTGGGTGTATTTTGGAAAGGATGGGTGGATGTTTTTTACCGGCAATGAACTAGCCACTTTTGATGGAAGTTCTTCATTTAGGCAAGGGCAAACGGATTCCATCATTACAAAGCTCAATTATCGAAAAACATACTTAAAGAAAAGGGGAATTGATTATTATTTAGTCATACTGCCCGTTAAAAATATGATTTATGCCGATATGCAAAGTGATGCATTAAGAGCATTAAGAAAAAAGAATCGGACGGACTTCTTTGTAGAAAATGTGAAAAGAACTCTTCCCGATCTTCCGTTAATTGATGTGCGTGATGATCTGCAAGAGGCAAGAAAAATAGAACCTTGGACGCCGATAAGTTACAAAACAGATAATCACTGGAATAGATTAGGCGCCTTCCATGGCGCTGCTGCAGTTTTAAAAGGAATGCAGGAAAATGGCGCAAAGGTTAAGGTTCCCAATTATTGGGATTATAAGAAGGATAGTGTATATAATTTTACAGGTAATCTAGCGATGTTCGCTGGCTTGCAAGGAGTAATTAAAGAATGGGAATATATCCTTACGCCAAAAAATACTCCACAAGCCACGAAAATTGAAAACATTCCCTGTAAAGTGCCTGTTTTTGCAAACTCTTGGGAGTACCAATTGCATTACCAGAATACCGATACTACTTTGGATAAGGTGCTCTTTATTCGTGACTCTTTTGGGAGTTTTATGGTCGATGCTCTGGCTGAGGGGTGTGGAGAAAGTCTCTATATTTTTGATGAATGGAAGTATGGACTGAATAAAGACTGGATTGAGAAATTTAAACCTAAAGTCATGGTTCAACTCGTATTAGAGAAACACTTAGAACATTTATTGAGCTCTACATCATATCCAGATGAGTAATTGATATTGAGTTCCTTTTTTATTACAGTTCTCGTCTCATGTGAAAACCTAGATTTTTAAATCCAACCTTCCCCCAAAAACGGTGCGCAGCCTCATTTTTGACGTATGCGTTTAGTTCAATGGCTCTGAATCCCTCCGATATAGCCCATTCCTCAACAAAGGCTATCATAGATTCACCAATCTTTCGATTTCTATAACTTTGATCTATGGTCACATTATCCACTTCTATATGCTTTCCTACGTAATGCTTGTACAAGGGCCAAACCCCGCATATTCCAATGAGCTTCCCATCTATTTTCGCACCAAGGCAGCGATAATTTAGTTTTTGTAATTCAGCAATAATTGGGTACATGTCCTCACTATTCTTCCCCTCATTAAGAGATGCGAGTAGTTCTGCAATGCTCCTTAGTTCTTTATTCGGAATCCAATCGATGCTTAAATCCATAAATTATTAACGCAGTTCTTCCTTTTGAACTTTCTTAACCTTATCCCCATCCTTCAGATTTTTTGCAATTTCTAAGCTTGGGGCTATAACAACTTCTTCACCATTTTTGAGGCCTTTACTCACCTCATAATAGTTCAAATCCTGTAGTCCAATAACAACCTCTTTAGAGGTAACGACTCCGTCCTTATATACGAATACCCAGGTTTTATTCTCATCCGGCTTGTTAAGATTCGCTTTATTCTTACTTTTCAATTTTTTTGGGTTTCGTGTGGTTACTGCGGGAACTGGTATTGTTACAACATTTAGATGGGTTTGTGTTTTAATTTCTACACTAGCCGTCATCCCCGGCTTTATTGGTTCAGTATTTAACTTAAGTAAGTGCACATAGCTTTCTGGATTAATCCGAATCTTTACCTCAAAATTAGTGGTTTGATCCATTTTATTCATGCCAGCAGTAAATTTAGCAGAATTGCTAATCTCTGTTACAACACCTGTGAACGATTCATTAGGGTAGGCCTCTATATTTATATCTGCGCTATCGCCGTATTTTACCAAAACAATGTCATTCTCATTAATATTTACACTAACCTCCATGCGACTCAAATCACTTATACTCATCATTTCGGTTCCCGCCATTTGCGCGGTACCCACAACACGTTCTCCTTGCTTAGAGTTTAAACCTGTTACAATACCATCGGTTGGAGCGTAAATACTGGTTCTCCCTAAATTTTTTCTTCCCTCATCTACTCGCGCTGCTACACTATTTACCTGATATTTAGCAGCTTCTATGTTTTTTTCTGCTGCCATCATATCGGCCTTAGCCATTTTGAATTGCGCCGTAGCCGCTTCATAGTCCTGCTGACTGATTACCTTTTGATCAAAAAGTATCTTCTGCCTTTTAAATTGTGCTTCTGCCTGATCTGTGGCAGCTTGTAAACGGAACTGTTGAGCCTCGCTACTCGACAAGCTGGCCCTTGCATTATCTAAATTTGCCTGAAGTTGTTGAACTGTAGTTTGATACAATTCTGGATTGATGCGGCACAGCAATTGACCTTTTTTAACACTATCTCCTTCACTTACGGCCATTTCAATGATTTCTCCACTTACATCAGAGCTTATTTTTACTTCTCTTTCAGGTTGAATTTTACCACTAATGCTCACAACCTCAGTAATCGTTCGCTTTTCAGCTTTCTCTGTGGCAATAGAGACCTTTTTGTTTGCCGAGCTGAGCACTCTAGATACGATTGCGAGCACCAAAATGGAACCCAATACAATCCATAAAATTTTATTCTTTTTCATCCGTTTATAAACTTAATTCTAAACCTGCATAAAAATCTAATACAAGTTGGTTAAACACGTAATTGTATTTGGCTACTATATAATTCTGGTTGGCCAATTGGTAAGTATTCTTTGCGATTTGAAAATCAAACTCTGAAATCTGTCCGGCTTCAAACCTTTTTTGATTTAAGGTAAGATTTTTCTTTTGCAAGTCAAATGCGCGTTGGTTTGCATTAAAACGACTGTATGAATTGGTAAAATTTACATAAGCCGTTGCAATTTCATTGTATAAATTTTGCTTGCTTTTTTCAAGATTCAATTTACTTAGTTCAGTATTGATCTTTGCTTTATTAATAGACGTCTTAATTTGTCTCTTATTATAAATGGGCACACTTAAATTCAGCCCTACAGAGCCTCCAAAGTTGTTTTGCAACTGTTGCCCAGGTCCAATGGTTTTGGTGTTTGCTATAATGGTAGGCGCTTCTACTATAGAACCAGAGCCTTGCACAGTCCCAATAACTTGTGAACCAGTTACATTATATCCGATAATTTCCTTTGCATTATCTGAGTATACAGTATTCACATTAGCACTAGCAGATATCGTGGGAAGCCTCGAACCTTCAGTGCTTTTTTGAACAGCTTGTGTAGCGGCCAATCGAAGTTCAGCCGCCCTAATATTTGGTCTTTGAATTAAAGCCGTATCATATAACTCTTGCAGAGATAAAGGGTATTTAGTTGGAGTTATTGTGCCTAGGTTCAAGCTTTTTAAAGCAAAAATATAATCTCCAGGAAGTCTTAATAACAATTTTAATGTGGTTAAAGCTGCACTTTCTGCCGTAATAGAATTGACAAGCAAGGCCTCCTCATTTGCTTTCTGTGCTTCCAAATTAATCAAATCTCCCTCACTGGCAGCTCCAGCTGCATAAAGCTTTTCAATTCGCTCCAGTTGTTTGGTCGTATTCGCTACATTTTGCTGGCTTATTATTTTCTGTTCTGATGCTTGCACTGCTTGCAAGTAAGCATTAGTAACATTAAAACTTAAATTCTGTTGGGTGAAAAGTAATTCCTTTTTACTTGCTTCTGTATTTAGCTTAGCTGCTCTTATTTGATTTTTCACTTGCCCACCAGCATATAAGACGCTGCTACTTTGCAATTGGAAATTATTACTTGCTATGGTCTGAATAACAAATTGATTGGTAAAACGATCGATACTCCTCCCTGCTTGGACAAATTGTCCGCCGGAAAAACGTAAATCAGGCGATCTGCCAGCTTTTGAAGCCAATAAGTCCTCATTGGCGATGCTATAATTTTGTTGGGCAATAGAATAATCAATATTCTTATGTAATGCTGTATCGATGCAATCTTGCAATGTCCAAAAATTAATTTGAGCACTGACTGAACTGACACATGCAACAGTAAACATAAAAAGTAATTTTTGCATTTCACAAAGGTATGATGTGTTTTGGTCTAATTGATACCCCCTCGATGGATGAGAACTCCCATCGATAAAAGATGGCTTTAACGCATGTAAAGACCCGAAAGGCCTCAGATTAATAGGATGAAAACGTATGGCTCTAATGATTTATATTTAGGAATAAATTATCTTTTTGTGGCCTCTTTAACATAAAGAGTATACCCACTATAGGTTTCCTTTTTTAGCCAATTGGAGTCAAGGTTTATATCCTTTCTTTTAACCCAGAGGTAAAAATCCTTGTTAATTTTTTTTGATGAAGTTTCAGTCGCCCAATTCATCATATTCTTCTCAGGCATTTTAAATGTAAAAACCTCACCATTCTTTAGCACAATTTTTTTATCCTTTGGTTTGAATTGACCATAAAAAAGCAACGCATAGGTCCTGAAATCTAGATTGTATTGTAACCCTCCGCTTTTATCTATTTCCTCTGCCTTTTTTATAAATCTATTTTGAGTGTGCTCCGTAACTTTTGGTAGCAATAAGAAGTATACCGCCTGGGCAAATAAGAAGGTGAGTAATAACAGCCAAAACCAAACAGAAGTTCCTTTTCTTCTGAATTGTAAAATGGAAAGAACCAAGGAGCCTGCTAGAAGGATCCCACCTATTAATGCAAAATAAACGGGCCATTCAGTATTCGTTGATATTTGATCTACCGCAAAGGCATCTTTTATTTGAAGTATAATTTGTGTTTTTAGCTCACCAGAATTCATGATAATGGGAAAAGCAAGACTTATAAAACCTAAAATACCTCCAATGAATATAATACCCCAGCCCATATATCTTTTTTTACCTATCTGCTTGCTGGTAAATTGCTGATAGGATAATTGAGCAGCAAAATAAGTGATAGGATACCAACAGAGACTGCTGTAATGGACAATTTTTGTAGTTACAAATGAAAATACAATGAGAACAACCCAAAAAACGGCAGACATATAGAAATCCCAATTGGCTTGAGCTCGAGCATATCGCTTAAAAAGATAGGGCCAACATAAAATGGATGCAGGAAAACATACAATAAGCAATGCAATTAAGTGATAATACCAAGGCTGGTTGTGCCATTCTATCTGTCCGCCAGCCAAGTCCAGTTGGTACAGAAAAAATGCTTCGAAAAACGCAGTTTTGCCAGCTGCCATTAAAGGAATAATCCACAGCGATATAATGAAAAACCCACCGAATAAGCTCAGTAAACTCAATCCAATGACTTTTTTAGCTGAAGCATTGCTTAGCATCAATCGCAAAAGCCAAATGATTCCAATAATTAAAATAGCTACTGGACCTTTTAACAATACCGCTATTCCTGCGAGTAAACCAAGTATCAGCGCCTCTCTTCGCGCATTTTGTTTTTCTTGTAATAGTTTCTCCTGTTTATATAGGTAGTATATAGATAGGATGATAAAGTAGTTGAATATGGGATCGATCAGGCCCAATTTAAAATATAAAAAGTGCAAAGATCCCGCATACATTATTGCCCAAACAATTCCAAAGTAATGTCCTGTTTCCCTTGCTCCAATTCGATAAATTAATAGAAGTGTAAGTGCTCCAAAAAGAGCTACCGGAAGTCTTGCAGAAAATTCATGGATTCCAAAAAAATGCATTGAAATACTTTGCAACCAAAAGAATAAAGGGGGTTTCTCATAGAAGGGTTCATAAGCCACCTGAGGTTCCAAATAGTTTCCACTAATTACCATTTCTCTGGCAATTTCTCCAAAATTAGCCTCATCCCAGTCCAGTAATGGAAGTAAATGATTGCCCGCTAATATCACTACAAGAGAGATAAAAAAAATGGCTATTTGGGAAGGCCTATTGATCTGCACCGCGCTTCAAATATAAAAATAGAAAAAGGTTTGTCAAGCCAATACTTATTCCCACCAGAACATCCAAAGAGTAATGCAATCCAAGGTACATTCTAGAATATGCAACGAGTAAAGCAAAAAAGCAAAAGAGGACTTGATGCCATTTGTTGTGGAAAAGACTTGCAATTAAACCACAGCCAAGAATAGCTGCAGCAGAATGTCCGCTGGGGAAACTTAGCGATCTTAAAACTCGAACCCCCTCAATATACCTGAAACCATCTCCAAGTTCCCAAAACGGGCGGGGCGCCTGAATACCAAATTTTAGCCCTTGGACAATTATACTATTCACTATTACTGCAATCAGTGCATATTTAAACCATACTTTTTTGCGCAGGTAAATGGCCAAAAGAGATCCTGCAATCATGGGTATTTCACCAATCTTTGTGTAATACTTAAAAAAAACATCCAATTCTCTACTAGAATGATGATGTACCCAATCTACAATAGCAATTTTGGGATGCGTAATCTCTAGCAATAAAAGGATGACTAAAGCGCCAATTGCAAGGGATATAAATGGGGCTATTCGAAGCACACCACAAATAAAACCATAAAATTTAGCTTTACATTTTCTTTTTTACACAAAAAAAACGAAATTGCGAATCTAGTCAGCAGACAAATAAATGTATTATGAGTGATGAAAAGAAAAGCCAGAGAGTAAAATTGGAATTAGAATACCCAATACGTTCATCCTTAAGTATTCTGTTTCAACAAATATCAACCCCATCTGGTTTGCAAGCTTGGTTTGCAGATGATGTATCAGTAAATGGAAGTATCTATTCCTTTGCTTGGAATGATGGCACCAGTAATAAATGTGAGTTGATTCGAAATGTTCGGAATAAATACATGAGATTTAAAGTCATTGGCGATCCCAAAGATGAATATTGGGAAATGAAAATTATACCCGATGAATTATCTGGAGGGCAAATTTTGATTGTTACAGAATTTACTACTGAAGACGAGGCAGACGAGTTAGCCGATATTTGGGATGCTGCAGTAGATGCTCTTTGCAACCGAATTGGAGCTTAAATTTTATGGCCATGGTAGCAGGCCAACCAAGCCATCATGCCGGTAGCGGTCTTTAGCGAGTCGGTATCAATATCAAAGGCAGGATGATGAACATTTTCTGTAATTCCTAAAGCCTCGTTTCGAACACCAAAACGATAAAATACACTTGGTACTTCTTGAGAGTAATAAGAGAAATCTTCACCAGCCATCCATATACCCAATTCTTCCACATGATCCGCTCCTAAATAGTCTGAGGCAGCTTTTTGACAAGATTGAGTTAAATCAACATCATTCTTGAGGAAAGGATAGCCCTTCGATATCTTAACAACTGCTTTTGCATCAAATCCGGCAGCTATACTCGTCGCAATTTGTTCAATCTTTTGGTGCGCTTTTTCTCTCCATTCCTCATCAAAGGTTCGAAAAGTTCCCTGCATTTTAACAACCGGTGGGATTACATTAGTCGCTCCAATCCCTTCAATTTTTCCCAATGTAAGAACACTCGGTATCGCAGGATTATTAATTCTACTTATTACCTGCTGCAGAGCCGTTATTATTTGAGCAGAAATGGTTATCGGGTCAACGCAAAAATGGGGCATAGCACCATGGCCACCCTTGCCATGTACATCAATAAATACTTCATCTGTGCTTGCCATGTATAGGCCAGGCCTAAAACCTACATTTCCGGTTTTTATTAAAGGCATCACATGCTGTCCAATCATTAAATCGACTCTTGGGTTATCTAGAACACCATTCTTTATTAAAATACTCGCGCCTCCGGGTTGTTTTTCCTCTCCGGGCTGAAATACAAGCTTTACCGTCCCCTTGATATCTTTTTTTATTGAATTAAGAATTTCAGCGGCTCCCAAAAGTGCGCTGCTATGTGCATCATGACCACATGCATGCATGATTCCATCTTTCTTACTTCTATGGCCTCTTCCATCCTCCACTTCTGTAATTGGAAGCGCATCCATATCAGCCCGCAATCCAACTACCTTGCCCTCTTGCCCACCTTTAATTAAGGCGACAATGCCAGTTTCAGAAATGCGCTCATGCTCAATACCAAGTTCATCCAGTTTAGATGCTATAAAATTTGCCGTTTCAAACTCTTGAAAAGACAATTCAGGATTCATATGCAAGTGAGTGCGATATTCTTTTATTTTAGGTAATATTTCCTCAGATTTTAATTTTATTTCTTCTTGTAATCGCTGTAGCATAACTATTGGTATTTTATATTAATTTTGCAAAGGTACAAATAGTGAAAAGAATCATTAACATAGCAATCCTTTTTTTAATTCTTGGCGTTTTTGGCTCCTGCGCAAAGTTGCAGCAAAAGAAGGAATATTTTCTAAATCAAGAATTTAAGAGTTATTTTAAATTTGGTGCTCAAAGCAGTTGGAATTACGTCGAAAGTGGGGGCAGTTCAACTGTGGCAAGCATGGAATTAAATACACCAAAAGATGGCATCTTGGATTTGGGTGAGGTTAAGCAGGAGTTTTTTTCCTATGAACTTAACGGGACGGGAACAAAAGATTTTCTCCTTCGTGCCGTGGCCGATGAGGATAAAATTAGTAGAATGTCACTCTTTGTATCAGATACTACCTACAAAGTAATAGTAGAATTATTCTATCTCGACGGAGTTTTTCTCTCTTATACAGGCAGGAACGATGTTTTAATTGAACATGCATCCAAAGAAATAAATGGGAAAACATATTCAGATGTAATCGAATTGCAGTTGAATGAAAATGAGTTTTACGATAAAATCTTTTTTGCTGCTCAAGTTGGCATAGTAGCTCTTGAAGAAAAATCATCAAGAGATTTATATTTACAATCCTATATCTTGAAATAATTTGAAGCAATGATCTCAGAATCCTCCATAGAGCAACTTTTAAATATTGTTGCCATTGAAGATGTGGTGGGAGATTATGTCAATATCAAAAGAAGCGGCAGCCGTTTCAAAGGAAGTTGCCCCTTTCACGACGAAAAAACAGCTAGTTTTATCTTAACTCCTAGCATGGGTATTTATAAGTGTTTTGGTTGCCAAAAGGCAGGTAATTCGGTTGGTTTCTTAATGGAAATAGAGCAATACTCGTATGTTGAAGCATTAAAAGCGCTAGCCAGTAAGTACAATTTTGAACTTGAAGAAACTTTCGATGGAACCAAGGAAGAATACGAGGCAGGCCGATTAAAAAAGCAAAACCAACAAGTGGCTATGAACTATGCCCTGCAGCATTTCATGACCAACTTGTGGGATAAAGAAGAGGGCAAGGCCATTGGACAATCTTACTTTAAGCAAAGAGGTTATAGCACGGCCATTATTAAAAAATGGCAGCTTGGGTTCGCTTCAGACAGTTGGACAAATTTGTACGCTGCGGTTAAGAAAGATAAATATGATTTGGAAACCTTCGCAGATGTTGGACTTTTAAGAAAGAAGGAAAACGAAGAGTTTTACGATTGGTATAGGAACAGAGTTATTTTCCCTATTCATAGTGTAAGTGGAAATGTGATAGCATTTGCTGGACGAATATTAGGGACTAAATCAGATAAAGAACCCAAATATGTAAATTCCCCTGAAACAGAACTCTACCACAAGAGCAATGTGTTGTTTGGAATGTACCAGGCAAAAACAGCCATAAAGAAGGCAGAAAAGGTATACTTAGTCGAAGGGTACACTGATGTTATTTCTTTAGCTCAAGCGGGAGTAGAAAATGTGGTGGCCAGTTCTGGCACTGCGTTAACTGAAGGGCAAATCCGTTTAATAAAGAGGTTTACCAATAATATTACAGTCTTATATGATGGAGATGCCGCCGGCCAAAAAGCCAGTGAGAGGGGTATTGATATTATACTGGAAGCTGGATTAAATGTTAGGGTAGTCGCTTTCCCTGAAGGAGAAGATCCAGATTCCTATTGTCAAAAATTGGGCCCGGAGAAATTTGCTGAATTCTTAAATGAAAACGAGCAAAATTTTATATACTTCAAAGCTCGTAGTCTTTTTGAAGAAGCAGTCCTTAAGGATCCCATATTAAAGGCAGAAAGAATAAAAGATATTTTAGTTTCGGTTAGTAAAATCCCAGATGGGATTAAACGGAACGCACTCATGTTTGAATTGTCTCGGATTTGCGAAATAGATGAAGCAATTCTCACAACAGAGCTCAATAAACTTACAAAGAAATCGAATTTTGATAAGCAAAAGACCATTTCTGAAGAGCTCAGATTAATAACAAATCAAGCCGGAGTTGTTATGCCAAAAGAGCCGCTTACTGATGAGTGGCAGGAAAAGGCATTATTTAAACTTCTATTGGAGCATGCAGATAAGTCTTTTGTTGGAGACACAACCGTGTTTCAAACAGTTTTAAGTGAGTTTAGCAATGACCCTGAACTTATGTTTACTAATGAAGTTATAGGGCTTATCTTTCATGAATTGAACGAAATGGATGTTCCCGATTGGCCTGGACAAAAGTATTATGTTAATCATAGTGATTCTAATATTAGTCAATTGGCCATTCAATTATTAAATAAAAATTATACCCTCAGTGAACACTTTGCAGATAATCATATTTATGTTTTAGATGAAAATAGCAACTTTAGGCATGAATTAGTCAGTGTAGTCTTGCACTTAAGGCGTAAAAAGCTCGATAATTTGATTCGAAATAAAATTTCAGAATTAGAGAAGAGTGATGTAGATGTGGAGTACATTCTAGAGCACATTAGTTATCTAAATGAAGCTAAGTTACGAATAGCTAATGAGTTAGGTGGAACAGTGTATCAAATTTAGGACTGTCGCAATGCATTGTGTGTAAATGTCTAATCTGTTGACTATCAATAGATATGAAGGTTTTAAAGCATCACTAATTTTATTTAACTATTAGTATATCAATACTTTGAGTAAATAGCTAACATTTGTTAGCTCTGCTATAATTTTGCAGCATGAAAAAAGTTTTGGCTATTGCAAGTCTTCTTGCTTTGGTTGTTCTGAGTTCAGCAAAACTTAACACGGTTAATATTAGTCAGTATATGAAAATATCAAAACGTGTTGAAACTATTGGTGACACCATTGTGCGGTCATCCACAGATTCAATGTTATCCATTGTACCCGATACGCTCCTTGGTACAATTGATGAATATGGCAATCGAAGAACCAATGATTCTATTTTTATAGGTTCTCTTGGTTTTAGTCTTACTAAAATTCCAAAAGCAAGAGAATTGTATCAGGGAGCTCAGCCAATTTTTGGTAAATGGGCTAAACTCTTTGTTATTATGAAAATTGAGGAGAGTGGCGCAGATGGACAGAATTCATACTATGCTCGAAAGTATAATAATTTGTGCGGCATGCGATGTGTTAAGGTGCGTCAAACAACCAGTCACAAATGTGGTAAATATAACTATGCCATGTACCCCAGTTGGTATGATGCAATGGTGGATTGGAAAATTTACTTAGATATAATTCATCGAAAATTTAGGAAGAAGTATTCGCGCGATGCAAAAGATGAGTTTGAAGTGGTGGACTTCTTATATGGCTATTATAATAGCTTCCCCAAGTGGAAAAGAGACCTTTATTGGTTACTTAGAAACTATAAACTATAAAGTGTAATGTAATTCGTATAAATTAGAGACGGCCCTTGCGGGCCGTTTTCTTTTTGTAAGCATTTTAAGATATCTAGCTTTCCAGGCTATTTTCAATACTGGTATTATATGGAGTAGCAAAGTCATTTAACTCCCCAAATAACTCCCCATTAATGTGCATGCCAGAGGATTTAACTTCCCCGATATGCATGTGCGGAACATTCTCTAGGAGTGTTTTTACTTCATCTAGTTTTTCTGGCGATATAGAAATTACTGCCCGGCTTTGAGACTCTCCAAATAAGTAAGAATCTACCCTGATTTTTGAATCTATACAAAAGTCAAGACCCAAGCCACTAGCCATAGCACTTTCCAGTAAATTAATGAATAAACCCCCTTCGCTAATGTCGTGACAGCTATTTACCACTCCTGCTTTAATGAGTTTAAGAATGGCTTGTTGAAGTTCGTATTCCTCATCTAAATCAAAATGAGGGACCGGCGAATATTTTACATCATGAAGTTTTGCTAAGTATTGGGAGCAGCCCAGATCATTTCTACTTTCTCCCAAGAGAATAATGAAATCTCCTTCATTCTGAAATGCCAAGCTTGTAATATGCTCTGGTGAGTCAATAACACCGACCATTCCAATGGTTGGAGTAGGGTATACAGATGTACCATTTGTATTCTGATTATAGAAACTAACATTACCTCCCGTTACAGGTGTATCAAATTTTCTGCATGCTTTACTCATTCCGTCAATGGCATGTTTAAATTGAAAATAAACTTCTTCGTTGTAAGGGTTTCCAAAATTTAAGCAGTTTGTTACTCCTGTTGGAGTACCACCCGTACACACAATGTTTCTTGAGGCTTCAGCCACAGCTATTTGCGTGCCAATATCGGGGTTAGAATGAACATATCGGCTGTTACAATCTACGGTAAGAGCCAAGCTTCGGTTGGTATCCTTAATTTTAACAACTGCAGCATCAGTAGCGTTATTAGTGCTTTCATTAATGGTTCCAACCATGCTATCATATTGCTGATATACCCAGTTCTTACTAGCTATGTTGGGCAATGCAGCAAGCGCAATGGCCTGCTTTTTTGCTTCTTCAAGCGTAATATCCTTTACAGAATCTAATTTGAACTTCTCAATTTCTTTAAAATATTCAGGAGTTTTCCATGTGCGATCATAAACTGGAGCGCCTCCGCCAAGAACTAAACTCTCTGCAGGTATATCTGCACAAAGGTCACCATTCATGTAATATCGAACATTTTTCGTATCTGTTACAATGCCGATTTCTGCGTAAGCTAAATCCCACTTATCAAAAATAGTTGTAACCTTATCCTCCATTCCTTTCTTCACAATCACTAACATGCGTTCTTGGCTTTCACTCAAAAGCAATTCCCAATCTTTCATATCTGCCTGGCGCATCGGAACTTTATCCAAGTGAATATCCATTCCCACATCCGTTTTTGCGCTCATTTCGCTCGTAGAGCATGTGATTCCAGCCGCTCCCATGTCTTGCATTCCAACAACCGCACCTGTTTCAATAATTTCCATGCTGGTTTCAAGAATAAGTTTTTCAACAAAAGGATCTCCAACCTGAACACTAGGTAAGTCATTCACACTGTCTTCACTCATGTCTTTACTTGCAAATGCAGCACCATGAATGCCATCCTTTCCTGTAGCAGATCCAAAGATAAATACGGGATTACCGGGTTCTCCTGCTCCAGCACTTACCATTTTGCCATGCGGCATTACACCTACACTCATGGCGTTCACTAAAATATTATGCTCGTAGCAGTCGTCAAAGTATACTTCGCCACCTACTGTAGGAATACCAAAGGCGTTTCCGTAATTTCCAATGCCCTTTACAACTCCTTTCATTAGCCATTTTGTGCGATCGGTGTCAATGCTCCCAAAACGCAACGAATTAAGCTGAGCAATTGGTCTTGCACCCATGCTGAAAATATCTCTATTTATTCCACCAACGCCGGTTGCTGCTCCTTGATAAGGCTCAATTGCACTGGGATGATTGTGACTCTCAATTTTAAAACAACAAGCTATTTGATCTCCAATATCAACCAAACCTGCATTCTCTTCTCCTGCGGCAGCAAGAATTTTACTTCCTTCACGTGGCAAAGTTTTGAGCCATTTGATGGAATTTTTATAACTGCAATGTTCGCTCCACATTACGCTGTAAATACTCATCTCTGTAAAATTTGGCTTGCGGCCAAGAATCTCACAAATTTTATCATATTCCTCGGGCAATAAACCCAGTTGTGTGGCTTGATCTAAAGATGCAACGTTACTCATAATTCTGCTGCAAATATAACTCCAAAGAGATTTTTCATGGCAAAGGATTTCCCTTCTTTCTTAACATTTTTAAACTCTTATTCCACTTCAAGTAATGAGGGGTCTGTTCTATGAAACTTTAGTGATGAAGAAATTACGGAATATCTAAGGGTATAGTTCAATTATAGTCTATGTTTACGCTCCTTCAGGTTTAAATAAAATAAATCACTTTGTGCCAGTTAAAAAGCATATCTTTGCGGCTTATTAAAAAAATTAATACCAATGAAAAAAGGAACCGTAAAATTTTTCAATGATGCCAAAGGATTTGGTTTTATCGTTGATGATGAAACAGAAAAAGAATTCTTCGTACACGTATCTGGTCTAATAGACAAGATTAACGAAGGAGATTCAGTTGAATTTGAAGTAACTGAAGGAAAAAAAGGATTAAATGCAGTAAACGTAAAAATAGTTTAAACTCAGATAATTTACTTTCAAGAGTCAAAAAGCCTCGTCCAATCGGATGGGGCTTTTTGCATTTAAAGGTTACTATGGAGAAATCTTGCACCAATCAAGGGTTAAAGCATGGGCCTCGGCTCGCAAAGTATTCCTGAAAATATGTAAATATGTGGCGCTTAAAAATGCTGGTACAAGCTTACTGAATGAAAATTTTCTCAATGTGATTTCTTCCTAAACCAATATTAATAGCTTTTATGAGTTGCTCTCTTCTATTGAACATCTCATTTTTTACCGCAGCATTATCAAAGCGAAGGTAAATGGTATTTTTAAGAACCTTAATCCCAGTAGTACAATTAGCTACGTTGGGACCAACAATCTCGGGCCAAATCTTTTCGAGATCTATTTCAGTAAATTTAGATGCAAAAAGATATCGGCTATTTATTTTTCCCATCACATCATTAATTGTGTTGTGATGTTTTGGTTTAGACTTCTTTAGCATAACAAAAAACAAAGATAAAGCAGATTTAGCATGCTTGTATTTAAGATTTTTTTATTTATTCATATTCAAGGCACTTTTTCTATATCCGTAGATAAAGTAAATGATAATACCAATAACAAACCAGACAAAGAACCAAAACCAATTGCTCATCTCCATTCCCGTAAGCAGATATAAACAAGTACTCACGCCAAGCAATGGAATTAAAGACCAATCTCTGATAAAGGCAAATACGGCTAAAATTATCATAATGATCCAAAATAAAATATGCGATAATCCAAAAACACTGTTGAAATTCTCTGGTTGAACCATTTCGCTGAAGTAATCGGGTATGAAATAATGTGAGGTTAGCGCAGATAGCAGCACAAGGAGGGGGTATGTATATTTGGCTTTAATATGAGGCATATGAAAGCGGCCTTTTTCTTTCTCCCTCCTTGGAAGTAAAAGAATACCTCCACAAACCAGCACAAATGCAAACAGCGTTCCTATCGATGTAAAATCTAAGACAAAGTCCTTATCAGTAAATAGAATGGGTATTCCTACCACTAAGCCAGTTACGATAGTTGCAAAAGAAGGCGTTTTGTATTTCGGGTGTATGGTAGAGAATTTTTTTGGAATTAATCCATCTCTACTCATGCTAAACCATATGCGGGGCTGGCCCATTTGAAAGACCAAGAGAACACTGGTCATGGCAATAACGGCACTTATGGAAACAATGTACTCCAACCATTTTACTCCTTTTTCAGCTAAAGCAAAAGCCAAAGGATCCGTTACATTTAATGTAGTGTAGTTTACCATGCCGGTGAGCACGAGGGAGATAAGTATATAGAGAACAGTGCAAATTAGAAGAGAATATAGCATGCCTCTAGGTAAATCTCGTTTTGGATTCTCACACTCCTCAGCCATTGTACTTAGCGCATCAAAACCAATGTACGTAAAGAATACGGCACTTACACTGCCCATGACTCCTCCAAATCCTGTAGGCATAAACGGGACGTAATTATCAAAATCGATATAGAAAAAACCAACTATAATTACCATTATTATGACGGCTACTTTTAGTAAAACCATAATATTACTGGCTCGTTTACTCTCGCTAATTCCTATATAGACCAATGCGGTAATGAAGATATTTATGAGGATTGCAGGTAAATCTAAAATAATTCGTAATCCACCAATGACAGGTGCTGAACTCCATGCCGCCAAGGCATGTGTATCCGTGCTTATCGATTTCTTAGCAGCTACATAACTCATGGTCATCCATTCTGGAATATGAACATGCATATTCTCCAACAGATTAACAAAATAGCCACTCCAACTAAACGAAACATAAATATTTCCAATCGCATATTCCATCAGTAGCGCCCAACCAATAATCCATGCGAATAACTCTCCAAAGGAAGCATAGGCATAGGTATACGCACTTCCTGATACAGGAATTCTGGTACTAAATTCAGCGTAGCACAGCGCCGCAAAACCGCAGGCAACGGCACAAATAATAAATAAATAAATGATGGCTGGTCCTCCGTTAGCACAAGCTTCTCCTACAGAGCTAAAAATTCCACCACCAATAATGGCTGCCATTCCCAAGAAAACCAGATCTCTTAAGCTTAAGACTCGCTTTAAACCGCTATTGCTCTCTTCAAAATTTGTTTTTCGTCTGCGTATGGACTCCAAAAATTTCACTCCGCAATCAAGGGAGTAAATCTCATATTTGCAATAGTTTGTTTTATTTTTTATATTTGTACTAATGAGGTTGGCTACATTACTTATGCTTTTGGTCCTAACGCTTAGCAGCGGTTTTGCCCAATTTGCAATGCATATGTGCGATGATTCTGGAGTTTTATTAGCGACAGAAAGTTGTACTGATGCAGATAAGTGCTGTGGGGATAATGCGAAAGATGGCGACGACCATTGCAGTACAGAGTATATTTATATGCTCACTGCGAAGTATCAGAACACATGGAGTGAAGCAGATTTTAAGACAACTTTCTTTGATCGAGTTTTGACTTCATTGCGTGACAAAAAAGTTGGTTTAAGTTGGGCCAAACAATCCAAATACCTTGACAAATACACATTGCGCCAAAGCTCAACTGATTTGAGTTTTTCAGGCGTTTTTCTTATTTGATAGCTGTTTTTCTTATCGGAAAACAGATGGAAATTTATGAAGAGTTTCATTTGTTGTAATGCTTACATCTTCAATTAATAAGTACCAATAATATCAATAAAAGAAATGAAAAATCAAATGAAAAATTTAGGAATAATTGCCATTTTTATGGCATGCGTTAGTTTTATGGCGCCCAATAAGCGCAAGATAGTTACCACCACAATAAAGGTGGAGGGCAGTTGCGGTATGTGCAAGGATAGAATAGAAGAGGCTTTAGATGTTAAATACATTTGCAAGGCCATTTGGGATGTGGACTCTGAGGACTTGATCGTTAAATATAGAGCGGATAAAATGGATGAAATTCAGATCCATAATATCGTGGCTGGAGTTGGTCATGATACAGAAAAGGTAAAAGCCACAGATAAGGTTTATGCTAATTTGCCTGGATGTTGTAGATATAGAGAGGGAGTAAAATGCGGTCACGAAAAAGAGGACTGGTAGCGCTACTTATTCTCTGTTCTTCGTTCTCTCTTAAATCTCAAATAGATACCAATCGAAAATCCATAGATACCGTTAAAATCATTCAAGAACAGGATGCCTTTAGAATTAATGGTACGGGTGGGATTAAGAGTGAAATTTTAAATAAGGACGAGTTTAAAAAAGCGGCTTGCTGTACTTTAAGCGAGAGTTTTGAAAGTACAAACACAGTAGAAGTTGCTAGTACTGATGGCGTTTCTGGTGTTAAGAAGGTGCAAATGCTTGGATTAGCGAGTAAGTACGTACTTATTTCTAGAAATCAAATGACGCTGATACGCGGGGCGAATACCTTAGATGGGATGACGGAAATACCTGGTCCTATGGTAGAGAATGTTTATGTTGCCAAAGGTGCAGGAAGTGTTACCAACGGATATGAGAGCATTACCGGAGGAATTGATGTTGCGCTTAAACTAGAAAAAGCGCCTCATTTATTCGTTAATGGGTATTACAATAATCAATCGAGAAATGAACAGAATATTATTTGGCGGGAGGATATTAATAAGAACCTTATAAATGTGGCTTACGGGCATCATATGGGCATGAGAATGCCTGTAGATAATAACAAAGATGGCTTTGCAGACATGCCTTTAAATGACATGACGCGCATCGGTGACGTTCTTAAATTTCAGGGGAACAAAGTAGAGGGTATGGTAGGTTTTACATACGTAGATAACGAGGTTCAGAGCGGTCAAATAAGTTCATGGAGCGAGGAGTTTGCGCCAGGTAGTTCAAATTATCGTTATCTCAATAGTCATCAAAATTTGCAACTCTTTGGAAAGCTCGGAATTTTTCTGCCAAGGGGGAATAGCATAGGTAATATATTTCAATTTAACTCCAATGATCAATCCATGGATATGGTAAATAAGGCTCCTGGTATTAGAAGATCATTAACTATGAATCAGAATCATTACAGATATGTAGGTATGCTAGCCTATGGTTTGGGCAATGAATTGGAAACTAAATCAGGCATTGAATTAAATAGAGACGAAATGAAAGATGACTACACCGAGTTAAGGACAGTTTCTAATAGGAGTCGTTTTAACCGGGTTGAAAATGTAGTTGGAATATTTACTGAATGGTCGAAGGAATGGGAGAAAACGACCCTAGTCATTGGTGGACGTGCCGACTATAGCGATTTATATGGGTTGTTTTTCACTCCACGATTGCACCTAAGACATGAGTTAACGGAAGACCAATCGATCCATTTTCAAGCGGGTGGGGGAAGAAGAACTCCATTCGTCTTTGCTGAAAATTTTCCCTACCTCATATCAAATAGAAGCTTACGTTTTTCGGATACAATAGGTGGAATAAATAATAGAGCCTATGGTCAAAATCAGGAGATTGGATATAATACAGGGGTGAGTTATACTGCTAAATTTAATATGTTTGGGCATGCATCAACTATTTCTGCGGATGTGTTTTTTACCTATTTCCAAAATCAATTAGTATTGGATAGGGATTCCGACCCTACAGAACTATTAATTAGTGCGCAAAAAGGAACGTACAGTAATGTGGCTCAAATCGATTGGATTGTTGTGCCCAGAAGAAGAATGGAGTACCATTTTAGTTATCGCTATGCGCAGGCCATGCAAAAAACCAATGGGCAATGGCAGCAGCAGGTATTTCAATCGCCCCATCGTTTTGTAAATGTTTTAAGTCATAAAACAAGAAGCAAATGGAGCTTTAACAGCATCTGGCAAATAAATAGTCCATCGCGTTATCCAAATTCCGAACAATTGCCTACTAACCTTAGAAGAGCAGATAAAACACCCTGGTTGCATGTAGTTAACTTTTTAGTACAGAAAACGATGAAATCATGGGAAATATATGGTGGCGTAGAAAATATTCTTAATGTGAGACAAGCCAATCCTATAATGGATGCAGAAAATCCAACAAGCCCATATTTTGATGCTGCTTATGCCTGGGGGCCGGCCAATGGTATAAATGCCTTCTTAGGGTTTAGATATACGCTCAAATAAGAATAAATACCTTCAAATATGGAGGCTTTTGCCATGCATGAGGATGTGGCAAAAGCTTCCTTTTATTGGAGCAAAACAAAATCTTAAATCATATCAACAACCTTTTCAAAAAAATACTTTAGCGTACTTTATTTCGTTAATTTTGTGAACGCGTAAAGCAATGGCCTTAGATCAAGAAGAGATATACCCTTACGAGAAGAACATGAGTATCTTCGATCACATTGATGATTTAAGGAAGTACTTGTTTCGAATGGCTGTGGCTTTATTTATAGGAATAGTGATATCATTTTTCTTTGTTCAGGAGCTTTTTGATGTACTCATTATGGCTCCATTGCGAGCGGATTTTTGGGGACATGAATTGTATTGTAATCTTGGTAAATGGATCGGAAAAGAAGATCTATTATGCTTTACTCCTCCAGAACTTTCCCTGCAAAGCACCAAGATTCAGGGGCAATTTATTAGCGCCTTTAAGATTTCCTTTGTGATGGGATTAGTTGGTACATTTCCCTTTATGCTCATTCAATTATGGCAGTTTATTAAGCCTGCATTAAGTGCATTAGAGGTTAAAAAAGTAAATCGGTCTCTCTTTTTTGCCTCCCTTTTCTTTTTTGCTGGGGTTCTTTTTGCCTACTTTATTTTATTACCCGTAGCCACTAAATTTTTATTGGGATATCAATTGGGTCCTGATGTTAAAAATATATTCACCATAAACAGTGTAACGGGTTTTATTTGTTACATGTCATTGGCAGGTGGTTTAGTATTTGAGCTGCCCATAATCATACTAATTCTAGCCAAAATAGGTCTTATTTCATCTGAGTTTTTAATGAAATATTGGAAATATGCCGTACTTGTTATCTTTTTATTAGCAGGTTTGGCAACACCACCAGATATTTTTAGCCAAATGGTACTGGGACTTCCATTAATTGTATTGTACTTTTTGGGAGTATACTTGGCTAAGAGAGTAGAACAAGATAAACGTAAAAACGAAGCATAACCATGAGTAATAAAAGCATAGCCATAGGAAGCGATCACGCTGGATTTGAATTAAAAGGGGACATCATTGTTCACTTAATTGAAAAGGGATTTGAGATTACAGATTGCGGGCCAGACTCGGCTGATAGTGTTGATTATCCGGATTTTGCCCATGAAGTGGCTAAAAGTGTTGAAGCGAGTTCTGCAGATTTAGGAATTTTAATTTGCGGCAGTGGAAACGGAGTTTGCATGACAGCCAATTCTCACTCAGGTATTATTGCAGGTCTTGCATGGGAGCCAGAAATTGCATCGCTTGCACGTCAGCATAATAATGCGAACATCATTTGTGTTCCGGCACGCTTTGTAAGTCCAGAAAAAGGAATTGAAATAGTAGATGCCTTTTTAGATGCAGCATTTGAAGGCGGTCGCCATGAACGACGAGTAAATAAAATAAAAGCATGAATCAGCGCGAGCAGGAGTTAGAATCGGTACGAATGCTTGGTCTTAAACTGGCCACAGATCCCAGGTGGGTAAATATTGCCGAAAAGACCATTGAAGAAATTCTTATTGATCATGCGTTTTGCGAGCAGAAAGCTGCTACGACCTGCATTGCACTAATTGTCAAAAACCCAGAACGAGAAAAATTGGTGGAACAAGTTTCACCCATAGTAAGTGAAGAGTGGGCTCATTTTAGAGCGGTCTTGGGCGAAATGAAAAAACGGGGCATTAAGCTGGGTCCCGCCCGAAAAGATAATTATGTAGTTCAGCTCATGAACATTCAACGAAAAGGGGGAAGCAGAGAGGAGCAATTGGTTGAACGTTTGCTTACTTCAGCAATGATTGAAGCGAGAAGTTGTGAAAGATTTCGCTTGCTTAGCTTGCATTGTTCTGACGAGTACCTGCGTAACTTTTATCATGAATTTATGGTGAGTGAAGCGGGTCATTATACCTTGTTTATTAACTTAGCTTATGAGTATGCCGATAAAGAATACGTTAAAAAAAGGTGGCAAGAGTTTTTAGAGGCTGAGGCAGAAATAATGAAGAACCTCGAGCAGAGAGGCGATCGATTTCATTAATTTACATTTATTTTTAGCTTACTATCCGGCTTTTTTTTCGCATTTTTTTCTGAGTTACTAAAAAAATGCGCGCGCTCCAAAGGGGTATCAAAATAATAGGCATAGGCCTCTGTGAAACCATTCTCAGTAAAAAAATCAGCAATCATTTCACTGGGGAATAAAGCGGATTTTAGCTTATTGCTTAATACAATAAAACAGTACTCTTTTTTGGTGTGAAAAAACAAATTGCTTTTGAACCCTTTCCACCAGCCGGTATGATACATCCAAGTGTCTTTTTCTATTATTTTTTTTCTCCATCCGCGCGCATATTGAGAACCTATTTTGGCTTCTTTTACCATGGTGGTAAACATTGTTTTTCGTTCTTTGGTATTTAAGAATTTAGGATTGTAGAGGCCTTTGTAAAAGCGGAATAGATCTGTAGTGTTACTCCATATATTTTTATCACCATAGGAGCCATTTAAATAATGATCCCCTAAATAATGCCCCAAGCCATAATGTCCTTTCACCTCCTGTTGCATTAGACTATCGGTAGCTTGAAAAACAAAAGTGCTATCCATTCCTAAGGGCATAGCGATGTTCTCTTTAATGTACTGGGGGTAGCCCATTCCTGCAACACGCTCTATAATATTTGCCAAGAGTACAAAATTAGAATTGCAATAATCATGTTTACTTCCCGGTTTGAAATATAAAGCAGGTTTTGCTTTCTGAAATAGGAGAGTGATATCTGTATTGCTAAAATAGCCCATAGAATCCTTCCAGTAGTTATCGGCTAAATTCATGTATTCAGGGATTCCGCTGGTATGACTTAGTAAATGGTCTATGGTGATGGCGGGGTAGGGCCACGAATCAAAAAATTGATTGATGGTATCGCTCAGTTTGAGTTTACCCTCTCGCACCAATTGCATAATACTTAGTGCCGTGAAAGGTTTACTCGTGCTGGCAATTTGGAATTGGGCATTTCGCTTTAAAACGGTTTGATTAGGAATATCTGCCCATCCAAAACTTTCTCTGTATAATTGACCTTTATTAAAAATAAGAACATTGCCATTGAAGCCTCTCTCCTGATGTAAAAATTGAAAAAAATCATGTATTTCTTTTTCATTCTTACTGGGTTTAAATGCGGCCATATTAAGAGATTTACTCAAGCCAAGAAGTAAGGTACTCTTTTTCTCAGAAAACTGGGAACAGGATACAAGAGTTACAATGAAAATGAGTTTGAGATTGAGTTGCATTAGTTGTAATGCAAATAAGGCAGGAGACCTTGGAAGGGCAAAATCCGTTTTCCACAACATCTTTAACAAGATAAAAAAGCTGTCGTATGCCGATCCCATTTGGATAACAAGGCCTTTGTTTTTGATGTTTGTTTAAGAAACGTATCATTTTTAATCAGCTATGAGTCTAAACCATAATCTCTTCGTTATTTTTGCAGTAATGGAAAGCAAAAGTAGAGTAGTTACATCGCCTACGGGTACCACGTTAAATTGTAAAGGTTGGGTGCAAGAAGCAGCTTATCGCATGATTCAAAACAATTTAGATCCTGAAGTTGCTGAAAAACCTGAAGACCTCATTGTATATGGAGGTTTGGGAAAGGCTGCCAGAAATTGGCCTGCTTTTGATAAAATTTTAAAATGCTTAAAAGAACTGGAAAACGATGAGACCTTAATGGTTCAAAGTGGAAAGCCAGTTGCAGTGCTTAAAACCAATGAAGATGCACCTCGTGTGTTAATATCTAATAGTCAACTTGTGCCAAACTGGGCCAATTGGGATCATTTTCGTGAATTGGAAGCCAAGGGTTTAATGATGTATGGACAAATGACAGCGGGAAGTTGGATATATATTGGGAGCCAAGGAATTGTTCAAGGAACTTACGAAACCTATGCAGAGGCAGCACGTCAGAAATTTAATGGTACACTAAAAGGTACCTTAAATGTAACGGCTGGATTAGGAGGTATGGGAGGAGCTCAACCTTTAGCTATAACAATGAATGGAGGAGTAGCCCTAGTTGCGGAGGTAGAAGAGTGGAGAATACGCAAACGTTTAGAAACGCGTTACTTGGATTTTATGGCTAGAGATATTGATCAAGGAATTGATATGGCTCTTGCTGCTAAGGAAAAAGGGGATGCCGTGTCAATAGGTGTATTGTGCAATGCTGTAGATTTATTACAAGCCTTAATTGAACGAAAAGTTGTTCCAGATACTTTAACCGATCAAACCAGTGCTCATGACCCATTGATAGGATATTATCCTCAAGATATGGATGTAGAGGCTGCAGATAAATTAAGAGCAGCCGATCCAGATAAATACACAAAATTAAGTTACCATACCATGCATAGGCATGTAGAGCAAATGCTGGAACTACAGAAAATGGGTAGTTTAACTTTTGATTATGGAAATAATTTGAGAGCAAGAGCTCAAGAAGATGGCTTAGCAAATGCCTTTGACTTTCCGGGTTTTGTTCCGGCCTTTATTCGTCCTTTATTTTGCCAAGGAAAAGGGCCTTTTAGGTGGGTAGCGCTTAGCGGAGATCCTGAGGATATTCGTAAAACAGATGAAAAATTATTGGAGTTATTCCCAGAGAATGAATCTTTGCATCGTTGGATCAAAATGGCACAAGAGAAAATTGAATTTCAAGGATTGCCTGCACGTATTTGTTGGATTGGTCAAGGAGAGCGGGAGAAAGCCGGATTGGCCTTTAATGAGATGGTAAAGAGTGGAGAGCTCAAGGCGCCTATTGTTATTGGGAGAGATCATTTAGATACAGGTTCTGTAGCGAGCCCTAACAGAGAAACAGAAGCCATGTTAGATGGCAGTGATGCAGTCGCTGATTGGCCTATTCTTAATGCCTTGGTAAATACAGCAGGTGGAGCCAGTTGGGTAAGCTTACACCACGGTGGTGGAGTAGGAATGGGATACAGTATTCACAGTGGAATGGTCATTGTTGCCGATGGAACAGATGAAGCTCATAAACGCTTAAGTCGAGTATTGCGTAACGATCCAGGTATGGGTGTGATTCGTCATGCAGATGCAGGTTACGATATAGCATTGAAAACAGCCCGAGAACATGGCTTAGATATTTAATAGAATTGAATATACGGAGCGGATACCCCTTTTGGTCTATTAAAAGGGGATGTTTAGTTTCTTCAGCTTTCGTGCAGTAAAAGTGGCTTTAATTCCGTCATTTCCGACCATCCAAACGCTATTTCGAAAGACCTCGACGGTATTAAATGAAGTTTTGGAAAGGCGTTTCCAAGTTTTTCCAAAATTAGTGCTTATATCTACACCAGTTGTTCCTACTGCAATGAGTTGCTTGTGACTTTTAAAGAACTTTATGGAGCTTTTGTATCCATGAGGCATGCTTTGGAATAAAGTCCAATTTTTTCCATGATTTTTACTATAGCAGGCAATGGAATCGCTCCATTCTTTTTTAGCATAGTTTCCGCCAACAACAGCATAACATCTTCCCAAACGATCCATACTGTATGGGCCAAACGCACCTCCTGATTTTATGGGTAGCTTTATTTTTCCGCGCTTGCTAAATAGGAACATCGCAGAATCTCCACCACAAATGGCATTTAAACTTTCTCCATCAATAATAACATTAGAGGCACTTGCCGAGAAGAGCCCGGCATCTTTTGCATTGTTTCTAAAAACTCGGTTTTGTATAGGATACCATGTTTGTCCAGAGTCTTGGCTAATAATAAAAACATGATCGTATTTATCTCCTGATGGCAGGGGATCTGCAATGGCAAATCCTCTGTGCCCATCGAAATCAAAATCATCAAAGAAAATTCCAGGTGTATTATTTTCGTATACTTTGCTCCAGTTTCTCCCAGCGTCTGTAGTTCTTAAAATGACAGCGCTATCTGCTATGCTTAAAATAAGGGCAGTGTTTTCATCATAGGCATGAATGGCTCTGAAGTCTTTGTTTGAATATCCTTTTGGGCTCACATTCTTCCAATCCTTCCCATTTATGGTTCGTTGAACCATGCCATTACTCCCACTACACCAGGCTGCCAATTCGCTGGTTACAGATAGGCCTCTGTAGGAGGTTTGAGCTGCAAGGGAAGAGCTAAGCATCCATAAGCCAATAAATATGTACTTCATTGCCAACAAAGTAAAGGCTTGTGGGATGTTTTGGCAATGTAGATTTTTGAAAGTAAAAAAAAGCCGACGAATGTCGGCTTTGAATCTAAAATAGTTCTTAATTATTCTTCGTGAAAAGGGTATCTGTAATCTTTTGCTGGAACAAATGTTTCCTTTATCGTTCTTTGGCTTACCCATCGCAACAAGTTTACTTTAGCTCCAGCTTTATCATTAGTTCCACTACCTCTACCTCCACCAAAAGGCTGTTGGCCTACAACGGCGCCTGTTGGTTTATCGTTGATGTAAAAGTTACCTGCACTGTGTCTCAAGGCTTTGGTTGCTTGTGCCAATGCATATCTATCTTGACCAATAATAGCTCCAGTTAAGGCATACTCACTGGTTCCATCCACAATGTCAAACATATCTTCCCAAGACTCATCATATAAAGAAATAGTTAAAACTGGGCCAAATATCTCCTCGCACATGGTTCTATACTTATGATCTGGTGCCATTAAAATGGTGGGTTCAATGAAGTATCCTTTACTTTCATCGTAACCGCCGCCACAAAGTATTTCTACACCATCTTTTTTAGCTTGGTCAATATAGCCGCTGATTTTGTCAAAGGCTTTTTTATCAATAACTGCATTTACAAAATTGGTAAAATCTTCCGTTGGACCCACTTTTAGAGTGGCCATTTCTTTTACCAATCGTTCTTTAACTGCTGGCCAAAGGTTTCTAGGAATATAAACTCGGCTAGCCGCGCTACATTTTTGTCCTTGAAATTCAAATCCACCTCGTACAATAGCGGTGACTATTACATCTATATCTGCAGACTCATGCGCAAGAATAAAATCCTTTCCACCCGTCTCGCCTACAATGCGAGGATAGCTTCTGTATTTTGCAATATTGGTACCAATCGTATTCCATATATGTCTGAAAACACCTGTACTTCCTGTAAAATGTATTCCTGCAAAGTCTTTATGATTAAATATTACATTGCCAGCTGATGGCCCATCTACATAAACAAGATTAATTACACCATCCGGTAGTCCAGCTTCTTTAAATACTTCCATTAAAACCTGAGCACTGTATACTTGCGTATCTGCGGGCTTCCATACTATAACATTACCCATCATTGCTGCACTGGTTGGTAAGTTTCCTGCAATGGCAGTAAAATTAAATGGCGTTAGTGCAAATACAAAACCTTCAAGTGCTCGGTATTCCAATCGATTCCAAATACCAGGGCTATTTGCTCCGGGTTGCTCATTGTAAATTTCGCTCATGTATTGAACATTGAAACGCAAAAAGTCGATCATTTCGCAAGAAGCGTCAATTTCCGCTTGGTATGCATTTTTACTTTGAGCTAACATGGTAGCTGAGTTAATTTTATATCGGTAAGGCCCCGCAAGTAAATCTGCTGCTTTTAGAAAAATAGCAGCTCTTTGCTCCCAAGGCATTGTTTCCCAGTCTTCTTTAGCTGCCAAGGCACTGTTTATTGCATCTTGCACGTGACTTGCATCTCCGCGATGAAACTGACCAATTTTGTGATGCGTGTCATGTGGAGGGAAAATATCGATCGTATTTCCTGTACGAATCTCTTTCCCATTAATATACATGGGAATATCTCTTACTTCTGAACGTGCATCTTTTAGAGCAGCTTGAAGTGAAGTGCGTTCTGTTGAGCCTTTCGCGTAATCTTTTACGGGCTCATTTATAGCTTTTGGAATATGGAAGAATCCTGTCATAATGAGTCACGAAATTAAAGGTTATTGCAGCCAATTGCAAAGAAGCTTATGTTTGATTCTATCTGACATAAATAAGGCAAATAAATAAATCGTATTTGATAAGAATAGTGCCCTTAAATCACATGTTTCGGACGGGTATAGGAAGATTGAACAGTTATTTTTTCATTTTCTTATGTCTTAGTACTTTGGCTTCAACATAAAAGATTAAGTCTTCAGCTATATTTTTAATATGATCCCCAGTTCGTTCTATTTTTCTAATGACTGAGAACATAAATAAAGACTGTCGGACAGTTTTAGGATTGTTATTAATATATTCAGTGATTATTTTGGATGCATTAATGTTGATCTTATTCAATTCAGAATCTTTTTGATACACTTTCCGAGCAAGTTTTACATTGTCTTCTTTTAATGCAATAGCAATATCTCCTAACATAGATATTGCAATGTTAAACATCTCCTCGATTTTTGTTTCTTTAACTAAAGAGGGGTCTAATTTTTCCGTTAAGTCCACCACGTAGTCTGCGATTCCATCAGCATAATCTCCGATTCGTTCTAAATCAGAGTTGATTTTTAATGCAGAGATAACAAATCTAAGGTCAGAAGCAACAGGATTTAATAGTGCAAAAATATTTTCACAATCTCTATCAATGCTAAGTTCTATAGCATTCACCCGCTTCTCGTTATGAATAATTTCTTGAGCAAGTTCTGAATCATTAGCCAAGTAAGCGTCTTTTGCTTTTTTCATTTGACTAATGGTTAATTCCGCCATGTCCATGATGGCTTCTTTTAGCTGCTGTACTTCTTCTTCTATATTCATTAGATTCAATTATATTTATCCAAATCTACCACTAATGTAGTTTTCGGTGCGTTCGTTTTTAGGGTTCGTAAAAATTTGTTGGGTTTCGTCAAATTCAACCAAATCTCCCATGTAAAAAAAGCCTGTTTTGTCGCTAATTCTTCCAGCTTGTTGCATGTTGTGTGTAACGATAAGAATAGTGTATTGTTCTTTTAACTCCTGAATAAGTTCTTCTATTTTTGCGGTTGATATGGGATCCAATGCAGAAGCCGGCTCATCCATTAAAATAACGGAAGGTTCTACTGCTAAGGTACGGGCAATGCATAAGCGCTGCTGTTGACCTCCAGAAAGGGCTAATGCACTTTTCTTTAAGTTATCCTTTACTTCGTCCCACAGCGCTGCTTGTCGAATTGATTTTTCGACAATCTCATCCAAAAGACTTTTCTTATTAATTCCTTGTATTCGCAATCCGTAGGCGATGTTATCGTAAATTGATTTTGGGAAAGGATTTGGCTTTTGAAAAACCATTCCCACAGACTTACGCAATTCCTCTACATTCGTTTTCTTTCTGTAAATGTCTTTTCCATCAATGAGGATTTCACCTTTTTTATGGAATACATCAATATAATCATTCATTCGATTGAACAAACGGAGAA
Source organism: uncultured Bacteroidia bacterium (assembly GCA_938086785.1). Lineage (GTDB taxonomy): Bacteria > Bacteroidota > Bacteroidia > NS11-12g > UBA955 > CALKCM01. Next base: position 85,807 of record CALKCM010000008.1, read on the forward strand.
AAGTAGACTTACCACAACCTGATGGCCCGATTAGTGCCGTTACCGTATTGCCTTCTATAGGCATATTTACATCTTTTAAAACTTGTTTTTCGCCATAAAAAACATCTATATTTTTGGCTTCTATTTTAAAGGATGATTCTGATTGGGATTCTGACATGGGTTTATTTATTCAATCGTATCTCGTATTATTATATTCAAATGTAAGACTAATGAGACTTTTTCTTGGCTTTAATTCGAATGTAAACTGCAATTCCGTTCATTACAAAAACAAAAGCAAGTAATATAATGATGGCTGCAGCAGCATTAATGGTAAAGCCATGCTGAGGTCTTGATATCCAGTTAAAGATTTGAATAGGCATGACGGTAAATTCGTCCAGGGGTGTTTTTGCTACAAATGGAACATAAGCCAATGCACCAATTACTATAAGTGGTGCAGTTTCACCAACGGCTCTAGCAAGTGCCAGAATAACTCCAGTAATTATACTGCTTAAAGATGCAGGTAAAACTAAATTCCAGATGGTTTGCCATTTTGTTGCTCCTAAAGCGTAGGAGGCGGTTCGTGTGGTTAAAGGCACTGCTTTAAGCGCCTCTCTTGTGGCAACAATAATGACGGGCAAAATAAGTAAGGAAAGCGTAAAGCTTCCTGCCAACAAACTCCCCCCAAGACCCATCAAGCGTACAAAAATTTCCAATCCTAAAATACCGTAAATAATACTTGGAACCCCTGCTAAATTCGTGATATTAATCTCCAGTAAGTTCGCAAACCATGATTTTTTACCATATTCTTCTAAATATATGGCTGCTGCAATTCCTAAGGGGATGGCAAATATCGCAGTTAATCCAAATATCCAGAGAGTACCGGTCCAAGCGGTTAGTATTCCTGCTTTTTTTGGTCGGTATGAAGGCAAGTTCGTTAAGAAATCCCAATTTATTCGAGATACTCCATCATTAATAATTCCGAAAAGAAATACGCCCAAAATAAAAATACCAAAGAAAGTACAGGTAACTCCGAAGTACTTAAAAGCTTTATCTTTTATCTTATTTCGTTGGAGGTTATTCATATTTCTGCTGATACCTTTTATTAATCCAGAAACTGATGTTATTTAATAAGAACGTGAGGGCAAACAGGGTAATCCCAGCCGCAAATATGGTTTTATATTCCAAGGATCCGTGGGGAACATCACCCATACTTACTTGTACAATATATGTGGTAATCGTTTCAACGGGTACCGTTGGATCGAAAGTTAATCGGGGTTGTTGGCCAGCGGCAATAGCCACAATCATAGTTTCTCCAATGGCTCTAGCCAAAGCTAAAATAACCGAGGCAATAATGCCTGACGAAGCCGCAGGAATAAGAACCTTGAAAGAAGTTTGCAATTTAGTTGCCCCCATTCCATAAGATGCCTCCCTTAAGGTTTTTGGAACTGCTGCCAGCGCATCTTCACTCAGGGAAGAAATAAAAGGAATAATCATGATTCCCATTACAATACCCGGAGATAAGGCGTTAAAGCCCGAAAGACCAGGTATAATACTTTGCAAGAATGGCGTTACTACTACCAGAGCAAAGAATCCATAAACAACGGTGGGTACTGCTGCAAGAATCTCAAGAATTGGTTTTACTGTTTTTCTTATTCCCTTAGGAGCATATTCATTGAGGTAAACAGCAATAGTTAAACCCATAGGAAGGGCTACACAAATAGCTATGAAAGTAGTTAAAAGAGTACCCGTAACCAATGGCATAATACCAAAGTGTTTTTGGGAAAATAAGGGAGTCCATTCCTTATCCGTAAGAAACTCACCTAAGCTAACCTCGCTAAAAAAAGAGTAAGATTCAGATAATAGAACCCATATAATCCCTAAGGTTGTCAGCACTGTAATGAGTGCACATGCGAAGAGTATAGACTCTATTACCTTTTCTTTTATACTTTTCAAGTATGGCAGATTTTATTATTCACCTTCTTCGCTGGCAGACTCTTCAGCTGAATCATTTTCTTCCATTCCTTTCGAAACAGTTGCCACGAAGGTTTCAAATTTAGCCATTTGTTTGGCATATTCATCACTCGGTAATGGAATATATCCAACTTCGGTGGAAAGTTCTGAGGCATTGTTAAGATAAAAGGTAACAAATGTCTTTGCTTCCTCTCGAACTGCTGCCGTACTGTTTAGATAAATAAATAGGGGACGAGAGAGCGGAGCGTAAGATCCGTCCTTAACAGTAGCTAGCGATGGAGAAATAGCACCATTCCCGTTATCCACGCCAACAAGGGTCAGTTTATCTTTATTTTCTTCGTAATAAGCCAAACCAAAAAATCCTAGTGCGAACTTGTCGCCAGAAATTCCTTGAACTAAAACATTATCATCTTCACTAGCTGTAAAGTCGCCTCGGCTTGCTCCACTTTCGCCAACAATAGCTTCAGTGAAATAGTCATATGTTCCAGAAGCAACGCCAGGTCCAAATAAATGAATTTCTTCATCTGGCCATTCCGCTCGGATTTGATTCCATTTTAATATTTTACCTTGTGCAGCAGGCTCCCAAAGCTTTTTTAATTCCTCTACTGTAAAGTGATCCACCCAATCGTTTTGCGGATTAACCAATACGGCTAAACCGTCATATGCAACGGATAGCTCAACATAGCTGATGTTGTTTTCCTCACAAGCCTTAATTTCTTTATCCTTAATGGGGCGAGATGCATCTGATATATCCGTTTCTCCTCGAGAGAATTTTTTAAATCCTCCACCTGTTCCAGAAACACCAACAGTTACTTTGACCTTAGGTTGAACCGCTCTAAATTCTTCTGCAACAGCTTCTGTTACAGGGTATACCGTAGAAGAACCATCAATTTGGATGCTTCCTTCTAATTGACCTTCTACACTAGTTTCTGTGTCGTTCCCTCCACAGCTAGAAATTAATAAAGCTGAACAAGCAGCAAAGACGTAATAAATTTTTTTCATTTTATGTTAGTAATAATCGAGAGCAAATATATGAGGCCAATGTTACCATAATATTAAGTTTTTATTTAGAGATACACTATTTTTAAAATACAGCTTAAACGCAAATATTTCCTCAAATTTATTGAATTTTTTCTGCTTTCCACGCGCCGCTTGGTATCACAGATCCGGTAATTTTCTTATTCCAATTTTTATTGATGTGGTGGTGGTAATTTTCCAAATGAGCTTGTTCTTCTTTGCTTAATAAGCCTAATTGGGTTAATAATTCCTGCATCACGGTATATTGAGGTCCCATGGTTCCGTCATCAATTTTTATAGAAATACCTATTTTTAGATGTGGTATCACTGCGCTATAAACTCCGTCTGCTCCTGTTTTCCCTATGATTCTTCCCTTGGTTACCTGCATTAGCTCAGTACAATATCGCTTGTTCCCAGCAATTAAATAGGGATTCTCTTTGATGGAATCTAGAAGAAGTTGACAAGCAGCGACTAAATGATCATCTCCTATTTGTTCTGGTGTACTTAGATTCTTAAAACCTATGGCTTGTTGTTTTACAGTTGCCGAGAATATTGGCGCGGAGCATCCATCAATGCCTACAAGCATATCATCGGGCTCACATTCATAGAAAGTAGAAACCCACTTTTTTATTTCGATATGCAAGGGATGTGTGGGTTCTAAATAGTTTTTAGTTGGCAAGCCCTCTGCCTTACAATAGGCTAAAAAACCAGCGTGCTTCCCGCTACAATTATTGTGAAGAGCGGTGGGTTCCTCTTGATTTTTTATCAATTGGATTCGATCTGATCTTAAGTTGGGATCTTGAATTCCACATTGAAGATCTCTCACATGGAGGTCGATTTTGGTAAGAATAGCTTCGCTACCCTCGGCATGCACAGGTTCTCCATTGTGCGAGGCACACATCAATGCAATATCCTGTTTGGTTAGATTTAATGGTTTAAAAGATGAACTCAGCAATAAGGGTAAATGCTGAAAGTATTTCATGGCTGATCTTGGATAGCAGCGTTGATTGATATCACCAGCAGAATAAAGAACATCTCCAGTTTCATTCACAACACAGATAACACCGCGGTGAAAGCTCTCAAGAACTTCTCCACGCATAATATGTACTAAAACTGGATTCATGATATACCGCTGCGAAATTGCGATTTTTGGATGAACAATCCTAAAATAATAAATGAGTTGTGAATTATATTTCTGCAAGTCTTTTAGGATCTGGATGGAATAAGAACTCTAGTATTTATTATTCCAATTCGCTTTTAGGTATTTAATCGAGTTGTGTTAATTAGACTATCGCATTAAAAATAGCCATTGTATCTTTGCTTTTTTAAAAATGACTGCACAAAAACCATCCCTTCCTAAAGGCGTGAGAGATTTTGGTCCTGCCGTGATGAAAAAGAGAAAATTTATCATGAACACCATTGAACAATGTTTTGTTCAATTTGGATTTGAAGCTATCGAAACTCCAGCCGTAGAAAAACTCAGTACCTTGACAGATAAATATGGCGAGGAGGGAGATCAATTGTTGTTTAAAATATTGAATAATGGGGACTTTTTAGATGCGGCTTCTCAGGAAATATATGATGCCAAGGATAGTAAAAAACTAAGTAAAGTAATTGCAGAAAAGGGCTTGCGTTACGACTTAACGGTGCCTTTGGCACGTTATGTAAGCATGAATAGAAGTCATATTACATTTCCTTTTAAACGCTATCAAATGCAGCCTGTTTGGAGGGCCGATCGACCACAAAAAGGAAGATACAGAGAGTTTTGGCAATGCGATGCTGACATAGTTGGCTCTACTTCTACTTATGGAGATGTTGAATTACTTGATTTGTACAATGATGTTTTTTTAAATCTAAAATTACCTGTTATTATTCGTTTCAATAATCGTCAAATATTTGATTGCATACTACAGAATATCTTGAATGATGAAGAGTCCTTCCGTTTTATGCAACTCATTGATAAATATGACAAAATTGGAGATAAAGTAAATGAATTACTGCGGACTGACATTAACCAGAAGGCGGTGGATATTTGGATGAAACTTTTGGAGGCGAATGGAAAAGAAACAAATGCTGAAAAGTTGGCGGCTTTGAATCTGCTTTTTCCAACGATTCCATTAGAATTAATGAAGGAGTTGGAGGGCAATTTAGATTTAGTTCAAGACAAAGGTGAAAACGCTATTTCATTAGATTTTACGCTGGCTCGTGGCTTAAGTTACTATACTGGAATAATATATGAGGTGGTGCCACAGCCTGAAATGTTGCCGGATGGATTTTCTGTGGGTAGTATTGGTGGCGGAGGCAGATATGATAAACTGACGGAGATGTTTGGTTTTGAAGGGGGGCAAGGTGTTGGAATTTCTTTTGGATTGGATCGCATTTATGATGTGATGGAAGCGACAGATTTGTTTCAAAACTATATGGAGGATAATCGAAATATCCTTTTTTGTGTGATGGATACAGAAAATATGCCAATGGCTTATCGCTTATGTAAATCTTTAAGAGATATGGGTTTAAATACCGAGTTATATCCCAAAGCCTTAAAATTGAGAAAACAATTGGATTATGCGAATGCAAAAAAAATTAGATTTGCAGCAATTATTGGCCAAAATGAAATATTAAATAAGACAGTCATGATGAAGGATTTGGAAAGTGGTGAGCAAAAACAAATGGACTGGAGTGAAATACCGATCTTTATACAAGCAGGATGAGTTTAGATACAATTAATGATTTTAATGAGTTTTTAGTCTCAGGAGATGAACTAAAGTTAAGTTCAGCAGAATGGTCAGCTATAGACGGCGCATACGATTACTTGCACGAGCATATTAAAGCAGCTAAGGAACCTGTTTATGGAGTTAATACTGGATTTGGTTCACTTTGCGATGTAGAAATTGAAAAAGAGGAATTAGGGAAGCTACAAGAGAATTTACTCATTACGCATGCAGCTGGGGTAGGTCCCATGTTGAGTAAAGAATTGAGTAAGGCGATGCTTTTACTTAAGATAAAAAATATTTCAAAAGGGCATAGTGGGGTAAGCAGAAATGTGGTGCAGCGATTGATTGATTTTTATAATTTAGATATTATTCCAGCTATACATAGCCAAGGTTCACTGGGAGCCAGCGGCGATTTGGCTCCTTTATCTGAATTATTTCTTCCATTAATTGGTTTGGGATACTTTTGGAGAGATGGGGAGCCGGCGAAGGCCCTTCCCGAACTTTCGAGAAGGAATTTACAACCTTTAACACTTCAAGCCAAAGAGGCTTTAGGGTTAATTAATGGCACTCAATTTATGCTGGCTCATGCCATGCAAGCGTCAGACCTTATTGGGGATATTCTCATGCAGTTGCCAAAACTGACGGTGGCTAGTTTAAATGCTGTAAACGCGAGACATGAACCTTTTTTGCCTCAAATTCATGCCATTAGACCTCACCAAGGACAAAATATGGTGGCGAGTCAAATTTTGGAATTATTGGAGCAAGCAGAATCGAGGGAGAAGACACATGTCCAAGATCCCTATAGCTTTAGATGTGTTCCACAGGTGCATGGGGCAAGTTTGGATGCCTTGCAACATTGCATGTATACCTGGGATACGGAATTGAAATCTGTTACTGATAATCCGAATGTGTTTGCTGAGGATAAACTTATCCTAAGCGGAGGTAATTTTCATGGCCAACCTTTGGCCTTGACTTTAGACTATGCTGCTATGGCCATTGCTGAACTCGCAAATATTAGTGAGCGTAGAACCTATTATTTAATGGGTGGTTTTAGAAATCTACCTGCCTATTTAAGCCCCAAACCAGGAATGGATAGTGGCTATATGATAGCCCAATATACGGCGGCTTCTTTGGTATCTCAGAACAAGCAGTTGTGCAGTCCGGCAAGTATAGACTCTATCATGAGTAGTAATGGACAAGAAGACCATGTAAGCATGGGAGCAAATGCAGCGACTAAACTTATTAAGGTACTTGAAAATGCAAAACAGGTATTTGCCATTGAGTGGCTGGTTTCCGCACAAGCTTTAAATTTTGTAAAAGCTTCCCCAGGGTCTACTATCTCAGCTATGCAAAAGAAATTTAAGTTGAAAGTAGACGCCCACCAAACAGTAAGTATGACTGCTTTGATTGAAAAGGCGTATCACTTTTTATGGAATTAGGCGTCATTGCACTCTATAAAATAAGCGAAGCACAATGTTTGTTTCGGCCGCTATAGCAACTCAATCATGCTTTACTTCTCGAAGGAAGTAGAATGAATTTGAACTTGAGACATCTTTATTGGCCTTTATCCGGGAGTTCTTGAATATCCACTTCACCAAGCAACTCAATAAAATTAGTTCTATCCAACTTGCTCGTATCCACCAATGGAATAGATTTAGTTGTTATCTGTATTTTGCCAATTTTAGGCCCGCAGTTTAAGCTGTCCTTTAAGCCTATCGCATCTTTAGTGGTTTCAATCTTTCCTATGGTAGTTTGGTGTCGGTCAAGCCCATTGCAGGCCCATATAAGTGGGGCTAATAGTATTGATGTAATGTATTTCAATTGAAACCCTTTTTTAGGTTTGTTGAATGACATGCGACCACATACATTCTTCTCTTTGATGGTTTTTATGTAGTCAATGATTTCTTCATGGCTTTTGCTAGTAAAATCAATAACTGTTTTACTGCAAGCATTGCAAAATGAGCCATTTTTATTAGGCTCTAGTTCATCCCAATTCTTATCGCAAGGTGATTTAATAATGGCTTTCATAGGGATTAATACCCAAAACCATAAAATAGTAAATAAGAGATTTAATCGTTGAAGGAGTATAGGAATACTAAAGTGGCATCCAGAGCAGGTTTAGCATTACCCATAATTTCTAAAGTAGCTTTTACTTCTACTTTGGATATTCCTCTAAGGTTTACTAAGGAATGAAGTTTAGTTTTTACTCGAACGTGACTGTTTACCAAAACAGGCTGATTGAATTTTAATTTTTCAATACCATAATTTACCATCATTTTAGTATTCTTTACGTCGATGATTTGACCCCATAGAAATGGAACAACACTCAAACTTAAGTAGCCATGAGCTATTGTTGACCCATATGGGCTATCCGTCTTGGCCTTTTCTTCATCTGTATGTATCCATTGATAATCCAAGGTGGCTTCGGCGAATTTGTTTACTTGTTCTTGGGTTATTTGTAAATAATCGGAGGTTCCCAACACTTCTCCCACGTATTGCTCAAAGTCCTTATGATTATTGATGATTATTTTCCCTGATTTATGTTCAATATTTGTCAAAAGCGTGTTTTCTTAATTAGTATGTAAAAATAAGCTAATTAATGTCTCGAAACATTATAAATCTGTAATTTAGAATTGAACCAAGAATAAACGATGATTTTTGTCCTATCTCCTTGGATGCTTTTGCGAAAATAGTTTTGACAGCCTGTTGCTGAGCTTTTTAAAATCTTCTTTCTGCTCGCCAGTGCAGATGTCTCTGATATCAGAGAAATGACTGTAATGGATGGCTTCTACTTTCTGATTGTATAAAGCTATGCTTTGAATTAAGGAATCTATTTGTGATTTATTGTATGTTTGATTTAAGGTTTTATAAAGTGCGTTTCTCGTTTGAAAAATATTTTTTTTCTGCTCCCTTATGTCCCTCCTGTGCTGTTTTATAAGTAAACTATATTGGTTTTTTTGAGCTTCATTAAAATGAAGATTTTTGATAATGACATCCTTCGGATTTGCACGCCCATGGGCCGGCTTTTTCATCAACATAAACCCAATGAGAAGGAAATTAGAAATCAACAACCCAACGCAAATAACCCAGAGAAATTTATTTTTATTCATTGTATAATTCAAGAGTAGTTGAGGGGACTAAGCCCTCCAAGCCATTTTTTTGATCTGAACGGTAATTATTAGACAACAGATAAATATTAGTTGAGATGCATAGTATGACAATTGCAGCCGCAACTCCAGCCCAATGCAATGGGATGATGTTCGCTTTCTCACGTTTTATTTTAGACATAATAGTCTCATACATGTAATTGGGCATTTGCACGCGCTGTATTTTTTTTAAACGTTCCATGTGAGGTGCTTTAAATTAGACGATTTCATGGGATTTAACCTTCGTTTTCTTTCAATATTTTTTTTAAGTTAAGTTTTGCTCGTTGAAAAAGGGATTCGACTGCTTTACTCGTTGTATTCATTATTTCTGCAGTCTCTGCTTGACTTTTTTGTTCGATTTTCAGTAAAATAACCGCTGTTTTTTGTTTGTCAGCGAGTTGATTTATCGCAGCAAAAATTTTTGCTATTTCTTCTTTTTCCTCCAATAGAACACCTGGATGTTCAAAATGTCCGATTGACGTGCTTACATCATCATCGATTCGCTTAGCAGTAAAAAAAAAGTTGCGTTTTTGCGTTTTCTTTGCCTTTAGAAAGTCCAAGGATTTGTTTACTGTAATGCGATATATCCATGTTTTTATATTGGATTTGTTTTGAAAGTTCTTAGCCTTTAGATGCACGGTAAGAAATACATCTTGAGCCACCTCTTCGGCATCCTCTCGATTTTGGCAAAAGTGTAAAGCTAAATTGAAGACTAAGTCTTTATGTATATTATATAACTCTTTAAAGCTTAGCAATTAATGCAAGTATACGATGTATTCATTTGTTAAGTAAAAAAAGCCACTAAAAATTCCTGATAGAAATGGACTTACACTTAAGGTTTGTTCAAATTTACCTGTATACATACATTTTTAGGTTCAGTAAAGAATCGGAGTGCTTCCCATCCACCTTCGCGTCCTACACCGCTACTTTTAGTTCCTCCAAATGGCGTTCTTAAGTCACGTAAGAGCCAGCAATTAATCCACACAATTCCGGTTTGTATTTTATTTGCCATGCGATGAGCGCGTTCCAAATGATTGGTCCAAATGGTACAAGCTAAACCATAATCTGCGCCATTGGCAATGGTTAGGGCCTCTTCTTCTGTTTCAAATGGCATGATAGATACCACTGGCCCAAATATCTCTTCTAAATTGCAGCGAGCCTTAGCCTTTAGACCTTCAATAACAGTAGGAGCTATATAAAAGCCTTTCTCATGTCCTTTGGGGTGCAAGCTCATTCCTCCCGTAAGTAATTGTCCTCCTTCTTCCTTAGCCATCTCAATATATCCAAGTACTTTTTTATAATGAGGCTCGCTAACAATGGCTCCAAGAAAACTATCCTTATTTTTTGGTGGTCCAACGTTTAAGGCATTTACTTTTTCTACAAAACGCTCTTTAAAGCGTTCATAGATTCCTTTTTGTACAAGTATTCGAGAGCCGCATAAGCAAATCTCCCCCTGATTTAAAAAGGATGATTTAACACTGGTTTCTATCGCCTTATCTAAATCGCAATCATCAAATACAATGTTTGGATTTTTTCCGCCTAATTCTAAACTTAATTTTTTAAACATAGGAGCAGCAATGGAGGCTATGCGTTTTCCAGTCGCTGTACCACCTGTGAAACTGATGGCTTTAATATCTTCATGTGTTACCAAAGCTTCTCCAACATGTTGCCCCAAACCTTGAACAATGTTCAATACACCGGCAGGGAGTCCTGCTTTGGTGCATATTTCACCAAGAAGGTTCGCTGTGTAAGGAGTAAACTCACTGGGTTTTGCAATTACACAATTTCCTGCGGCTAAGGCAGGAGCAATTTTCCATGAAAATAAGTATAAGGGTAAATTCCATGGGCTGATGCAAGCCACAACGCCTAAAGGTTTGCGCAAGGTGTAATTGATTGTTCCTTTTTCCATGGCGTGACTCTCGCTGGCAAAATGCATCTGCCCCGTGGCAAAAAATCGGAAGTTTTGAGCCGCTCTTTTCATTTCGTTTTTTGCCAACCATACAGGTTTTCCCTGATCTAAGGATTCGGCTTCTGCAAAACGCTCATTGCTTTCGTCAATGAGTTCGGCAATGCGATTTAATATTTTAAATTTATCTTCTGCGGGGGTTGTACTCCAAGCTGGGAATGCTTTTGAAGCAGCTTTATAGGCTAATTCAACATCCTCAGATGTACCAGAAGCAACCTGACTATAAACCTCACCTTTTGCTGGATTTACATTGTCTAAATATTGGTTTTTTAAGGGTGCTGCATAGGCACCGTCGATGTAGTGGTTTAATTTTAATTGACTCATTTTTTAATGAACATGGCGTTTATACTGATGATTTTTTCCTCAGCCCAAAAGTACTTTTCTCTAATATTTATTCCAAAGGCTTTTTGAGGTTGATAACTGTAAAGGCATACTCGTTTGTTCAGAAAAGTATTCTTAAAAGTATTTACTTCAATCACATTTACATGCCCTTTATTCCTAATAATACGAATGGTTTGTACCAATGCATTGCTGTCCAGATTCGTGAGGTTTTGAATGGCGATATTTCCCGAGCTATCCGTGCTTGATCGAAATGAATCATTTGCATCCTGGTTTATACTTAGAAAGGGATTCAGTAATTCCTCCCATTCAGGATTAGAAATGAGTTTGTTCTCGACACTTTCTGCTATCTGAGTATTGTGGTCTACCTCATATTGAGTTTGTTTTAGGGAATCGATATCTTGGACTATGATTCTTTTCCAGAAGGAGAGGTCTTCTTTTAGTACTTGCTTTTTACCTTGGCAGCTAAAGACCAATAGAAACAAGGGGATAAGCATGCATTTCTTCACTATGCAAATGTAATTCAAAGACCTGGAAGCATAAAAAAAGCCTCTCGCATTTTGTGCAAGAGGCTCTTTTATGTGTTTTTATTTTCTTAGTGTTTTACCACTATTTTTTGTATAGCTTGTTTTGAATTTCCCAATATTTTAACGGTGTATACACCATTACTTACATTACTTACATCAAAGGTGTATTCTCCATTTTGAGTGGATCCACTTGCTACAACTTGACCCATCATATTTATCAATTCAACTGAACTGTTTGTGTTAGATAAAGCTTTCACCTGAACCAACATTTGGTTTGCCGCAGGGTTAGGGAATACATTCATTTCTGTGCTAATATCCGCTGTGTTGCTATTGGCCATATCAAACATGGCTGATTGAAAGACTTCTTTGGTTACATTGTCCTGGACAAAGACAACTATAGCCAAATTTGCAAAGTTTTCAACGGTACTTGCTATGTTTAAATTCACAGGTGATTTAGCATTTGGTGGTAAGGTGTAATATCCTTTGAAGGTGAAGGAGTATGATTTATTTACTGGATTTCCCTTGGTTAACGGTGCTAAATTATCCCCTGCATTTGAAGGCATAATTTTCTTAACTACATTCTCAAACTTGGTTTCACCATTTGTTTTCTTGTTCCATGCCGTTTCTTTTTCAATAATCATGGCATATACTTTCATATTTGTCGAAGTATAATCCGCCTTAGGGTCTATGGTGATATCACAAGAAATTTTGCCCTTCCATTCGTTTTTAGCCGAACCGGTAATTTCCATAAATGAAGGAACTTCAGTTTGTTCTTTAAATGCACCCGCTGTATAACTTCCTGCATTTCCTTCCCATGCAATTCCATCCACTTGCATTTGAGGAATAGTATTTACTCCATAATATGTTCTTCGAGCAGCAAGTTCAGCAAAATAGTAAGGATCACCATCACCTGGCCAACTCATTTGATACTTAACAGAAGTATGATGGTCTTTACCAACAATAATGGAATTTAGATTTTCGTTTCCCGGTTTACATGGTCCACAAGTACTTGAGGTAAATACCTCATGCAATACATTTCGTTGTACAAAGGCATCTACGATTAGAACGGATGAATTGCCAGAATTATCTGCAATAGTGCCATCCAATGTTCCGTTTACGGAATCAATCGTAACATCAATAGAATAAGTTTGAGAGACCGTTGGATTCCATTTTGTTGTGCTGTTTACTTGGGCAATTGCACCACTTGCAATACTCAATCCTGAAATAACATCTGTTACCGCAGTACCACCATCAATGGAGTAACTCACTTGAACTTCATTTATAGTTTCACTTCCATTATTACCTATCGAATAGGTGATTTCATAGGGAGCATTTGATAATAGCTCATATTTTGCATTGTCTACAGAAACTAAAGTGGCATTCTTTGCGGGAAGGCTACCAGGGGAAAAAGTATAATGGAAGTTATCCTCATACTCCTGACTATTTGGCGCTTTACAAGCATAAGTATTCGCATTGTTAAGTTTAAAAGCCAAACTGCTATCTAATTGAATACCAGCAACAATTTTAGTTACATTAGCTGTACTAACTCTTTGGTCAACAAAATAAATTTTGTTCGTTGTTTCCTCTAAAACAATACTCATGTAGGTAAAGCCGGTTGAATTATTTGCTTCTGTGCAAGAGTTAAATGAAATCCAATGTTGTCTGTTTGGAGCTGTTCCAAATGTTTTTGAGAGAATATTATCATTTGGGCCTGAAGGTTTTAACCCCCAAAGACAAATTGATTTATCCGGAATACTTGCATCTGGTATGGATGTTCCCGTTGCAGCAATTGCACCCGATGCTCCCGGCGTGAAGGTTACCACTCCATTGCCATGAACTAAATAGGAGTTTACCACTTCGTCGTTTAGTTTAAATGCGAAGGGAACGGCCTGACTTGTAGACCATGTACCTGTATTATTGCTACCAATGATTACAGCCCAACCTGGAGCTATATTAGAAGCAAAAATATCTTCCGAATCTTTATTTAAACCTCCAGGGTTAGAAGTTCCTGATATGGGTTCCTGATAATACCCCGTTTGGGCATAGGAAGAGAATGAGATGAATGCGAATGCAATGAGTAATTTATTTTTCATTTTTTTTCTTTCATCAAAAGTAAGTATTTTTAGGTTTTCAACTATAAGTAGGAGTGAAAATAAATTATGTTTCACATTAAATCCTTTAAATATAATTTTAGGATATTGTTTTAATATGCTTTTAGATCCATTGAATTGAATGGAAGTATTAAGTTATTAGACTGTTTCCAGTCATTTCTTTGGGTTGTTCTACTCCTAGCAATTGCAATAGGGTAGGTGCAACATCAGCCAATATGCCGTTTTGTATGGTCAAGGAAGTATTTAAAAGAACAACAGGAACTGGATTTGTACTATGCGCAGTATTTGGTGTTCCGTCCTCATTCAACGCGTAATCTGCATTGCCATGATCCGCAATTACAACCACATTATATCCTTTTTCTGCAAGGTGCGAACTGAGCTCTTTTAAACATTGATCAATAGTCTCTACGGCTTTAACTATAGCAGAAAAAACCCCTGTGTGGCCCACCATATCAGGGTTAGCATAGTTTAGGCATATGAATTCAGGTTCTTTCTCATTTACGTATTCCTTGGCCTTTTTAGTTAGTTCTAAGGCGCTCATTTCAGGTTGCAAATCGTAGGTAGCTACTTTTGGAGAGTTTGCCATAATTCGCCCTTCCTTTTCAAAAGGCTTTTCTCTTCCTCCATTAAAAAAGAAAGTCACATGCGGATATTTTTCTGTTTCTGCCGCTCTCATTTGACTTAATCCCGCCTGAGCAATCACTTCTCCCAAAGAGTTGTTTATAAATTCCTTGGTATAAAGGGCGCCAGCTATATTAAAATTATCATCATATACGGTTGTAGTATAATAATTCAATGCCAGCTTCTTCATGCCATAATTACTCAAATCATTTTGGCTTAGTGCCTCTGTAATCTGTCTTCCTCTATCCGTTCTAAAATTAAAGCACAAAACCGTGTCACCTTCTTTTATACAGGCATCTGTTTTTCCACAGAAGAGCGGCTCCATAAATTCATCCGTATGTTTTAGAGTATATTCTTTCTCTATACTTTCGATAAATTGAGTTGTAACTTCTCCTTCTCCTTGAGTTAACAGGTCATAAGCCCTTTTTGTACGTTCCCATCGATGGTCCCTATCCATGGCATAGTATCGTCCAATAACCGAGGCTACCATACTTATTTTTGGGTTTATTGAATCTTGTACTATTCCAATGTATTTCGCTCCCGCTTTTGGATCTGTATCTCTGCCATCAAGAAAGGCATGAATAAAAATATTTGGAACGCCAGCATTTTCAGCCATCTGGCAAATTTTAATGAGGTGATTTACATGAGAATGAACACCTCCATCACTAACCAGTCCCATTAAATGCAATCGTCCTGTTTTTTTTGCATCTGCAATGAGTTTCTTGACACTCTCTTTTTCGCCAAAAGTAGGGCCTTCAAGATCTTTATTTATTTTTTCAAGCATCTGCCAGACTACTCTTCCAGCTCCAATATTCATGTGTCCTACCTCGCTATTTCCCATCTGTCCTTCGGGCAAGCCTACATTATTTCCATGGGTAAGGAGTTGTGCATTTGGGTAATTCGCAAGCAAATAGTCCATGTACGGAGTGCGAGCAGAGTGAATGGCATTTTGTTTATTTTCTTCTCCAATGCCCCAACCATCTAAAATAACTAATGCTGCCTTATTATTCATTGCTTGATTTTTACTTTTATCCATTAATATTATTGCAAATTAAGAGGTTTTTAATCTTTTTTGCAGCATATATTTGCATAGGAAGCAATAAATAAGAATAGATGTCCAAGCAAGTAAGTAAGTATACGTTTTTTGAATCTGTTAGCCACAATTTTGATCGTGCAGCCGTCTATACTGGTTTAAACAAGGGTGTTTTAAGTCAAATCAATTCATGCAATAGTGTGTATCGAATGAAATTTCCCGTTCGAATGGGTGAGGGATTAAATGACGTGGAAGTTTTTGAGGCATATCGAGTGCAACATTCCAATCACAGGAGCCCTTGCAAAGGGGGTATTCGTTTTAGTATGGATGTTAATCAAGATGAAGTAATGGCACTAGCTGCACTTATGAGTTATAAGTGTGCTATTGTAAATGTACCTTTTGGTGGCGCCAAAGGGGGTATTAAGATTGATACCAACAAATACACGGAACAAGAGTTGGAAAGAGTTACCAGGAGATATACTTCTGAGTTAGTTCGTAAGAATTTCATTGGCCCTGGTATTGACGTACCCGCTCCCGATTATGGAACAGGCGCCAGAGAAATGAGCTGGATTGCAGATACGTACATGGCCATGAATAATGGAGAAATTGACGGTTTGGGTTGTGTAACTGGGAAGCCTGTAACTCAAGGAGGAGTGCGAGGAAGGAAAGAAGCCACAGGTTTAGGTGTGTTTTATGGAATTAAAGAGCTGTGTCGCAATAAAAAGTGGATGGATAAAGTTGGTTTATCTACAGGTGTCGAAGGGAAGACAGTCGTCGTCCAAGGCTTGGGTAATGTGGGTTATCATAGCGCAAAATTCTTTAGAGAATCTGGAGCCAAGATCATTGCTATAGCTGAGTATAATGGATCTATTTATAATCCAGATGGACTGAATGAAGAAGAAGTCCATCAGCACAGAATTAAGACAGGAAGTATTATTGATTTTCCAGGTGCTCAGAATCTAAGTAATAATGATGAAGCGCTAGAAATGGAATGTGATATATTAATACCTGCGGCTTTGGAAAGTGTAATCACAGAAGAAAATGCAGGTCGAATCAAAGCAAAAATAATTGCTGAGGCCGCAAATGGTCCTGTAACAGTTGAGGCAGATAAGATTTTAAATGATAAAGGCGTGGTTATTGTTCCAGATATATACTTAAATGCTGGGGGAGTTACTGTTTCCTATTTTGAATGGTTAAAGAATTTGAGCCATGTCCGATATGGGAGAATGGAGAAGCGCTTTATGGAAAATAGCAATAGAGGCTTATTGGATCATATCGATAAAGTTACTGGGACTAAAGCTACTGAAGATTTAATGGACAAATTGGCTCAAGGGCCAGAAGAGGTTGATCTTGTTTACAGTGGACTTGAGGAGACCATGATATCCTCTCTAAATGATATTTTAGATACTTTGGATAAGCACGAAGATTTAACAAGCTTAAGAACAGCTGCTTTTGCATTGGCAATTAAGAAAATCGGTCTGGCTTATCTTGAACTTGGCGTGTTTCCATAGTCTTTGGACTAATTGTTGTTAATTTGAATAAACAGAATGAAATTTATTATTTTTTTTATGGGCTTTTTATCTTCTGCCATTCAAGCGCAAGATGATACATATTCGTCAAATCAATTGCAAGACTCCTTGCTTACTGACACACTAGGAGCCATTATAATAATGGCAGACACGAGTGTTTTGAATATGGAAGCGGCTCGAGTTTACGAGAGAAAAGTAGTTATTGATAAGGGTTTAAAAATAGATCAATTCAGAATCATGCTTGGTTTTGACCAGAGCAGATCGAGAGCGCTCAAAATACATAAAAATGGCAGCATACGATATGCTGGAATATTCACATGCCATTTAGAGTATGATGAGCCCAATTTTAAAGTCTTCATGGGTAAGTTTAAGAAGTATGAGGATGCAGCTGAAATTGCCGATAATGCGCGAAGAACTTTCCCAATGGCCCGTGTTATAAAGGAAAAAATAAAAACACCACCGGGCTATATAAACACTGAAGAGGAAGAAGAATCTTCTGAGTAAGTCTTTGTTTTACTAGATTATTTGTTCAAATATGACGAGTATAGCTACGGTATGTTGAAAACAAGGGATTACTTTTTAATGTGTTCCTGCATTTCACCTCAGGATAGTCTTACTTTTGTATAGAATTTTAAGGATTTGACTGCCAAGGACGCTAAGCTTTTAAAGGAAACAAAAATGGAAGTAAGAGCCATTTTTACCACTTATTTGGAAAAGAATAAGCAACGCCGCACACCTGAAAGATATGCTCTTCTCGATGAGATTTATAGTTACAAAGGACATTTTGATGTGGATGATTTATACATCAAAATGAAAAAACGTAATTATAGAGTGAGCAGGGCCACCGTATACAACACGCTGGATCTTCTCTTGGATTGTGGCTTGGTGAAAAAACATCAGTTTGGTGAGCAGGGAAGTCAATTTGAACAGGCCTATGGCTTTAAACAGCACGATCATTTAATTTGTGTTCAATGTAAAAAAGTCCACGAGTTTTGTGATCCTCGAATTCAACAGATTAGTAGTAAAATGGGCGAGTTATTGAAATTTAATGTAACCCATCATAGTTTGCACTTGTACGCGATGCCCAGAAAAGATGAAAATGGAGATTGTGAACAGTGTGGAATTGAAGTAAAAAACGAAGAAAATTAGATAGTGGTAGACGTAATACTAGGTTTGCAATGGGGCGATGAGGGAAAAGGCAAAATAGCTGATTACCTAACCCCGAAATATGATGTTGTAGCAAGATTTCAAGGAGGCCCAAATGCGGGACACTCTCTGGAATTCGAAGGAAAGAAATTTGTGCTCAACACAATCCCTTCTGGGATATTTCATAAAACCACTACCAATGTTATTGGTAATGGAGTGGTTATTGATCCAGTTCGGCTTTTTCAAGAAATTGATCGGTTTATTGCCGAGGTGCCAGACTATGCGGACCGTTTATTGGTTTCAAAAAAGGCGCATTTGATTTTACCTACGCATCGAATTGTAGATGCAGCTTTGGAGAATGCAAAGGGGGATAAAAAAATTGGAAGCACATTGCGTGGAATTGGCCCTACGTATCGTGATAAAACGGGTCGCCATGGAGTGCGGGTTGGTGATGTTTTATTGCCTGATTTTAAGGCTCGCTACGAAGAAGCTAGAGATCGACATTTAGAACAAGTTAAATGGCTGGAATACACGGATTTTGATTTGGAAAAAGAAGAGGCGGAGTTTTACGCAGCCTTAGAGCAATTAAAAAAGCTTCAGCTAATAAATAGTGAGTACTTTATTAATAAATGTATTAAGGATGGAAAGAAGATTCTAGCCGAGGGCGCTCAAGGAAGTATGCTTGATATTGATTTTGGAACCTATCCATATGTAACCAGCAGTAATACTATCACTGCAGGTGTTTGCAATGGTTTGGGGATTGCTCCAAAGCACATTGGTAAGGTATATGGCATTTTTAAAGCGTATTGTACTCGAGTGGGTTCAGGTCCCTTCCCAACGGAGGATTTTGGCGAAGAAGGGGAATGGTTGCGAAAACAAGGGAATGAATTTGGAGCAACTACTGGAAGACCCAGAAGAACGGGTTGGTTAGATTTAGTGGCTCTCCGATACACCTGCATGTTAAATGGGGTAGACGAGTTAATCATGATGAAAAGTGATATTCTTTGTGGCAGTGATAAAATTCGTGTTTGCGAGTCCTATAAAATTGGGAATGAAACCACGGATGAGGTTCCTGCGAGCTTAGTGGAAAGCGGCGTAGAAGCTGTTTATACCAACCTTCCTGGGTGGGTTGGGCCTTTGAACTATGCAGAAGGTTTTGATAATTTAGAAGGTACATTTAAGGATTATATCCAGTACATTGAAAATGCCATAGATACGCGCATTAAGATTATATCATTGGGCCCTGAAAGGGAAAATACCATTGTGCGATGAAAATCGTTTGTATAGGTAGAAATTACGCAGATCATGCAAAAGAAATGGGAAACAAAGTTCCCGATGAACCCGTTGTTTTTATAAAACCAGACTCTGCACTTTTAAGAAACAACAACCCGTTTTATGTCCCTGCTTTTACCAATGAAGTTCATTACGAGCTTGAACTTGTCGTCCGGATTGATAAAAATGGAAAATCCATTCCAAAGCAGTTTGCCAAAGATTATTACTCCTCTATGGCTTTGGGAATTGACTTT
This sequence comes from uncultured Bacteroidia bacterium, assembly GCA_938086785.1. GTDB lineage: Bacteria > Bacteroidota > Bacteroidia > NS11-12g > UBA955 > CALKCM01. The sequence goes on from CALKCM010000008.1 coordinate 105,432, forward strand.
ACGGCCAGAGATTTACAACAAAAATTGAAGGAAAAGGGATTGCCATGGGAAAAAGCGAAGGGTTTTGACTATAGTGCTTGCATCAGTCCTTTTGTGCCTGTGGTTAAGAATATGCAAGATGTAAATTTTGAAATGCATAAAAATGGGAGCCCCGTTCAAGTAGGACACACGGCTGATATGATTCATGAAGTGGATGAAATTATAGCTTATGTAAGTCAATACTTTATGCTAAAAACGGGTGATTATATTTTTACCGGTACGCCTGCCGGGGTAGGCCCTGTATCGGTTGGCGACTTATTTGAGGGTTACCTGCAGGGAGAGAAACTCCTGAGCTGTGCAATTAAGTAAATCTGAAATGTATATGTGGTTGATATTATAAATTTAACCAATAGACAAATTTGAAAGCGAGATTTCTATTTTTGACGTTCCAATATTGGTTGTAATTTTCTGAATACACCAAAAATAAATCACTCATGGGTCTGTATCTCCATTGATACCTTATGTACAAGTTGGTATTGTTTGCTTGGGTATTGTATTGAAGAAAGGTATTGAGGTACATGGTCGTTGTAAAGCTAATTTCGGCTTTGGCTCCAATCAGATCATAGGTTTGATCCCCAATACTTGGCAAGGATATCTGTTCTCTTTGATAGTTAACAGAAAAAACACCCCAGGGCTGCCTTCTATAAATGGCTTTTACTGTTGTTCCGTATTTAGACCCATCATAAAACTGACCCGCCGTTGCATCAACACTTAAGTTAAAGAGTTTTCGCCGGTTGCTTTGAAAGAATACATTGAGGCTGTTCCAGTTATATTCTCCCAATAAATAATTAGAATCTGTTGAAATTGGGCTGAATGGAAGGAATAAGGTATTTTTTTTATGAGATAAGCGAAGATTTAATTCGGCCGAATTCTGAAATGTGTTTTTAATGCGAAAGGCATTAAAGGATTCTGTGCTTTTTTGAGCGCTATCGTAATACGAAGAGTGATAACCAATAAAAGAAGTTTTGTTGAGTAGGTTGGATTTAGGATAGATAGTATAGGCTGCTGAATTCTCAAGACGCCAAAATTCTCTGGTAACGCTCACCTTATTTTCCTGATCATAAAATCGCTGCCTCGGAACAAATCCTGTGGGCGCTCTGAACCCTTTTCCTGCGAATTCGTGATTCCATTCTAAGCGCCATTTTGTATTCCTGAAGATGAGAAAGGATGCATGAGCAAAACTCCTATCCATGATTTTTGGTGAAATAGATTTCTGATAAAAGGCCTTTCCAACCCATTTATTGTCTTTGCTTAGCAGATTGTACTCCAATCCAGTTACCGTACTTCCAGGCATATTTCTCACTCGATCATTCACAAAAATAAACCCAATATTACTCGATGAAAATACTTTTCGTTGAAAAGCAGCGATGGCATAATTCTTAGCCGGGGTAAGAGAGTCTAACTCTCGAGTAGCAACATCCATGATGCCTACACGCCACTTATTTCCAATTTTACCTGTGATTCGGGCTCCTGCAGTAATAGGTTCTGCCAAGCCAACTCTTCGGCTAAAAAAAGGCCGTATTCCTCTAAATCCAAAGTTGGCAAAGAGATCGCTGTTTTCTATAAAGAATTGCCTGCGCTCTGGAAAGAAGAGGTTAAACTGAGTGAGGTTTATTTGTTGAACATCCACATCTACCTGTGCGAAGTCTGGATTGAGCGTGAGGTCTAAATTTAAAGAACTACTCAAGGAGAACTTAGCATCAATTCCTGTTTTGGGCTTTGCATTTATTGCTTTTTGGCCGCTTATATCTTGGTTCCCCGTCGCACTTACATAAGGAACGAGCGTGAGGTTGAAATTTTGTTTGGGTGGCTTTTTTTCCCAATTCATATCACCGGTGTAGGTGAGGGAGGAAATATTAAAGTTTCGAGGCACTCTTACCCAACAGGATTTCTCATTGTTTTTAAAATCGATTCGAGCAACATTGGTCCTCCATTTTTGATTTTGATGATTAAATCGGATGCTTTTGTATGGAATTTTAAATTCTGCAGTCCAGAACTCTTCTTGAATATTAGTTGCACTAAACCATACTTGATCCCAAGCCGTACTCACTCCAAAATTACCTCCATTTCCAACGGAACCTTCTCTTTGTGCATTTTGCGGTGTTACGCCAAAGGAGAATCCATTTTGACCATCCAGAAAGGGCTCTAATGTAAGAACTACAGCATCATTGCTATTTACGCTAAAGTCTCTTTGGAGCGATTGTACGGTGTATCCTTTCTTTTTGCCCGTATTATAGCATTTAAAAGCAGCGTACAAATATTCCTCATCAGAGGCCAACCAAAATTCTGTTTTGGCTAAGGCTTCACAGGTGTCATAGGGGAAATTTTGGATAAAACTCCCACTGGTATACGTTTTTTTCCAAACAGATTCGTCAAGGATTCCATCAATAGTCATGGTTTCTTGGGTGTAATTGACCGTAGTTTTTTGGCCTATGAGCGTTGATGCCAATAAAAAGCAGAGTAAAAAGTAAGCTTCTTTCATTAATCTTGCTTCGCTCGGGCAAATTTTTGAGCACGGCTCATGCGATTGATTTTCTTGTAATAATACAATCGATTTTCTGGGACTTTAATTCGCAGCCTTTGGCCAATAAATATCCCGTTTCCTCTCATATTATTCCATCGTTTGATTTCTTTAATTGTACAGTCGAAAACATCACTGAGAGTGTAAAGTGCATCTTTTCTTTTTACCGAGTAGGTGATCCATACAAGTTTATCTTGCTTTTGGACGACTACTTTTTTTACTTTTGGACTTATAGCTGTTGTGTTACTATCTGCTCCAGAGGAATTATTATCTCTATCAATAGTTGACTTTTTATTTGTATTTTCAATGGAAACAATAATTCGTTTGCCTTTAGAAATATCACCAAAAGGCCTTTTTACCAAATCTATGTATTCCACACTATCAATGATTTTAACCATGGTATCATAGATAGAAAACGGATGCAATATGTATTTGGTATACGTAAAAATGGTATCTCTTGAGTTTTGATAGGATGATTTACTTGTTTTAGGTATATTAAAGTACTTGGTTCCACTTAAGGCAGGCACTGTATTTCTTAGTATGCTTGGATTTATGGCGACTAGTGTTTCAACAGCAATAGTTGTGAATTTTTCAATGGTCTTAAAAGTGGTGGGCAATTCACAACTTACGGTATCTATAAGAATTGTTTGGTAGGGTATGGGTTTGATACCAAAAGTGTCGGCATAAAATAAAACGGTCATCGCAGAATAGAACTGATTCAGCGGTTCTTTTTCCTTATTTGACAAGTAGGGATAGAATTCATTGAAATGAACCGTCCCATTGGTTCGAATGATTTGATTTACCCGAACAGGACCGATGCTAAATGCTAGAATTGCTTTCTGCCAGTCCTTATATATGCCATAAAGTGTTTTGAGATATTGACATGCTGCTTCGCTAGATTTAATAAAGGAGAGTCTTTCATCTTCATAGCTATTGGAGATTAAATTATATTTTTTTGCAATTTGATACTCCAGTGGCCAAATGCCTCTAGACCCATTTGCCTTCGATTGGAAATGTACATCCATTCCAGTATTGGCTGCAGGGATGTATTTAATAAACCAAGGTAGGCCAAAATTCTTAGTTATATAATCCAAGTCTTTTTCGTATGCTTGAAATTTTCCAAGCATTTTTGAAACAACTTCATCCTCATTTTTAACCCATGAATTAATATTGGCTTCTAAATCTTTGGAGTAATAGCTAGACAAACCGGTTTGCGAAAGGTTTTTTACAAAAGGTTCATAGCTCTTCTGGGCGTTTAGTTGCAATACGGCCAGAAGTATTATACAAAAATTAATTATTTTTTTCACTTTATTAGGCCTTCCAGTTGATGAGCTATTGATAACAAGATTTGATCCTTATTCATTTCACCCATGATTTGAAGACCCATGGGAAGTCCTTTTTCTGATTTAGTCATAGGAATAGAGATTGCTGGATTTCCTGCAAGATTTGCATGCACCGTCAATAAGTCTGCTAAATACATAGCAATAGGGTTGGCTGCTTTTTCGCCTATTTTAAAAGCGGGTGTTGCAGAAGTTGGAGATAGGATAGCATCGTAGCTTTCAAAAGCATTTTTAGTCCAATTTCGTATAAGTTGCCTTACCTGAAGTCCCTTTTTATAGTATGCATCATAATAATCGCTACTTAATACAAAGGTTCCAAGAATTATTCTTCGCTGAACTTCTTTTCCAAAACCCTCGCTGCGCGATAGGGTAAATGTACTCTCTAAGTCTTCGGATTTTTCACTTCTATGGCCATAGGTTAACCCACTGTATCTGCTCAAATTACTTGAAGCTTCAGCCGTGGTCAAAATATAATAGGTTGGGACAACATAGTCCAAATAAGGGAAACTAATTTCTTCCACCTCATTTCCAGCATCTTTAATAGCCTGGATTCTTTTTTCAAATGCCTCTTTGACTTCAGCATCTAAGCCTTCGAGTTCCATGGCTTCTTTGATGATGGCATATTTCTTTTTAGAAGGAGATGTACCCAAATTTAAATTCCATTGTTTATTTGAAACAGTGGCATCTTTTTCATCTGGCCCCGACATGATTTCTGTAAGTAATGCAGCATCCTCTGAAGAGCGTGTGATCGGTCCAATTTGATCAAAGCTACTGGCGTAAGCCAATAGTCCCCAGCGGCTAATTACACCGTAACTGGGTTTGTAACCTACCATTCCAGTAAAAGCGGCTGGTTGCCGAATACTCCCTCCGGTATCAGAACCTAGGGCTGCATGGCACATTCCAGCTTGAACAGCCACAGCACTTCCGCCACTGCTTCCTCCTGGTACATAATCTTTATTTGCTGCGTTCAAAACTGGCCCATATGCGGAGTTCTCAGAACTAGCCCCCATAGCCATTTCGTCACAATTGCAAGACCCAATAATAATGGCATCTTCATCCATTAAACGTTGAACAGCAGTTGCAGTGTAGAGCGATTCGAAATCATCCAAAATTTTACTCGATGCATTTACTCTCTTCCCCTCTAAACACATGTTTGATTTAATGGCAATGACAACACCTGCTAACTTACCAGCAGATCCTTTGGCAATCTTAATATCAATAAGAGAAGCCCGTTCTATGGCATCTTTTTCCCATACATCAATAAAAGCATTGAGGTTCGAATGAATCTTAATGGCATCTAAGTAACCTTGTACCATAAGGGTACAAGAAATTTTCTTGTTGGCAATGTCCGATTGTATATCGGCTATTCGAGAATAGGATTTCAACTTTCTTTTGAATCTTCAGAACTTTCGTTCATCCCTTTCTTGATTTCGTTAGACACGCTATTTTTGGCATCATTGAATTCCCTAACGCCACGTCCTAATCCTTTCATAAGTTCCGGGATTTTCTTACCACCAAACAGAAGTAAAACTAAAAAAGCAATTAAAACTATTTCCATGGGTCCCATGCTTGATAAAAACAATAATGTCATACTTATTTCTCCTTAATTTTTTGTAACAATACAAAGGTAAAGGCTTAATCTATAAAATTAGACATACTTTTAAACAAATTTGGTTACATATTCGTATAATATGGTCTTGAAGGATATTTTTGTACTTTAAATACAAAATGGCTACATCAGAAGTAATACAAGAATTAAAGGATCTATTGGAGAAAAATCTTCAGCATACTCACGTGCAGTTTAATAAAATACGAGCGGGTAAAGCCACACCAAATATGTTGGATGGAGTGGTCGTGCCTTATTATGACGTACCCACTCCCTTAAGTCAAATGGCCAATATTAATACACCTGATGCCAGAACAATAACTATACAAGCATGGGATAAAAGTGCATTAAGAGATATTGAAACAGCTATTGTAAATAGCAATTTAGGGTTTGCTCCTCAAAACGATGGCGAGTTTATTCGAATTAATGTTCCTCCTTTAACAGAAGAACGAAGAAAAGAGTTCGTAAAAAAATCCAAAGCTGAAGCAGAAAATTCAAAAGTAGGAATTCGAAATTTGCGAAAAGAGGCTAATGAGCAAATAAGAGCCTTGGTTAAGGATGGTTTGAGCGAGGATGAAGCCAAAACAGCAGAAGCTGAAGTGCAAATTCAAATTGATCTTTACATAAAAAAGACGGATGAGGTTACCGTTAAAAAGGAAGCAGAAATTATGACGGTTTAGTTATTAAACCATCAAGATATTTTACTCCATACCGTTCGATTTGGGATTTTATCCATTTCGTTCCGAACGACGATGTTTTTTGGTTCAGTCAACCACTCATCTTGATCGATCAATATTTCCACATCCTTACGCGTGCTAACAATCAAGTGTTCATCTGTTTTTAAATCGGCTAATTTTAAATCTAAAATGCCACTTTGTTTGGTTCCGTCCATGTCTCCGGGGCCTCTTAATTCCATATCTACCTGGGCAATATGAAATCCGTCTGAGCTTTTTACCATCGTCTTCATGCGAGTCCTTGCACTCTTACCTAATTGATGCGTGGTAGATAGTATGCAAAAGCTTTGCTCAGTTCCACGGCCAACGCGCCCCCTTAATTGATGTAGTTGGGCCAGTCCAAAACGATCGGCATTTTCAATAATCATGATGCTGGCATTGGGAACATTTACCCCTACTTCAATAACCGTTGTAGCTATCATTATTTGGGTTTTATGTTGCTTAAATAACTGCATTTGATGCTCTTTTTCGTCGGGTTTCATTTTCCCGTGAACTATGCTGTATGTATACTCTGGCGTAGGTAAGTACTCGGTGATCATGTCATACCCACTCATGAGACTCTGAAGATTTAATTTATCGCTATCTTCGATTAGAGGAAATACGACATACATTTGTCTGCCCAGAGCTATTTGTTCCTTTGCGAAATCCATGACAAAAGCTCTCTGCTCTGTATATCGGTGCACTGTTTTAATTTCTTTTCTTCCGGCAGGCATCTCATCAATAATACTAACATCTAATTCGCCATAGACGGTTAATGCCAAGGTTCGCGGTATTGGGGTTGCAGTCATCACTAAAATATGAGGAACATACTCACTTCCTTTTTCCCAAAGCTTCGCCCTTTGGGCTACTCCAAATCGGTGTTGCTCATCAATAACTACGAGTCCCAGGTTGTGGTACTTTACATCATGCTCTAAAAGCGCATGCGTTCCAATAAGGACTTCTATTCTTCCGTCTGCTAATTTTTCTATTATTTCTTTACGTTCTTTCTTCCGTGTATTTCCTGTAAGAAGAACAGGGCGTATTCCCATTCCTTTCAGAAATTCACTAAATGCTTGAAAGTGCTGCGCAGCTAATATCGCGGTTGGAGCCATAATACAGGTCTGAAAACCGTTGTCCATGGCAATTAATGCGGCCAATGCTGCAACCATCGTTTTTCCACTCCCCACGTCTCCTTGAAGCAATCTATTCATTTGTACACCAGTTCTCATATCCTCCCTAATCTCCTTTACTACTCTTTTTTGAGCTCCAGTAAGGTCAAACGGGATGTGATGATGAAAAAAAGTATTAAAATTATCGCCTATGGTATTAAATATGAGTCCTTTATAATTGGTTTGATTGTTTTTCTTAAGGATTAGATGCCGCAATTGAAGATAAAATATTTCTTCATACTTAAGCCTTGCCTGAGCTTTTTCCAAGTTTTCAGTCTTGGTTGGAACGTGTAACTCGCGAATGGCCTCCGATTTAGATACGAACTGATGTTTTTGAAGAATATCATAAGGCAGTGTTTCTGGCAGCATAAATTCTTGCATATCTATAGCATTCCTGATAATATCTGCTAAAGTTTTGCTATCTATTTTTCGCTTGCGCAGTTGTTCCGTTAACGGATATATGGGGACCAATCCTGAGGCTCCCCGGGCTATATACTTTTCAGCATCTTCGAGTTCAGGATGTGCTATGGAAAATGAATTTCGATATATTTGGGCTTTCCCAAAAAGGATATATCGTCCTCCTTCTTTCACTTTTTCCTCAACCCACTTTCCGCCACTAAACCAAACCAGTTCAACCTTTCCAGTGTCATCTGTAAACCAAGCCTTTAATCGCTTGGATTTTCCTTCACCCTCCCAACCGGAGAAGCTAATATTTCCTGCAAGTTGCATGGAAATTCCATCGCTTAAGTCGGATACTTTATGAATTTTGCTTCGGTCCTCGTATCGCACAGGATAGTGGCTTAGGAGGTCAGCTATAGTCACAATCCCTAAGTGGCTCCCTAACATTTCAGCCCGAGTGGGGCCAACGCCTTTGATGAACTTAATATGGGTTTGCAAATAGGTAGACAAGAATACAAATTTGGTGGAGGATGTTTAATGATGCAAGTAGAACTTTCCCAAGGCTTGTTTATTTTAAAATCTTTATTCCCAAATCCATTGTATATTTCGGAAAATTTAATGGGAACTAAAATGAGAAAACTCAAGTTGCATTGGAAAATATTAATCGGCATGATTACAGGTGTCTTGTTTGGATTTATCATGCTTCAATTCACTGATGGTAAGAGTTTTGTTCAGGACTGGATCGAGCCCATTGGAGTCATTTTCGTTCGCATGCTTAAACTGATTGCCATTCCTTTAATTGTGGCATCTCTTATTAAAGGAATTATAGATTTAAAGGATATCTCAAAGTTTAAGTCCATGGGTATAAAAACCATTTTCTTATATGTGAGTACAACTATTATTGCCATTACTATTGGATTAACTATTGTAAATATTGTTAAGCCAGGTGAGGGTATTTCTGAGGAGACAATAATTCAACTTAAAGAAACCTATGCATCCAACGATAAGATTCAAGAACGAATATCTGAGGCTGGAAGTCAGCAAAGTAAGGGTCCTCTGCAGTTTGTTGTAGATATGGTGCCCGATAATGCGGTTAAGGCTATGGGTGATAATAAATCGATGTTACAAGTAATTTTCTTCAGTATTTTCTTGGGGATTTGTATGTTACTTGTTCCAACGAAACGTGCGGAGCCCTTAAAAAACTTTTTTGATGCCTTAAATGCGGTTGTATTAAAAATGGTAGATATTATTATGCTATTTGCGCCCATTGCGGTAATGGCCTTATTAGCTACTGTGATTGTTACAGCCAACGATGCGGATGTGCTTTTGGCCCTTTTGAGGTATGCAGGCGTTGTTATTGGAGGCTTATTATTCATGGTTGTTTTCTATCTTATCGTGGTTTCCCTCTATGCTAAAAAATCTCCTTTTTGGTTTCTACAACAAATGGCTCCAGCCCAGTTACTTGCTTTTTCTACAAGCTCAAGTGCAGCAACTTTGCCGGTGACTATGGAAAGGGTAGAAGAACACATCGGAGTAGATAAAGAGGTTTCAAGTTTTGTATTGCCCGTAGGAGCTACGATTAATATGGACGGAACTAGTTTGTATCAGGCAGTTGCATCTGTTTTTATAATGCAGGTTTTATGGCCTGAGGGTCTAAATTTTACCAATCAGCTCATCATTGTTCTCACTGCATTAATGGCATCCATTGGGTCTGCCGCTGTTCCGGGCGCTGGAATGGTAATGCTAGTTATTGTCTTAGATGCCATTGGCTTTCCCAAGGAATTACTTCCTATTGGCTTGGCCTTAATTTTTGCAGTAGATAGACCTTTAGATATGATGCGAACAACTATTAATGTAACAGGAGATGCTTGTGTAGCTATGGTTGTAGCTAAATCTGAAGGAAAGTTGGGAGAACCTGATGTGAAGAATTGGGATGACCATTTAGACCAGTAAACATTCGTGTTCGGTTATTTTTTCAGACTATGATTAAGAATTTTTTTTAGAACAATAGCTTAAGTATATTGTTAAAGAGGAGAGTATGGGAGTTTATAAACAAGGCTTTGTGTTTGCAAAGTTTAAAAAAGAGAAACAAGATCCCTTCGATCAATTGTTTACTATTTTTAAAGAGTTGATAACGCATACTTCAGGTGACTTCGATGAAGCCATCGATTGGTTGAGAGAGTTGGATAAGGAATATCAGCTTACTAGTCCAAAATACACCATTGAAGATTTCATTGAGGATCTTAAAAAACGCGGATATATTCGAGAAGAGTTTGAGGATGGGGCGGGTGATGGTTCGGGAGATGGATCATCAATAGTCATGGCTGCTAAGCTTGAACAGGCCTTGCGAAAGAATGCTTTGGAGCAAATCTTTGGAAAATTGAAAAAAAGTCAAAAAGGAAATCATAGCACTACTAAGGGAGGAATAAGCGATGATGCTTCGGGAGACTTTAGAGGATATGCCTTTGGAGATGCCATAGAGCAAATATCTTTAACGGAAAGTTTAAAAAGTGCTCAAATAAATAATGGTATTGGAGATTTCAATTTACAAGAACGCGATTTAGTTGTAGAAGAAACCTACCACAAAGCTCAAATGAGTACAGTGCTCATGATTGATATTAGCCATAGTATGATTCTTTATGGGGAAGATAGGATCACGCCTGCTAAGAAAGTAGCCATGGCATTGGCAGAACTTATTACGAGCCGATACCCAAAAGATACCTTGGATGTAATTGTTTTTGGGAATGATTCATGGCCCATTAAGATTAAGGATATTCCTTATTTAAAAGTAGGGCCCTATCACACCAACACTGTTGCAGGTTTGCAACTGGCTATGGATATATTGCGACGGAAAAGGAATTCAAATAAGCAAATATTCATGATAACAGATGGCAAGCCGAGCTGTGTGCGCGAACAAAATGGAGAGTATTATAAGAATAGTAACGGATTAGACCCATATATAGTAGATAAATGTTATTCCATGGCTGGGATGGCAAGGAAGATGCAAATCCCAATCACCACTTTTATGATTGCCCAAGATTATTATTTGCAACATTTTATAGAGGAGTTTACCAAGGCTAATAAAGGGAAAGCATTTTATACTGGGATTGAAGGATTGGGTGAAATGATTCTAAGGGATTTTGAACAAAATAGAATAAAACGACTAAAAGGATAAATGATTAATATAAATACACTTGGAGCTCTTAAAGCTTCAAAATACAATTCAAAAAACATTAAAGATGAATTGAGAGATAACCTCATTTCTAAGCTGCAGAATAAAGAACCATTGTTCGCAGGAGTTATAGGGTATGATAACACCGTCATTCCACAAATCAAGAGGGCTATTTTAGCGAAGCACAATATAAACCTTTTGGGTTTAAGAGGGCAAGCCAAAACAAGGATTGCAAGATCCATGGTTCAGCTCTTGGACGAATACATTCCAGTCGTTGAAGGTTCTGAACTAAATGATGATCCTTACCAACCTCTTTCTAGATTTGCAAAAGATCGTCTTGAGGAAATGGGGGATGAAATGCCTATTACTTGGCTGCATCGTGACGAAAGATTTTTTGAGAAGCTTGCTACTCCCGACGTAACAGTGGCTGATTTAATAGGAGATATAGATCCTATTAAAGCAAGTAATTTAAAATTATCCTATGCTGATGACCGAGTGATCCATTTTGGGATGATTCCAAGAGCCAACCGCTGTATTTTTGTGATTAATGAATTGCCTGATTTACAAGCGCGTATCCAGGTAAGTTTATTTAATATCTTGCAAGAGGGCGATTTGCAAATACGCGGATATAAACTTCGTTTACCCTTAGACGTTCAATTTGTATTTACTGCAAATCCTGAAGATTATACCAATAGAGGTAGTATTGTTACTCCTTTGAAAGACAGGATTGGTTCACAAATTTTAACCCATTACCCCAAGGATATTGCCACAGCCAAAATTATTACTCAGCAAGAAGCCAAATTAAGTAATAATCAAAGAGATGCTGTTTCTGTTCCTAGCATGGCTTATGATTTAATTGAAATGATTGGCTTTGAGGCAAGAAGAAGTGAATATATTGATTCAAAAAGTGGAGTGAGTGCGAGGATGAGCATAACGGCCTTAGAAAGTGCGGTAAGTACTGCTGAATTGAGAATGCTTCAGGCCGGCCGGAAATCTACACTTTTAAGATTAAGTGACTTTGGAGGGCTTATACCTGCAATTACGGGAAAAGTAGAGTTAGTTTACGAAGGGGAGCAGGAAGGATCGGAAGAGGTTGCCCTGTTGTTAATTTCAGATGCAACCAAGACTCTATTCAACTCATATTTTCCGAGTATACCCAAACTGCAGAGAGCAGATGAAAATGGGCCTTATACAGCATTAATTAATTGGTTTGTCGAAGGAAATCAATTGGAACTTTTGGATACAGACAGTGAAAAAGAATATAAAACAAAATTAAATTCCCTTAGTCCCTTAAATGATCTGATACAGAAGTATTGTTCTGATCAAAAAGATACGGATGAGGCATACTTTCTAAAAGAGCTTATTTTATGGGGCCTTTCGGCCTATGATAAACTTAGTCGCAAACCATACGATGGAGGGAATCAGTTTAAGGATATTGTGGGAAATATTTTAAATGATTTACAGAGTTAGAAGTTCAATCAAAAATGATTGACTTTAATTAATATAAAATATAAACAACACCCACTTTCTGTCTCCAAGATTGTTTTATGGTTCTATACTTAAGTTGGTAGGTATAAACCCCCTCAGGGCAATTTTTCCCTTGAAAGGTTCCATTCCATGAGAATTTGAGGTCATCGCTTTTGAATACGATCTCACCCCAACGGTTGTATATCAGCAATTCTATTTCAGTAGGCCCATAAGTAACGATGTTAAAGGTTTCGTTCTTGTCATCCTTGTTTGGTGAGAAAACAGTAGGAGCGAATATAAGAATGGTGTCTTTATAACATATCGAACCAAAACTACTATCAATACAACCCCCGTTATTTTCAATAACAAGTTTTATCGTATAATTACTTTTAGATCCATCATAGGTGTGTTTTGGATTATCTCCTGGTATATACGTCTCCGTATTTCCATCGCCCCAATCCCAGGTTCCTTTGGTCCCACCAATACTTCCATCAAAAAGAAATAATTCCGGTTGAATGTTTGTTATACAAGGCAAGCTATTTGGAATATATGTAGTGAAATCAGCGCTTATGGCTTTGAATCCTGGTATATAAACATTGGTGTCCGAAGAGCATCCCGTAGCTTTATATGTTGCATTTAAACGATAGGTATTCCCTGCATTTTCATAAATAGAATCCAGAAAACTTTTGGGGAATGTATTCCATTCAAAATTAAGTAGTGACGGATTTGGAAATTCTACTTTTGCCCATCCCTTTCTTCCAAAACAAACTGGAGCAGAGGTTTGAATATTAAAATAGGGCCTCGGATTGACTTTAATAGTCACCGTATCCTTAGCATCATTACTGCAACCATCGCTGAGAGTTCCTGAGTACAATGTAGAAGAAAGAGGGTATACAAATGTTCCAGGGCCTGTTTGTCCGTTGCTCCATTTAACCTGATGATCCGGAGGGTTTCCACCAGCTGTTGTAGATTTAAGCCAGACGATTTCACCCGGACAGATTTCATCAGTATCCAAGTCTATCACTATTTTAAGCGTATCCTTAACGGTTACATCTAAGTTCGCATAAGATGTACAGGTTTTCTCGATGTACTCGTATTGCAATTTGTGAGTTCCCGAACCTGCCAAATTTGGATTAAATGAACTTCCTATAACACCAATCCCAGAAAAAGTGCCACCTATTTTTGAGGCTTCAAGGGGGAACGCCTGCGTCTTAAAACAATACTCATTTGGAGTATTGGTGAATACAACAGATGGTTTTGCATCAACTTTTACTTTAAAGTTTGCTTCACAGCCAAAACTGTTGGTATACGTAATGGTATGGTTCCCAGCTCCTGCCGTACTTGGTCTAAATAAACCTTGCGTTTTATTTATAATTCCAGGGCCAGAAAAGCTGCCACCAGCTTCTTCCCTGTAGCAGGAGAAAACCGGAGCATTAATACACATAGAAGTATCAGACTGTACAATAGGCTTAGGCCTTACAAAGGCATAAAAAGTATCCGTACAGTCATTAATGTGGTAAACTAAGGCATGATATCCGTATCCCGCTGTTGAGGCCGTGAAAGTATCTTTTCCAGTAATTCCAGATCCTGTCCAAAACCCTCCACCAGTGGATGGGAATAATTTGGTGATAGCATAATTAAGAACAACCGGATTTTCTTCAAAGCAGACTTTTAACGTGTCGGTATGACTTACGCTTGTTTTTGTAACATAAACATAAGTTTGGTCCTTGCATTTTGATGAGCTTATTTCTAAAGTATCTCTATCAAAAGCATTGGTGCTATTTATATAGACGCTTGGGTCGTATTCGTTTCCAGTGGGGTTTGTAATTCCTTTTCCTTTGGTCCACGTATAGTTAGATGTTGGGATAAAACCGCTGAGTGTTTGAAGTCCTGCGCTTGGGCAGAAATAGGATACGGGTCCTGCATCAATTCCGAGAATGGTCAGGTATGTGGTGTCCTTGCATCCTCCTCCATTCCAAGTAATAAGCTTGGTTTGAGGCCCTCCCATTGCGCTGGGATTGTATCTGCCCCAATAGCTATTGGTTAGTCCAGGGAACCAAGATGGATAAATTCCTAAAGGTGAAAAAGTGAGGGTTTCACTGGTGCTATTCTCACAAGCAGTATCAAAACGAGGTACCGTTATTTTGGTAATAACTTCAACATCTTTAGAGACGATACAACCGTTCCAATTGTAGGATAATTTATATATCCCTGCAGTGCTGTCTGGATCAAAGACTCCATTAGGAGTAGTTCTGAGTCCTGTAAAAACACCTCCTCTGGGGTAATACCACCAAAGGGCTCTGGCAGGAGTTCCTTGGCAAAACACATTGGGCAAGCTCCATGCGCCTCTACTATTTACTTCTAAAGTATCTGCACATTTTCCTATCTGGTACCAGGCCTTTCGAACTCCTCTAAACGTTCTGGGGTTATATTCTCCTGTTGCGGGGTTCACAATTCCTGTACCACCCCAAGTTCCTCCTGGAGGACTGGCTTTAAGGAAGAAATTAGCACTGGCGTTGCAGACCATAGTATCATTTTGGGCCACGGGCGGACTTAGTACATTGACGGTAATCGTATCGGCACTTGGAATAGAAATTCCATCAGTAACTTTAAGAATATATGTTGTTTTAACATTTGGGCATACGGTATGGGGTCCCGCGCCTTTTATTATGGAAGGGGTCCAGGTGTAAATGTATTTTTTTGAATCTCCACCACTGACTGTTGCTATCAACTTAGTGCATGAACCTATGCAAAGCAGTGTATCGTCTAATGTCAGCTCAACGGATAGGGGACAGGTGAGTACATCAAAACGCACCAAGGAATTTCGAGTATAACTTTCACCACAGAAATCCAACCAATTGGTGGTTAAATTAAAGGTATACCTTCCGTTTAAATTTACTGCGTTTATAAAGTTGACTGTGAAGGTTTTTGTATATCCCTTAACACACCCTGTGGGAGTAATGCTAGCTATACCAAGATTCTTGGGTCCTGTTAAGCTTGCGTTTCCTAATAAAAAGGAATCACAATTAATGGCAACATTACTGCGAATTTTAAACGATTTGTCTAAACATGCAACAGTACCTACACGAAAAAATCGTGGGGTAGGAGGTGGTATAATATCTGTACTTAAATCGGCTTCCCAACCCGTACATGAAACACTTTTATCTGATTTGAAATGAAGGGTGATGCAACTGTCTGTACTTATAATTGTTCCTGGTCCATTTATTCCACTCCACCTTCCTAATACTGTAGAATTTGTGTCTTTCCCATCAAAAATACTAAGAATATCTTCATCTTTTTCAGTACAGAATGATGTGAATTTTAGCGTGAGATTTTTAGCTCCTGGGACGCATATAGTCATGACATGATTCTCATTATGAGCATAGTCACCTGTGGTTAATCCTTCTTCTGAATCTTTAACAGTAGCCTCACAAATTCTCACTACTCCTGTATGCATGAGCACTTCAGGTATCTGACTTACTATTGGTTTCAGTCCAAAAACAAGTAAAAGTGATATGAGTATTTTTTTAGTCACGTTTATTTTCGAATGGTAATCTCAGGAGTTCGAATACTATTGCTCCAATGACCTGCTCGATCTCTTATGCGAATATCATAGGCAGCTAATTCGGTGTTTCCTGTGCCAATAAGGAAGAGGCTTTTAAGTTCAATTTTTAACTGGCCCGAAATTTTAACATTTGCATTATCTGGGGCTAGAGGTGCTATAAAATAGTAATCGGGCTTAGGTAGCCTGCTATCTTTGATTTCCAATGATTTTTTATCTGGATCATTTTCCCCTAAATCTGCATCGCCATCGGTGTAATTAATGTAGAGATAAACGGAATCATCAAATTCAGAAATAACTGTTTTTGTAAACCGATCAAACCCAATGCTTGGTATGGGGTCATTTGCTACTGTTTTCTTCTTACAAGAAACCGAGGATATCATAAGTAGACAGAATATAATTCGGATCACTTTCATTTATTTTATCTTGATTGCAAAGTATTTTTTAAGAAAGAACATGCTATTTTCATTGGGTATATTGTAATTTAGGTTTACGCCGTCATCGCAACTCATTCTAAACCATATAACCTCTCCCGAAACATAACCAACGGTGTTAAAATTATAAGACCATTGGTGGTTAACTGAACCCGTATATAAGCCCGGGAGGTTTTGGCCTGGGGACTTTGTTAACGGCTCAAACGTAGCTTGGCTATAATCATCAGGATTAATGGACCACATTATTTTCATATTTGAAAGTTGGTCTTGACTTAATTTGTCGTCGGTTAAAGAGAACCACAAGGTTAGGTTGATATTTGCATCAACCAAAATAGGTTCATATTTGCCTCCTCTATTTTGCAATACTCCACCATTTCGGGCATTTACTCCCAATATTTGGGGTGGAAAATCAGCAGCGGTCCTTGTGTTTCCATCTAAGTCAGGAGCTCCTGCATTAATCCAATCTTTTATATTTTGGATATGTTTGTCCTTGTGGATGGGATAATCATTATCTGGATTAACGATCAATGGCATAATTCCAGAGTTTCCGCCTAAATCAACGGTCATTCTGTGGATTAACATGCTGGCATCAGCATTGCCTGGAACGACTCTATATTCAAAAGTTTGTAAGGGGTCTGGTTTAATAGGTGCCTGATTTATTAAGGTATTAAAACTACTTTCAGCTGTTCTGAAATCAGGTTCAAAGGTTCCATCATGGCAGCCGCTATTGGCACAGGTCTTAATAAAAATATTTTTGTGAATTCCTTCCAAGGAGGTGGCACTTGGCTCTGTTCCTCTAAAAGTATCAATGTCTCGGATAATGTTATCATAGGGGTTGTTTACCACACCTGTGGTTTTACTGCAAGAAATGATTGTTGTTGCAACAGCCGCAATAATAAAAAGTGCTTTTTTCATAATTGCTTAGATCCTTTCAAATAGTGATTTTCCCATGGGGTCTACGAGTCCCGCATTTTTAACATCGTCCCACACTCCAAAAATATCCGCAATAGTAGGAACAATATCAGTGAGTCTTCCAACAGGGTTGGCTTCGTTTCCAACAGACATCCCTTGCGGTACATTTTTTCCAACCATTAAGGACCAAACCCTTTGGGCGTTTCGATCGGAGTGATCAAAGGCATACCAATCATTTTGATCTAATATTGGATTTGGATTAAGATTTCTTCCGCATTCTGGAGCAACTAACATAATTGTATTTCCAGCCATTTCTGGTATTTGAGTTTGTATATAATTCCATAGCCAACCTGTTGCATGATCTGCGCGATGCAGATTTTTAAGGTAACCCGTGAAATTTGAATGGCAGGTGTCTACGCCGGTTAAATTAACCGTAAGAATTTTCGGTTTGAAATATTTAAGCACCTCCGCTCCATACGAAATATTAAATGCATCTCCACTTCCAACGGGAGGAGAGGCAATTTGCCCTGAACTTTGCTTGGCATATATGTATTTGATAAACTCTTTTATTCGGGTCTTATCTTCGTCTGTATTTGTAATGGTATTTATTTCATCTTGACCTAAACCAAAGGACTTATCTAAGAAATTTTTCATGAAATACATGGGTCCTAATTCCTCTTGGCTGTATGTTTTGCTATTGCCTAAAACCTCTCTACCATAGGAACCAAATACAACACCAGGAACAAACATATTTGCTCCATATTGCAACCCGTAATCTGGGTGATCGCTTGAATTTAGAAGGTTGTAACTATTGGTCAAAGAGCTACTAATCATCCAACAATCTGTTGCAGAAAAGCCTGCATGTCTTCTTAAATATTCAAATATAGTAGGGTAGTTTGGTCTTACTTTTAACCCTTGTGCTGCGCTTCTATTTCCTGTCACTAAAACAGTTTGACCGGTATAATGGCCAGCACTTTGGGCAGCCACTTCTCTAAAGACTGTTCCCTGGCTTTCTAATGAGCTTCCTAAAAGTTGAGGGATCGGCACACTACCTGCGGTTCCGCCTCCAGCTGGATCCGTTCCATATACGATTTTTTTCGTTGGTGCTGGGCCGTCAAATAGATTGAACATAACATTTCCTGCGGCTCCAGAAACTCCTTGAGAATCCTCAAGGTATCGTTGTAGTATACTTTCTTGTTGACGAACTCCTCCAGCAAACATTACTAAAACAACGTGTTCTGCCTTGGGTACTCCTCCTCTGGCAAACAAGCTTCCTGATGGGAGTATGTAGGGCAAAGCTGCTCCTCCAGCCACCCCTAATCCTGCTTTTTGTAAAAATTCTTTTCTTCTCATCTTAGTAATATTGATACTCGTTACACACTGACATGGCTGTAAAAACCATTTCTACACTCACTTTGGCATTTCCTCCAATATAATTTTTGAAAAACAACTTCTCGGCTTCATTGGGATATCTTAGAAAAAATTTCTTGTAGGAATTTTCAACAAAGGCATCTATATCATTTCGCATATCTGCATCAGAAGGAATAATAACTTGCCCTGTATTAAAATAATTACTGAGTAACATTTCATTTGCTACAGACCTATCGCCAATACTCACCAAAACAGTTTGGGTTTTAAATAATTGATTAGGAGATATTGGTTTTTGATATAGGTTTGTATAGAGGATAGAAATGTATTCAGCCTCAGAC
The DNA here is from genome assembly GCA_938086785.1 of uncultured Bacteroidia bacterium. Taxonomy (GTDB): domain Bacteria; phylum Bacteroidota; class Bacteroidia; order NS11-12g; family UBA955; genus CALKCM01. The sequence continues at coordinate 124,475 of CALKCM010000008.1, forward strand.
TTATTTTTTATCTTACTTGTTCTTTCATCCTGAATTAATTGTTCAGCAACTCCAAACTCGGCGACCTTTTCTTTTTTACAGCCCAACGAAAGAGCCATAAATCCTAGAATTAAAATTTTATTTAAATTGTGCATACTCATCACTTATACAAATTGGTAATTGTACATCCTGTAGTTGTTCACTTTGTCTGTACGTTTTATAAATATCAGCTACCTCACTCGTTCCGGCATCTCTTCTAAGAAGAATATAATACATCCAGCGAATTTGTGCTTCGTAGAACTCATTGGCTTTTGTTAGTACGGAGCAATACTCTGTTTTATTACTCGCCCAGCTATTGAAAAGTTTTGTAGGTACATTCTTGTCAATGATTTCGATGCCTTCTAAAAGCTCTGACCCACTTGGATTTCTATTTAATACGTCATCATAGGAGGCATTTACAAAATTGAAACTATTCATATTAATCTGATCATAGATGTTATTATCGAGCATTGCTACACACATTGCACTATAATCAATTACACCTGTCCTAAGCCTATATTTACTCAAAGTAACTTTTCTAATTTTATTGATGGCATCAAGAGACTGAAAAACGCGGACGGAGTCTCCTTCAAGACGAGCTATTTTAAGAGAGAACGATAAGTTCCCTACAATTCTATTAAACTCGCCATCATCTGCACCATCTACAAAGCGTGCTTTACTTAAATTATAAATTCGCTCGTGCCAAGCATGCATATAGCTACTATCGCCCTCTCGATATTCAGTACTGTATTGCAGCGTTTTAATTAGATTTTTTCGAGTATTTGTATCTAAATCGTTATTGATTAGGGAATCTGTAAAAAGATTGCGTTCAACATTGGTAGCCTCCCTTCCCAGGAGGTCTATGTAAAGTCTATTTACATAATTCTCAACAATAATAGTTGGCACTCCGCTGTAATCAGGGGGAATGTTTCCATCTACTTTTACTTGATCTTGCTTTGTACAACTGGCAGCAGTTATTGCTGTCAGCAGTGTGATTCCAAAATAGAGTTTATTCATTCAGTTTTAACAATGGTGTTGATACCTACGTACAAAAGGTGTTCCTTTTAACCTATATCTAAGGTTTAAAGTTACAATAAAATACTTAAAATATCAACTTTTATATACTCCTTCAAGTTTAAAATACTGTATATTAATACTTTGTGTTGTTATCTTTCGTTTAGATAAATGTTGATTTTTTTTGTCAAATTATGTTGATTACCCGTTCTATATACACAAAAAAAGGCGCCTTTTGGGAAAAGGCACCTTTTTGTATTAAGTGAAACTTCTTTTTAAAACTTAAAGGAAAGACCTCCTTGTACAATTGATTTTGCAAAGCCTATTTCAGCATATAGCCCAATGTTCTCGCTGAAAAAGTAGCGAGCTCCCAAAGTAGATTCTAGTCCAATTGGAATTGGGTTTGAAAAGGATACATTTGAATCGTCTGGATCATTGGTAGTCCATTTGCTTGTAGATGTTCCATATCCTACTCCAACTCCCCAGAAAGCATCAAATGTTTCCGAACTGAAAAAGTGAATATTTACTCTTGCATTAAACTTAGTGCTACTGAATTTTAACTTGTAATCATAGTTATAAAAATCCTTATAACTAATGCTGGATGCAACATGATTAATGCTTAACCCTAAGCCAATTCGATCTGATACAGCATGTTCATATTTTAAATGAATGGGACCATAGCCTTTAAGAGCATAGTCGTTTTCATCTTCATAGACTTTAAAGAGTGTCTTATTAAGGTTAGGAGCGCCATAGCCGGCCGAAATAATGTTACTTCCAGTCTCAAATGCTTGAGCTTTAAGGGATGATTTTTGTGTTAGTGCGAAAGCAAATAACACAGCTGATGGTATAATATATTTTTTCATAAGTTTAATAGTTTAATAGTTTAATTCTAGTACAACTGAAATACAATTCCTGCTTGAGCTAAGGATTGTGCAAAACCCACTTCACCGTAGATTCCAACGTGTTGCGAAAAATAGTACCTGGCACCAAGCGTAAACTCAGCGCCTATTGGAATAAACCCACTTACTTTGGTTTCTATAAAATTAGTATCAGTAGAGGACCATGTCGCAGAGGTTGAGTTATATCCCAGTCCTATTCCAACATAAGGGTCAAATTTAGTAGAGTTTCCAAAGTGTAAATTCACTCTGGCATTAATATCTAAACTGGTATAGTTAAGACTGTTTACATCTGTAACGTCCCAAATGCTTTGATTGTATGACATTACATTGTTAGACAGGTTCGCGTTTATTCCAATTTCAATATTGTCACTGGCTGCAAAACCGTATTTAGCATGGTAAGCTCCAAAGCCTGTAACCTTATAATTATCAAAATTTTTGTAGATTGAAAAGGCTAAAGAATTTAAAGTTGGGGCTCCGTAACCGAAGGAAAAGTTGTGGTCTCCTTTTTCGTAGGACTGCGATTTTACGGATACGAATGGAAGCAATAGTAGGTTTAGTACCATTAGGTATTTAATTTTCATAAGAATAGATTGTTCGCAGCAATAATACCTTATAATATTTTAAAAAAAAATAATAAGTGTATTTATTTTAAATATTATTTTTTAAATAGAATGCAAAGGGCTTGGCAAATTAAATAATCAATCGAACTCCACCGAGTTCGGCTACTTGGTATGGGAAACGATCTGAAGGCGCTCCAATGAACATGAAGTTTGTTGGAATTTTCCAATCCTGCGATAGTTTTTGGATGATCTTAGGTCCAAATTTTCCATTGATTTCAATAAATTCAATATCTATTTCGGGATAAGCTCTGTCCAAAACCTCTAAATCAACCTGTAGTTTTGGGCTTCTCGCATTGGTGTCATTGATTATATTTACAATTTTTAGTGTTCTGGATTCTTCATTATCACTTACATAACGGAGAACCTTGTTTAAAACAGCTACGTTGTCTCCTTTTGTGAAGAATACAAACTCCTGTGAATCAATATTATTAATCATGGTATTAATCCATTGATTAAACTTATATACGGTGTTTTTAATAGGTTTATAAAAATATTGAGTTATGCTAAGCAAGAGTAGAAGAAGCTGAGTTCTATTGAGCATAACAAGAACTACTAGTGCAGTAGGAACAAAATATTGCACGAAAACCTTTACATAAGCAGGAGAAGTTTGGATTGTTGTATACAGAGCAATGATTACCGCTGTAACAGCAATGATCACTGATATAACACTCGCTTTTACCGGTCTAGGTAAACGACCCCTTCTATATTTTAGGAGTAAATTACCAATTCCAAATAAGGCCATAACCGCAAGAAAAGCGATGGTATACAAACCTGCTAGAGCCTTTATTTCGCCCTCTGTTACCAATAATATAGAGGCACAAAGAATAAAGAATCCAATCATAATTCGGTAACTCACTTGCCTTTTACTTTTCTTTAAGAAAAACTGTGGCATAATTCGATCCAAGGCCATTCGCTCCACAAGTCCGCTAACACCCACGTAGGAGGTTAACACGGCTCCACTTAGAACCATGACCGCGTCTATGCTAATAACGACTCCAAGCCAATTGCCACCCGTTTGTACTCCTAAATGCGAGAGGAGTGCTGTTGAGTTATCTGCGACTTCTTGAATAGGAAGGATTGCTAGGACGAGTAATGCGATAAGTGGATTGAAGAAGGTTACAATGGCCCACATGTTCTTTAGTGTTTTCGGAAAAACACCCGTATCCTGTTCTTCTACAAAGTTTGCACTCGATTCAAATCCTGATATGCCTAACATTGCTGCAGCAAAACCCAGCATTAAAGCGGTGCTCCAACTCACGTCCCGTGCGTTGGTTGCCGCTTGATTAAGGGAAAATACATCTACTCCATTTTGAAGCAAGTACACAGCGCTTACGGTCACCAACAGAAATAGTGAGGCAATATGAAAAACGAATATAACAACCGCCACAATAGCACTTTCTCCAATTCCATATATGGTTAAGGCCATAAAGATAAGAAGCAATACTATTGTAGATATAATGACTGGCAAGGATTCGATAAGATGTTGCAAGTAGTGCATTGCTTCTGATGCAGAAATTACAGCTGTTGCCATGTAAGAGAGCAGGGTTAAACAAGCAGCTAAACTTGCGATAAACTTACTGGTTGTATTAAGCAGTGCATTGTATGCTCCTCCATTAAGAGGCAGGGCTCCAACCACTTCGCCATATATTTTTCTAAAAAGAAATAGAACCGCGCCAACAATAAGCAAAGCTATCCATGCATACGAACCTGCAGCTATGATGCTTAAGGCTGATACATATAAACAGCTCGACGAAATATCATTCCCACAAATAGCGGTGGCTTGAAGTTCGTTTAACTTAACTTTTGAACTCATTGAAGTACAAAAGTACGTTAATTGGATTTTCTACCTATAAAAATTATTAAGAAAAAGAGAAGTGGATTACAAAAGCTGAAATGACTTATTTTTGCTGCTAAGTATGGATAAAACTCCACAACAAATTTTAAAAGAAAAGAGAGAAGAGAGCCTTTTAGGCGGTGGTATCAAACGAATAGAGGCACAGCATTCCAAAGGAAAGTTGACTGCTCGAGAACGTTTAGATATTCTCTTAGACGAGGGTACTTTTCAGGAGATTGGAGCTTTTGTTACGCACAGAAGCAAAGATTTTGGAATGGAAAAGCAACAAATTCTTGGAGATGGTGTTGTTACAGGGTATGGAATGATACATGGTCGCTTGGTGTATGTTTTTTCACAAGATTTTACGGTTTTTGGTGGTTCTCTGAGTGAAACGCATGCAGAAAAGGTGTGTAAAATAATGGATCTTGCTCTCGAAAATGGAGCCCCTTTAATTGGGTTGAATGATAGTGGGGGAGCTCGAATACAAGAAGGAGTGGTTAGTTTGGGCGGATATGCCGATATATTTTACCGAAATGTGAAAAGTAGCGGAGTGATTCCTCAAATTTCAGCAATAATGGGACCTTGTGCAGGTGGAGCTGTTTATTCACCAGCTTTAACCGATTTTATTTTAATGACGGAAAATTCATCGTATATGTTTGTTACAGGTCCAAATGTGGTTAAAACAGTAACAAATGAAGATGTAAGTAGTGAGGATTTAGGTGGCGCAAGCGTTCATAGTTCGAAATCAGGCGTTGCTCATTTCTCATGTGCCAATGAAGTGGTTTGTCTCCAAAACATCAAAGATATGTTGGCGTATATGCCGCAAAATTGCGAGGATGATGCCCCCGCTAAAGAATACACGGCAGGCAATGAAACACGGGATGTCTTAAATTCTATAGTTCCAGAAAGTGCAAATCAACCCTATGATATGAGAGAAGTCATAGAGGGATTGGTGGATACGAACTCTTTTATGGAGGTTCATAAAAATTTTGCGGAGAATATTTTGGTTGGCTTTGCTCATCTGGCGGGTAAAAGTATTGGGGTTATTGCAAATCAACCGGCCCATTTAGCTGGAGTGTTAGATGTATCTAGCAGTCAAAAAGGGGCTCGTTTTGTTCGGTTTTGCGATGCTTTTAATATTCCATTACTGGTTTTGGAAGACGTTCCAGGCTTCTTGCCGGGTACAGACCAAGAATGGAATGCTATTATTACGAATGGTGCTAAATTGCTCTATGCTTTTAGTGAAGCTACGGTCCCAAGAATAACTGTAATTACAAGAAAGGCTTATGGTGGGGCTTATGATGTTATGAATAGTAAGCACATTGGTGCGGATATGAATTTTGCCTGGCCCCAAGCAGAGATAGCTGTGATGGGAGCAAAAGGAGCGGCTGAAATCATTTTTAAGAATGATATCAAGTCAGCAGATAATAAAGAAGAGGCGTGGAAGGAAAAAGAGGCTGAATATGCTGATAAATTTGCAAATCCATACAGAGCTGCAGCCAGAGGGTTTGTTGATGAAGTCATCGAACCGTCTGAAACAAGAGATAAATGTATTCGCGCCTTTGATATGCTCAAGAATAAGGTTCGAACGATGCCAAAAAAGAAGCACGGAAATATTCCTCTTTAAAAAGTATTTTTTCTTCTGTCTTTTTATCAGTTTAAGAAGCGCTTAGAATAAATACCTTACCTCAGCGCGACCAATATGAACCCACTTGCTGGTTTGGCTTTTTCGGGCTTCATAGCCACTTATAACTTGGATGTTTTTGCTTGGGTTAAACCTTAGGTTAAATTGACTTCTAAAATTGTTCCCAACTGAAAAGCCTTGCAGTATATCAAAAGCTAATGGAGTATTAGGAGTTTGATTATATTCATTTTTTATATAGCTAAATTGAATATCAGCTAGTCCTCCTTTGCCAATACTTTTGGCTGTGATAATTTTCCCTTCAATTTGTTTCCCATAATTGTTTCCCGCATTTTGAAAAGTGGTGTAGAGCAATTCACTTTTAATTCTAAACTGTATACCGGGTTGCCAAGATATCGAAGGAGCCAGTGTAATGGAGTTGTATTGGTATGAATTATTTGGAATGAATTCACTGCTATACTCAGATTGTCTAAATCGGGTACTCTGTACTATTTGCCATTGGGCATTTGGCGCTATGCGAATAATGGTTTGGGTTTCACGATTACTTCTGCTATCGAAACCATTAGTTAAGAAAACCTTACTCTGTCTCAATAGCCCTGTTTGTTGAATAAATAGCACGCTGTTTTTGGATTCAAACTCGGTTTGATTTCGTATAAAATATTGCCCGTTGATGGTGTTGGTGTCTTTTAAAGTGTTTAGATACGGCATGATCTTTTCGAGAAAATCAGTGGAAATAGTTTTGGCTTTTAAATTAAAAGTAAATGTATTTTTTACTTTAAATGCGTTCTTTTTTTCTGGCTTCTGAATGGAGAAATTTCCATTGAGTTCGCTGGCTTGGGAAGTAATATACTGGCCAGTGGGAATAAGAAGTCGCACAAATTTGGCTTGGTCTTGAAAGGGGCTTTGTTCAAATTCATTGATTTCTCGTATTCCATTTCCATTGTAATCTTGCCAAGAGTAAAAGCCTTGGCCTGCAGGAACTTCAAAATAGGCAAATTGCCTCTGTTGCTCCCGGCCACTGATGGTTTGATAGTAGGTATTAAATCGAACAAAGCTCTTCTTTGGAAAAAAATTGTATTCAACCCTCGAGGATAAATGACTTTCAGAGGAAAATTGATTGCTGAACTGAGAGTCTAGCAGTTTTGATTCACGAAATGAAAAATTCCAAAATAAACTCGATGTTTTTTTATTTCTGCGCATGTAAGCCGAGTAATTATTAGCCGCATTTGCTCGAATAAATGATTCCCCTTGAGGGATATAGCTTAAACGGTTTTGATACGTTCCTCCGACCTGTGTTTTGCCAAAAAGCATGGAACTATTTAATTCTAGAGCATCAAAGCCATAACTGCCCAAAGAATACATTTGTGTAGGAGTCTTCGTTTTACTTCTTTCTTCTTTGAGTACAAAGGAGTGGTCTTGAGTTTTATTTTTGAAGCCCAAGGTATTTTGCCTTAAGGAAAATGTTCTTTTTTGTGCTTTGCTTTCATTTTTTTGTATTGATGGTTCTATGTAGAATGACCGCAATGAATAGCGAAGGTTTCCCTTGAAATCAATAATTTGATCGTTGTTTATATTAAATAGAGCTGCTGTACTACTCATTTTAAGCTTTTCTTTCTTTTCTAAGGTAGTACTATAAATAGAGGAGTATACAGGATTGTTTACCAGTGTTGAGCTTTCGTTGTTTAACGTTTTGTTCCAATTTCGACTCACCTCTAAATCTCTAAATCGCTCTATGCTTTTAAAATGTTGTGAGCTATAATCAGCCACAAGTTGATGATTCCAACTCCAAGGGTTCGTCGTATCTCTGCCTAATTGGTGTCTATGGTTCAGTGTTATTTTTCCTGCCCATCCCGTATTGTCATTATCATTTAGAGCGCTAAAAGTATTTAAGTCTTGACGGCTTCCAGATAGTTGAGCATGAACGCTAGAATTAGTCCTAAAATTGTATTTTAGACCTGTTTCTGTCATCTGTATTGCATTTGGTGCAAATATTTGAACAATGGGCTCGTAGCTCCCAGATGGATTCCCACCTATGGGTGCTACGTATTTATAAACTTTTCCGTTTGCACTGGTTCCGTCTAAAATATAATTTCCTTTACCAGGTCCTAGGTAATTGAATATCACATTGTAGAAATCGGTATAATTTCCAGGAATATCTACATATAAATAGATCAATTTTCCCAATGAATCAGCCAATACATAGTTTGGTGCATTTGAACTAAACCCCTCCAAAAGGGTTGCTCCATTTAGTCCAGCTGTTTGAAAATTATCGCCTGACTGCGCTAAGATTTCCTTCGCAGTTAACATTTGAGTCGAATCAAATAGGTCTAAACTTTGTTGTATCGGTTGATTTTTCAAGTCATTTTCTGAGTATAGGCCTATATAAGTAACAAGTTTATTTGTTTGATAACTATAGTTTCCACTAGCTATTGTTCTAGCAAAAAAGCGATCAGAGTATTGGAACTCAACGATAATTCGGCTGAAAGTATTAATTAAATTTTTAGGCGTAAAAGTCACTTCACCCAAATTGTAATCAATAGTGTAATCCGCTTGCAATCCTCTTTGCATTTTCTTACCATCTAAATATACATTTTCTGTTCCTGATATGACAATTATGAATTGTTCATTTCTGGTGCCTGTAAGTTTATAAGGCCCCTGCAAACCTTCCGTTCCAGTTATTTCATTTCGGGAGAATCGACCTCTTGCCAAGGCTGCGTCAATTTCTGCACGATGTGTGCCATGTTCCTTTTCTGAGGTCATCCTCCATTGCAATCCGCGATTCTTTTTAGTGTATTTCATGAACGCAAAGTGCTTTGGATTTTGAAATGCATGATCTCCTAAAATAATCTCACTCTTGGGTAAATAGAATTTCAAATAAATGCGATCAAAATCTTGTAATGTGGATGTCGTTCCTTCCGGTTGAAATGGAAATTCTTGATCTGTAATTGCTCCCTCAATCGATATTTTATCACTTACTTTACCATTTAGCCTCAGGTTTAGGGCAGAATTGAGAACCAAATCCTGTGAATTGCCAAAACTAATCCCACGACTAAGTATACCTACAGATTGGATATTGGATGCTTGGCTATTGTAGCTGTTTGATTGATTATAAAGGGGAGCATTGGACTGACCCGAGACAAAAAGAATGTTATTTGATCGAGTTTCAAAGGCCATGGGATTGAAACGCCTGTACTTTATGGAAGCTATTTGGGTCAAATAACTCGAATCAAACCTAAGAGTGGTATTGCCATCTATTAAAAAATAATCTATGTTTGGTGTAAGGACTTGAGAATCAATTTGAATTTCCAAGCTAAGCGCATCAATGGAGAAACTATCTAAGGGCAGAATAGTCCTGGAAATGAGGATTTTTTTTCGCTGATTTAATTGGGCATGAACACTTCCTAAGATGCATAAAGAGAGAATACATGCGATCCAATATCTGATCATATCTATTTAGTGTTAAGAGGCAATTCGATGAAAAAGATGGTTCCATGATCTTTTTCACTTTCAAAACGTATGCTTCCATTAAATTGTTCTATGATTTTTTTACTGATGGCTAAACCCAAGCCCATTCCACTATTTTTAGTACTGAAATTGGGGCTAAATATTTTAGAATATAACTCAGGTGATATCCCTTTTCCGTTATCCTTGATCGCAATAAATATCGTATGCCCCTCCGATTTTATACTTGCTTCAATAAGGCCTTCTTTTTCCTTGGGTATAGACTGAATGGCATTCTTAATAATATTGTTAAAAACACGACCTATTTGCTGGGAATCAATATCTGCTATTAATGCTTTTTCTGGTATTGATTTTTTGACGGAAATACCTTCTCTTCCACTAAATAAATCGCATACTTTATTGAGCTCTTCGCCAACATCTACACTCGCTTTTTTCGCTTCAGGCATTTTCGCAAACGAACTAAATTCTTCTGCCATTTTTGATAAGGATTCTATCTGATCGATCAGTAATTGAGATGTACGAGTTACTTTTTCATCCAATTTTTCATCCTTTCTTTGAATGGCTAGTTGCAGGTGCTGTAAGGAGAGTTTCATCGGTGTGAGCGGATTCTTTATCTCATGTGCTACCTGTTTAGCCATCTCACGCCATGCTCCTTGTCTTTCACTTTCAGCCAATTTATTGGAACTAATTTCTAATTCCGTTAGCATCTTGTTGTACTCTGAAATTAGAAGCCCAATCTCATCGTTATTCTTATACTTTAATGGAGTATACTCTTTGCCAAGTTTGACTAGGCTTAATTCTTTTCGTATGGTATCCAATGGCTTAATGATTTGTTGACCAATCAGGTAGGCGAGTATGGCTGCTAAAGCAAAAATTAGAACGAATAAGTTGATTAAGGTTGCCGAATAATTACTTATTTCTCGTATGAGATCTTGTTCATTCGTGAAATAGGGTAAGTTTATATATCCTTTTAGATTTAGGTCATTGTCAAAAATACTTAAGTATGAGGCTATATAATTTAAAGAGCCTAACTTTTCATTATTCACGACTCCTGATTTTTTAGCAAATTTAAGTTCTCTATATACCTCTGGTTTCATTAATCGACCAATCAGACCTTGATCAAAAATTTTACTGTTTGAGCTAAACTGCAATTTTCCATCCGGATCAAAAAGATTTATATCCGTGTTATAATAATTGCTAAGATCATATAAAATATTGTTCTCATTTCTTTTAAATATAGCCTGTAAATTGGCACGTGTGCTTATGGTATTTGCAATTTCAGTTGACTTATCCCACAAATGCTTTATTTGCCGCGTTTGGTTAGAATTATTGAAATACCTTACTGTAACAAATAGAATGACACAAAAAGTTATAAATACAACTCCCACAACATAAAGCTGCAGTTTATTGCTTAAATACAGTTTATTCCAAAAAGGTATTTTGTAATTCTGTTTTAAGAACTCAGCAAAATTGTGCTTTTTCTTTTCACCTGTAATTTTGGTTTGAATAAATTGCTTACTTATTAGGATGAAGTGATACAAAACAACAATCAAGAGACAGCAAAGTACCAGCATCGTAAAACTACTCATGTTTTGTAGCCAATTTCGTTCGGGCTTACTTACTATTATCTTATTGTCGAGATTATCCTTGAATACATAATGGGAGAAATTCTCTTGGGTATAATACTTTTTCTTTGAGTCAAATTCTATGTTGTAATTATAATTTCCAAACCTTCGACTGAGACGATTCTGTGAATAAATGGCAAAACTGTACTGGTTTTGGCTAAAAAGGGCATCAAATGAACTTTTGTCAAATAACTGACTAAGCTTACCAGGAGAGTTATTAAGGATTGGTTTCATAAGCACGTAATAGGTGCCATAAAAGGACGTATCTGTATACGCCTCAAACTTTCCCAAATAACTGCCCTTCAGTTTTTTGTTCGTTACTAAAGCGAAGTGATTAGATATTGGTTTGCAAATATTGCTGTTAAAGAGAGTGTCAATTTCGGTAAATGAGTAAGAGTTTTGTTCCCGGTACGAATTCTTATTGCTGTCAAAATCGAATATCTTGGTTTCAAAATTATCCGTAAAAGTATTGAAATATACTTGGCGTATTCTTGATTCAAATTTAGTTTTACTGATATCATCACAGGAATAATAATCTAAAACACCAAGATCCTTAGATAACAATACCTCTGTTTTCCCTAATTTTACTTGAGGTTCTTTCTCATTTTGAAGCAAAAGTTTTCGTGCAATGGTATCTCGATAAAAAAGATCTTTTTCTGCAGAAAAGCTTTGAAATATTAATGAAACCATAGCACATGCTATAATTATTCTAAGAGCAATTCTAACATTCATTTTCCATTGAGACTGATTAATGAAGTAAAATATGACTAAGTTGGAAGTGGAAAATAATGATATATTTAAACTGGTCGATATCCAGGTGAAAACGAAAACTAATATAAATAGGAACGCAAGAATAATTGAATTTTTCTTTGATTTCTTAGGTTTAATTATTTGAAGGAAAGAAAGTAAAGAAAAGAAGATGAGGAACCCTATTAGTATTGTTATGAGAGCAATAAAAGTGAAAATATTAAAAAGAAAAATTTCATAAAAGTCAAAACTTAGACTGCTATCATTAACCAATTTTCCGATGTATCTATAAAGGACCCCACTGTATGCTCCAACTATTAGAACCAGCCCGCTCCATATCCAAATATTTTCTTTGGTTTTCTTTGGTATGTTAATCTTGTTAAGATAAAACCCTAAATATAAAACGATGGCCAAAAATAGAAGGTTGTTAAAAAGAAGCACCCCCAAGTTTGGAGCTAACCAATCACTGGCGAATACTTCTGGGGCAAACAATCGACTTGATTTTAAATTCCAAAGGATGTGATTCTTGAAGAAAAGATACTCGCAAGCCATTAGAATAAATGTAACCATTAATGCAGCTCTATGCATTTTGTTACGCTTGGTGAAGTAGCGGTATATACCTAGGCATATAAGGAAAATAGAAAATAGGGAGATTAAACTCCAAACAATAGGTTCCGAATATTCTTCAATGCCGAGGTAAAAAGAAGGGAGCCCATAGATTTCTGCATGAATGTTGCCCTCCAGAGGATTTTGTTCCAGGGTAAATTTATTGCCCTTTTTAAAACTACTGATTTGATTATCAAAAAATGAAAATTCTGGATTTTTTATTAAAGTATATGTAAATACAAATTCTCTACCCTCGTAAGAATAGGGTATTAAAGTAATATAATCACCAAGGTGTTTTTGCAGAACTGCTTCTGAATAAAATTGAGGTCTTATGTTTATCGTGTTATTGGTCCAAAATTGGGGTTTTTGACCCAAGAAAATAGAGACGTCAATTTTATTTTCTTTAAGAACCTTTATTACTTTATCCTCATGGTCTATAGATGGATTGTGTTTTAGAACATCAAAGCTTTTCTTAATAAGTATTTGGTTTTGAGAGGAGGTTCTTTTTAGTTCAACGTTCTTCTCAGAAAGGATGATTTCACTTCCTTCGTTAAAATTCTTGAAATTCCAAAACTGAGTTATTAGTAGGATTAGAATACCATACGCAACCATGGCCTCAGAGGATATTTTTAATCGCAATTTCAACAGCTTAAATATATGCTTTTTCTTTTAAATAATAATTAATATATTCTTTAGTAGCCGCCTCTAAAGGGGTGAACTCTCCTTTATATCCTGCGTCTTTGAGCTTTTTCATGCTTGCCTCTGTAAAGTACTGATAAGCCTGCCTAATATCTTCAGGGATAGGGATGTACTCGATATCTGGATTAATTTCCATGGCTTTAAATACAGCTAAAGCCAAGTCTTTAAATGTTCTTGCTTTGCCAGTTCCGAGATTATAGAGACCACTTTTCTTTCTGTTCTCCATGAAAAAGAGGAGTACCTCAATGAGATCTTTCACATATATAAAATCTCTTTTTTGTTCGCCATTCAAATATTCTGAACGATGCGATTGAAAAAGCTTCATTTTTCCTGTTGCACTGATTTGATTGAAAGCATGCATAATCACAGAGGCCATTCGATCCTTATGATATTCATTAGGCCCAAATACATTAAAAAACTTAAATCCTGCCCAAAATGGGGGAGTTGTACTTTGTTTTTGCACCCACATATCAAAAGCATGTTTGCTTTGGCCATATAAGTTGAGTGGCTCTAAATTATCTATGCCGTCCTCATCGTTAAACCCCCGTTCACCGCTACCATACGTTGCCGCAGAGGATGCATAAAGAAAAGGGATGTTCCCCTTAATGCACCATTCCCATGTCCGTTTGCTGAATTCAATATTTAGCGCATTGAGCACTTCTTGGCTCTTTTCAGCGGTATTTGTTCTAGCACCTATGTGAAGAATAACCTGTATTTCTTCTAGATTTGACTCGAGCCACTCAAAAAAGACCGTTCGTTCGACCTTCGCATGTAGCTTTTTATATTTAAGATTTTTATGCTTCGTGATATCGCTAAAATCATCTACTGCAACTATTTGACCGTATCCTCGTTCGAGTAAAACGCCAATCAAAGCAGACCCAATAAAACCGGCTGCACCAGTTACTACAATCATAGCCCAAAGATAAGATACAAAGTCCTATAGTATTCTTAAAAAACTACTTCCAACAGATACGCCGGAGGTCTGTCTTTTTCTTCGATAAAAAGGATATTTTTTTTACAATAAAAACATAGATATTTGTTTGGAATGCAAAAGCCTCATATTTTTTTACTTTTTCTACTGTATTATGGATTTTTGAATGCTCAAATCCCCCAAATTTCAAATGTAAATGCTCTTAGCCCAACAGCTAAGTTGCTTTTAATGGAGACTGAAAATAGTGCATTGTTTCCTCTGAAAATGAATGATATGTATCCTTGCATGTTCAAGCATACAGTCGAAAGCCAGATCCCTAAAAATATTACCTACAGTAAGCAAGGAAATATCTATTCTGCATGGCTTACAAAAACAGACCTTCTTGAGTTAAGTAGGACTCAAGGTATAGCATATATTGATGCGGGGGGAAGGTTGAACTCTCCAAAGCCCCTAACGGATACTACTAAGATTCTTACCAAAACAATTGAACTCCATGAGGGCCAGGGCATCAGTCCATTTTTAGGAAAAAACACCATTGTTGGTATTGTAGATATAGGATTTGAAGGGTCTCATCCAAATTTTATGAATGCGGATGGATCTGAATTGAGAGTGAAGAATTGGTGGCATCAAAATACAACATTTGCAGCACCACCCTCGGGATTTGACTATGGAGCAGAGTTTTCAAAAGAAAAAGATATTCAGTTGATCGGTGATGATGGGGGAAGCCATGGTACTCATGTTGCTGGAATTGCATCGGGCAGTGGTTTTACCACTCCCAATAGAAAGTATAGCGGCATGGCGCCTGAAGCTGAAATGGCATGGGTTACCATTCGGTATACCAATGATTCGTTAGATGGAAGTGCATACGGAGATTATGTTGTGGCTAATTCTACCATTATCGACGGTTATAAACATATTTTTGATTATGCCAGTTCAGTAAAAAAACCAGCCAGTGTTAATTTGAGCTGGGGTATGAATACTGGGCCTCATGATGGAACCAGTCTTTTTGACTTAGCAGTTGAATCACTCGTAGGTGAGGGAAAAATAATTGTGGGTTCCAGTGGAAATAGTGCGAACAGCCAAATTCATGTGCAGGCAGATTTAGCTGGAGATACCATGTACACCTGGGCCTATGATTCAAGAAGAAATAATTATGATAGTGAAGAAGTATATTGTGATTTTTGGGGTTCACCTAACCAAGAATTTGGCTTAAATGTAGCATTATTTGATACCCTTGGTAATAAAGTGGTTGCGTCTCCTTTTTTCTTAAGCACTGGAGGTGGAGCCTATCGAAAAATGTTTATCAATGGTATAGATACCTTGACACTAACTGTAATACCCAATGCTAGTTATGTTGGCAATAGCAAAGGCGAAATTTTGGTTCTAGTTAAATCTACAAATGCCCAAAAGAATAGAATTAGGATTGGCATTACTGGAAATGGAACGGTTCATGGCTGGAACAGCGGGCAACCGTATCGCTGGACGACGGGGAGTTTTACCAATGCAGTACGAGGAAATGATTATGCATCAGACCCTAATTATTTAAAAGGAACTCGGGAATATTCCAATGGAGAAAATGGAGGGACAGGCAGAAAAACAATTAGTGTAGGGTCCTATGTACCCCGCAATTCATGGGTAGATATAGATACGGTTATACGAAAAGAAAGAGTCATGGTAGGAGAGGCCAGTGGGTTTAGTAGTATTGGACCAAATGTAGGGGGAAGAACCAAACCAGATATCTCTGCACCGGGATCATATGTTATTTCAAGTTATAAAACAGAAAATATTGCTCCTTGGCAAAACAGAAGTGTTCTTTTTAAATCGAACTGGAATGGAGAGGAACATGCATGGATATTGGCAAGTGGAACAAGCATGTCATCGCCCCATGTGTGCGGAATAGTAGCTCTTATGTTGGAGGCTAATCCAAGGCTTAACCCTGAGCAAATAAGAACGATCCTAAGGAAAACCGCATTAAAGGACAACTTTACGGGTAGCGAAGATTCAAATAATATTTATGGTTTCGGTAAGGTAAATGCTTTTGGAGCAGTAAAAGAGGTCATTCGTATGAATACTACTAAGGCTATTCATCCATCGGATGTTTTAATTTTCCCAAATCCTGCCGATAATGAAATAATTATAAATGGTATGCCCAAAGCAGAAGTTGAACTCTATGATTTGGCTGGGAAGCGAGTTTTGAAAAATGTCCTCAATAGGTACAACAGTTTAGATGTTTCAAGCCTCAAGCCAGGTATATATGTGGTTAAAGCCAGATTGAATGGAAGTCTTCTCCAAGCTAAGATTGGCGTAGAATAAAAGTAGTAAGGTTAAAATTTACCGAACTTTCGTTCCATCGCTTCAAATCTAAAATCAAAAATGCCGTCTAATTGCGACTTTACAAAAGGCGAGCCAATATTACCTAATTTGCCAAGGGGAAGTTTGTAATGAATTAAATCGGTCATTAGAACTCCGCCTTCAATCGCTTTTATGAAATGTTTGTGGTGCCACATGGAATATGGTCCGAATCTTTGCTCATCAACAAAATATTCATGTTCTTTTACTGTGGTTATTTCAGTAGTCCATTTCA
Organism: uncultured Bacteroidia bacterium; assembly: GCA_938086785.1. GTDB lineage: Bacteria > Bacteroidota > Bacteroidia > NS11-12g > UBA955 > CALKCM01. Next base: position 141,156 of record CALKCM010000008.1, read on the forward strand.
TAGGTATTTTAAAGAGGGGTTTTACAATATAAGAAATGATCATTCCTTGATACATCATTGAAGTATCTTCTTCAGAGATTATGTCAAAACCCATATAGGACGGAGTTATTTCCTTTAAATTTTTTGGAGATGAGATGAAATCCCACACTTCGCTTATGGTCGCTGGAATTTTTTGTTCTTTCTTAAAAGTATGTATAGTACCCATAGAAAGAAGAACATACCTCAGGGCATTAAGTTTTTTAGATTTAATCTATTCTGATTTTTTTATTCTTTTGATTCCAGATACTTCAAGTAACTCTTTACATGTCTACTTGTTTTGGTTTCATAAATATCCGCAATTTTTATAATTATTCCCGTTTCTTCAACACCTCCAAAATGATTATTTACGCAAGTGGGAAAGGTTTTCATTGTCGGGGAGAGGTTCATGTAGCTATTGAACATGGGAGGAATGTTTTCATTCAGTTCACGCACCTTTTGATTTAATTTGGCATGAGCTTCCTTGAAATTAAGTTCACGTATTTCTGATATAAACGCACTGCAATCCGTAGGTATTACAAAAGACTCATTAATCGATACCAGTTTTTCGTTATCAGGAAAGATTTCATGCAGGAACGAGAGGATGTAATCTCTTGCCTCCCTATTGTACGTATTGTACATCGTCATTTTACCCGAGAAATATTGAATATCATCTTTATGGATAACCACAAGAGCTCCAAGTCCATCCCATAAATTATCGAGAGAAAACAATCCACTTCTATTCCCAGGTCTTGGCTGGTAGGCTGGTTGTACCCAACTTCTGCCTAACTCAATGGTATAAGGAAGATAGTTCGACTTCATGGATTGGGAGTAATTAAATATTTCCTCTGTACTTAAGTGGTAATGACCGTCCTTGTCTCTCGCATCTCGGCATAGAATGTACCGATATCCACCAATAATGTTCTGTTCAATAGGGTCCCAAACAATAAGTTGATGATAGCATTTATCTCCTAAATCGTAATCATCAATATCCATTGATTTTCCAGTTCCACCTCCTCCATCTCTGAAGGAAATTTCTCTTAAGCGACCTACTTCATTCATTAATATTTCACTTTCAGAGGCATCAAAAATATAGATTTCATTCCCACCGTTATTCGTTGGGCGCACAAAATTAATTTTTGAGAGTTCCTTCGAAACTATCTCTTTCGGATAGGCGTTAATAATTGCTGAAGTTTGTGAACACATGAGTTTTGATATGCAATAATAAGCATTATTACTCAAATTAGATTTTTTCTTGATCTTCAAAAGTACTGGTTTTTAATCTCTCAATGCGGCAGTAAGATAGACTTTATAGCCCGGTGCAGAAAGCGCCAAAGGCATCTAAATAGCTTTGTTAGGTCAAGAAAATAGCAGATATTTCCGGTCTGACTAAAGAGTGGTTACTTTAGGCTTAAAGAGAACTATACACGACTTCTCTCACTTTATTTGACCAGTCTTTTGATTTGCCTGTTTTGGTCAATTCTGATTTTGAAATAGCAGGGTGCAAAGTGAAATCTATTGTTTTGCCTTTTTGCTTAAACATTTCATCAGGAAGTGTCACGAGTTCAAGGTTTGCTTTTATTCCAAAACGTCTTCTCCAAATATTTATAGCGTAAAACCTCTTTGTATTTACTGCTCTAATGGATGCAGGGACAATGGGGATATTGTATTTATTTGCTTTTTTAGCAAAGGATGGATTCCACTCGGCATCTTGCACAACTCCATCAATTTTTCGGGAACAATAGCCAGCAGGAAAAACCAATATGCACATGTCAGATTTATAAATTTCTTCTATTTTAAGAAGTTGTTCTCTTGGTGATGAACCATGTTTGTTTACTCCAACAAAAACCGTCTTGAAATTCGGTATTTTTAATAAAATATCATTCACTACAAATCGCACATCTGGTCGAATGGATGCAACCTCACGCAACAATGCCATTCCATCTACTCCCCCTAGAGGATGATTCGCAGCGATAATGCATGGGCCCGACTTTGGGATGTGTTCCAAGCCCTTCGTATTTATTTTTACTCCAATTTTTTCCAATACTAAGTTGGCAAAGGCAACATCCTCCACTCCTTCTGAATCAGCCAATACTTCATTTATTTCTTTTTCACGAAGTAGCTTCTTTAGCCATTTCAAAAGTCTGCTAGGAAGTAGTTTAAATAAGACGGGATTCTTCTCCTTGATTATTTGGCCAATATTAATTTGCATTGCAGCAAATCTAAACCAATCAATCTTTTTTTTTTAATTATATTTGCTTGAAATGAAAGCCTTTAATTTACTGGTTTTTTTACTGCCTTTGACCCTTTTTGGTCAGTCTAGTAAACTGGTTGAATTCGTTGAAAATGCTGGTTCAAAAACCAACAATGGAGTAAGGCTTCAGACCCATGAGAAAAAAACAGCAGCCAGTACTTTAATGTATCCGAGCTATTGGATGTACAAGCAATTTATTTCATCTCACGATGGTGCCATGTGTAGCTTTTATCCCAGTTGTGCCAATTACGGGCTACAAGCACTTTCTCAAAAAGGAATTCTTGGTGTTTTTTATTCAATTGATCGCGTGAGCAGGTGTCATGGGATCTATCCCACTATATATCATGCGCATAAAACAGGGCTCAATAGGGATGCGATTCATTAATTTAACCATTCTTTTGTTTTTTATGCTTGGTTTAAATGCCCAGTCAAGCTTTGATGCCGATATTGATACGATTCAATTAAAGAAGTATTTAAATCACTTAAAAAATAAAAGAGACGACCAAACCGCAGCCGAGGAGTCTATACTGCTTGCAAAATCTACGAAAAGTGATAAAAATAGAGTGGAAGCCTTAAAATTAAATGCACAGGTAGATTCCTTCCATAAAGTGGAATATCTTATTTCTGGATTGAAGAACCCCCTGCATAGAAAGAGATGGATTCAAGTACGTCATGTTTTTTCAAGTCCAGTTCCCATAAGGGGTGCCGATTCGATTTATCTTAATTTTATTCGAAGAATCCTTTCCAGAAAACACGATCATTTATCCGAGTATTATACCAAGAATAAGAGTATTTTAAAAACCTATTATTTCAGAGATCGTTTTTTTGCCTTTTCAAATAAATCAGAAAAACGAAGTGCAATTGCAGCAACGCTTAGTCTCATTCCTGGATTAGGGAAACTTTACATTGGCAGAAATATAGACGCCTTGGGAAGTTTTACAAACACAGCCCTTTTATCCGGGCTTACTTTAGTTTTCGCAAAGCACTTGGGACAACATCCATTAACCTATATAAGCGCTGGTTTAACCGGAGGTTTCTATGTGGCTGGTATTTTTGGTACTCAAACATCTTTAAAACACGATCGGCATTTTAAAAAGGACATTATTTATGAAGAAGCTATTTATTCTTTTAAGCATTACATCGCTACTTTATAATCTTAAATCTCAAAGTACAGCATCCTTAGATAGTCTTTCTAAAGTGTACTTAATGAGAAAAGATACAATTTCCTCTATTCGAATACTTAAAAAACTACAATTTTATACGAATGATGTAGACAAAAAAAAGGAAGTAAATAACGTACTTTTTAATCTTTACATGCAAAAGGCACTGATTAAAGATGCCAAGTTTTGTTTAGACTACCACCAAGATTATTTATCCTCAGATAGCTCCTCCATTCAAAGGCAAAGCATGCAGCTATTTGCTATTTTTTATACTCGACAGTATTGGAACTATGCAGAAAATATGCTTGAAGTAGCAGAGCGAAATGGACTTAATCCCCAGGATGTTTTGTTTTTAAAATTTGCAATAAGCTTCGAAAATTTCGACTACAAAGAGTGCATTCGCATATTGGCTTACGATAGCTTTGAACTCAAGAGTAAAAGTCAATGTACTTTAATCTTAAAAAAACTGAGCCGTCGAAAAAGAAATCCAAAGCTTGCTGCTCGACTCAGCATTATTCCAGGCATGGGTCAGTTCTATTCAGGAGATGTAAAGAACGGAATAAACGCTATCTTGCTTAATGGAGGCTTTGTTTACAGCGCATATTGGCTAAGTGTTCATACCCATCCCATTGCTGCTGTTCCTTTGCTGCTTTTTGGTACAAGGTATTACAAAGGTGGTATCCTAAATAGTTCTAAATACAGCATAAGACGAAATGCCAAGAATAGAGAACGATTCAGGAAAGCGCTATTTTCTGAATTTATGACGGAGCAATGATGATTTTTAATCGAACCCTAGCGCACTTTGTCATTTCTTTCTTTTAAAGATTGCACTTCTAGTTTAAATTTGCGCCCGATGAAAAAAATATTAGTTCTAAGTCTTCTAACACTATTTTCAGTAAGTGTTTTTGCCCAAGCAAAGCTCATTGAAAAATTTGAAGCCACCGAAGCCATGGATATTTCCTATTCAAAGTATGAGCTTCCCAACGGATTGACACTCTTAATTCATGAAGATCATAGTGATCCAGTGGTGCATTTAAATGTCACCTACCATGTAGGTTCTGCAAGAGAAACTCCAGGTAAAAGTGGTTTTGCTCACTTTTTCGAGCATATGTTATTCCAAGGCTCCAAACACGTAGAAGATGAAGAACACTTTAGACTAATAAGGCAATATGGAGGAACGGTTAACGGAAACACCACTCGTGATAGAACCGTATATATCGAGACCTTTCCAAGTAATTTTACCGAAACTGCTTTATGGATGGAAGCCGATCGAATGGGTGCTTTCTTAGAAGCATTTACCCAGAAAAAATTTGAAATTCAAAGAAGTACAATTAAAAATGAGAAAGCACAGCGGTTTAATAACCCTTATGGATTCTTAAGAGAGCTAGTAGGACAGCAGTTATACCCCTCCGATCATCCATATTCATGGGAAACCATCGGTTATTTAGATGACTTGGATAATTCAGATAGCAATGATTTAAAGAACTTCTTCTTGCGCTGGTACGGCCCAAATAATGCGGCTGTTATTGTTTCAGGAGATGTAAATCCAGAAGAGGTTGTAAAGTGGACTGCAAAATACTATGGCAGCATAAATCGGGGCCCCGATGTGCGAAAACAACGAGTAAGACCAGTTGTTTTAAAAGAAGATAAAGCAATATCTCAAATAGATATTAATGCATCCGTTCCGCTCGTATACCAATCCTTCGTAGGAGTACCCGCGCGTCATCCAGATGAGCCCGCTTTAGATTTTTTAGCATACATCATGAACTCAGGGCAAAATTCCTATCTGTATAAAAGCATTATGGAGGATGAGAAAGCACTGCAAGTAGGTTTTGAAAACAATCCCTTAAGTTCTATAAATCATGAATTAGCAGGAGAAATTGCTCTTCTTATTGTGGGATATCCCATGCAGCAAATCGCAGATCTTCAAAAAACAATGAGTGATGCTGTAAACGCATTTACCATTGAAAGTTTTTCAGATGACGATTTGGCTCGAGCTAAAGTTGTCTTCAAAAAAGGATCTACCAATGGAATGGAAAGTGCTCAGAGAAAAGCCAATGACTTAAGTCAAAATTGGTACTTGAGCTATGGTAAAATGTACAAAAATTCAGATGAGTGGAAAAAATACGAAAGCGTAACTAAGGAAGATATCATTCGGGTGTATAACAAATACATCAAAGGAAAGAATTCATCCACCGTAATTATCAAACCATTGCCATCTAGCGAAAAAGACAATAAAGATGAATTTGTATACGAAAGTTTAAACCCAAATGCAGGGTATGAAAATCCAGCAGCCGCCGCCGAATACTTTGGCTTGGTCCATAAGCCAACAGTAGATGATTTTGATCGAAGTATAAAGCCAACTCCAAGTGCCCCTAAGGTTGCTAAGGTTCCCGGTGTATACTCAGTAAATCTTAAAAATGGAGTGAAAGTGTTGGGAACTCAAACCAATGAGACAGACAATATCTCCCTTTACATAAATATGAAAGGTGGCCGGTTGCTCGAAGGAAGTAAATATCCTTTAGGTACTTGTGAAGCCATGACCTCATCTATGAATGAAGGAACGGAACTGCAAGCTCCTGCTGATCTTGAAAAACGCTTAGAAGCCATTGCATCAAACTTTAGCTTTGGAAGTGGAAAAACAGGGATGACTATAAGTTTAAATTCGGATAAAGAGAACTTTGCTGAAGCGGTGGCTTTGCTAAAAGAAGCCATGTTCAAACCCCGTTGGGACAAGGATAAATATTCCAAAGATCAAAAGCAAATGATTCAAAATGCGAAAAGTGCTCTACGAACCAAAGGGGTAGGAGTAAATAATGCATGGAATAAAGTAATGTATGGAGACAATGTAATGTCTGCCTATGTTGGAGCAAGCGATTATGCAGATATTAGTATTTCTGATTGTAAAAAATTCTACGAAGAGTTTTTTAGCCCAGACCATGCGGTTGTTGTTGTAGGAGGAAACATTAATCAGGCCGAGGCCATCAAGGAATTAGCCTTTTTGGGCGATTGGGAAAAGAAAGGATATTCTGTCCCAAAACCTACCCAGTTTAATGAAATGAAAACCAGTCAGGTTTTTGGAGTGGATTATAGCAATTCGCAAAACTCACAAATTACCTTGGGTTTTAAATCCATGCCTTTTGATGTTGATGGAAACTTTTATAAAAGTCAAATTATGAACTTTGCATTGGGTGGTAACTTTAACTCTCGATTGAACTTAGATATCAGAGAAGACAAAGCATGGACCTACGGCATTAGAAGTGGTTTCTCTTCCGGCTACGAAGACATGCCAGGTTTCTATAGGATAAGTGCCCAGGTAAAAGCAAATGCCACCGATAGCGCTATTGTTCAAATACTTTATAATCTCCAAGAATATAAGGATAAAGGCTTAACAGAAGATGAATTTAAATTTACGAAAGATGCCCTATTAGCGAGCCAATCATTAAACTACGAAACTCTTGGCCAAAAGCTAGGAATGCTTTACAGAATAGGAAATAGAGATTTACCCTTGGATTACATGGAAAAGCAAAATGAAGTGCTTCAAAAAATAACCAAGGCAGAAATTGATGCCTTAGCCAAAAAGAATATAGACTTAGACAAATTAGTGATTATAGTTGGAGGAGATATGTTTGTCTTAAAAGATAAATTAGAAGCGCTCGGCATGGGTAAAGTCCAAGTATTAGGAGCAGACGGTTCCGGAAAAGTTAAAATTAAAAAATCTGGAGAAACCATTAAACACACAAAGAATTATTAATCAATACCTTATATTTAAATTAAAAGGTGCCAGAAAAACTCTCGCACCTTTTTTTTATAAATGAGTACAATAAATTCAAAAACGCATTATATTTGCAAACCCTTTGGGATAATCTTTACAAAAGGGAGCTTAGCTCAGTTGGTTCAGAGCATCTGCCTTACAAGCAGAGGGTCACAGGTTCGAATCCTGTAGCTCCCACTTCAAAGCCTTTCGATTTCGGAAGGCTTTTTTTTGTCTCCTAATCTATAGATCTCAGATACAACTGCTCTACCTTGTCCCTAGCCCAAGGAGTTCTTCGTAAAAATTTTAAGCTAGATTTAATCGAAGGGTTATGGGTAAAACACCGAATGTTTATCCGTTCTCCAAGTTCTTCCCAGCCGTATTCATTGTATAAATATTCAACAATATCTGCAAGCTTTACCCCATGTAAGGGATCGTTTGATTGAAAAGTCATTCTTTGGCTAATTCTATTTTTAAGATGTGATTTTGTTTCGAGTCGTAAGTAATTCTCGCCTGCATGGAATTGTTTAAAATACCACCCTTGCCATGGGTAAGCGTAAACGCCTTTTCCCCACTTAAATTAAGCCCAGAAAAGTGAAATGAAGTTTTATTGATATCGAAACTTGCCACAGTTTGAGTACCTCCCCTCGGCGCATTCAATATTTTCTCCTTATAGTTAGAAATGCGGCCCTCTGTCACTTTCGAAAGTTGTTTTTTTGATGCCATCTTCATTTCAGGCAATGACTTTTTTGCATATTCAATATAAAAATACGAAGCAAATAAAAGCAGACCCAAGCCCAGAATCCCATAAGGCGCCGAACGCCTAAACTCTAAGGGAAGCCTCTTGTTAAATAAAAGAACTAAAACTCCAACAATGAGAACAGCTATAGCCGCAACCTTGATTACGCCCTCATCGCTCATAGGAGCCGAAGAAGCCGTTGCTAAGTCCCAATAGGTATAATATTCCACTCGTGCAAAGATAGGCTTGCTTATGACAATTTAGAGTCCCTAATGTCCAAGGATTCTCCTCCAAAAGAATTAGCGAGTCAGGTGAACCACTCCTTTTTCATGGTGGATTTCACCCAGTACATCATGTATTTCTAGAACAACAATGTATTGACCGTCTGGATAATTACCAGCATCCCAGCCCGTATTCATATCCAAAGATTCAAATATTTGAGATCCCCAACGATCGTAAATCGCCATTTTTATACTCTTAATGCCACGTCCCTGAACAATGAAATTATCATTTAATCCATCCTCATTTGGCGAGAAAGTGTTCGGCAGCCAAAGGCGATACACATCATTAATACGGATGGTAGCCATAGCGGTATCATTGCAGCCAGGAAGGGTACTGCAAATTAAAGTACTCGTAAAGGTTCCCGTATCCCTAAACAAATGGCTTGGAGCAGTGGTGTTTAGTTCCGATTCGCCATCTCCAAAAAGCCATATCCAAGTGAGCGAACCACTTTGAGTGTTCGTAAAATCAACCCTATTGTTTTCTATATTAGTTATAACAGGATTTACCGTAAAGCTCGCAAAAGGTTTTGCATACACTTTAAAGGTATCGGCCATACTAGCCACATTACTGCAGCCATTCGCATCTGTAAACGAAGCCCCAAGAATATATTTATTCGGTTTTGGTGCATTTATGATTTGATTATTTGAGACAGACTTAAAGCTATCAATAATTGTAGTTTTCCACCAAAAGTCAGTAATGGTTTGAGCAGAACTATAACTTAAGGTCACCGTCTCATCCTCACATATCTCTCTAGCCGATATGCTTAGATTTGCCTCGGGTAAATCAAAAACCCTAATATCTATACTATCCCTAGCGGGTGTAGAACATCCATCATCCACAAGAATAACATATTTCGTATTTCCAATAAATGTGGGACTCACCGGAACGGATGTTTGCGGTTCAATCAAACCATTCAAATATTGTTTCCGCTGGCTTGCAACTCCTCCCGTCTGACCAAGTGTTAAAACAGATGTTTGGTTAATACAAATAGCCCCAAGACTCGAACTTATCGTTGCCTGCAGAGGCGCTCGCTTGCTTAATAATAGGGTAGTCGTGTCGCTTTTTACGGTACAGCCATCTTCAGCTATAGCTGTAATAATTGTTCCGTTCGGCAGGTTAAAACGCTGTGTATTGCCTATTAAGTTTCCTGGTAGCCAACGAATCGCTCGTGAGCTAGCTTTTCCACCACGTGCATTGCTTCCTAAAAGTAATTCTTGCCCATCGCAGAGAGTGGTGTCTCTCAGTGCGTTTATTTGAATGGCATCATATAAATCCACAGATATGCTATCGCGCACATCAGGAGAGCATCCATCGCTCAAGGTAAAGTAATAAACTTCGTTTTTAATAGGCGTTTCAGAAATAGCTCCCGTTTTTCCGTGATCCCAATTAAGGGTATATCCAGATCCTATACCACCCGAGGGAAGTACATCTATACTTAGGGCCGTCCCTCTACATAAAATGGTATCTAACGGTTTAGCATAGGCCAAACTTGGATGCGTGTAAATAAGAACTGAGTCCATTGCAGGATTTGCAGTGCACCCGTCAGTTAAGGTTACTTTTACTAATATCGTATCCAGTAAAACAAGGTCTTCATAGGAATTTGTATTGCTAGAGCTGGTCCAAGAATATCTGTAATCTAAGGAGTCTCCACCAGAACTAATGGTTCCCAAACGGGTGGGTTTGTTAATGCAAAAGAGCAAGCTGTCCTTATCCACTGATATGCGTAAAGGATCCCTTACATAAATATTTAGGCTATCTCGAACGGTTTCTTTAGTACATACATCAATCGTCTCTACCCAAACAAGCGTGTCTTTAATGGGTTGAATCCTTCGTGTATCGGCATGTGATCCATCGCTCCAAGTATGATAAAATCCGCTTTGACTTCCTCCTTTTTTAAGAGGACTAAGGATTAAGCTATCTCCCAAGCACAAAGTGGTATCTTGAATGAGTTCAGAGGAGAAGCTGCGATGGTAAGATTCAAATTCAATCTTAAATCCAGCTCCTTCTACAAAAGGGTCGCTATAATGTTTGACCCAAAATACATCGCCAGGAATCGTCATCCAATTGCCTCCATTCGGAGTTGCATTACCGGTGTATTGACCAATTTTTTCTGCTTGAGTTGTGTTTTTGCCAAACAGCACCATAGAATCATAATTTCTCTCATAATCCAAGTAAAGAAATCTTAATCGGATGGAATCTGCATTAGGAGCAGTAATTTTAAGATTGGATTTCACCAAAGCGATGTAATCCGATTCGCCTCCATTGTCATAAACAAATCCAGCGCATCGTTCCACCGAATCCGTTCCACTTCGAGGCATAATTGCCGCATTGCAAATGTCAAAAGTAGAATCAATTTTTATATATGAAATACGAGTAATGCTATCCTGTTTATTTTTAAAGCAAGAAGTGGCTCTTAACTTAACCGAGAAATCCCCATAGGACGAGTACGTATGTTCCGGATTTCGTTTTTGGCTGGTATCTCCATCGCCAAAAAACCATTCATTTTTAGTGCTATTCGTACTGGTATTTTTGAATGTAAAAGCCTGCGAAGGGTGGCAAGCGAAGGTATCCGCCACAAAATTAGCTTTTACCTCGCTAGAGTCATATTTATCGCCAATTCCACAAACCCACCAAGCATTGGTTACCATAATTACTTCCTTGCTGCAAGATCCAAATAAATCAATAGCAGAAGCAATGCTATAAGTGCGAGCCTCGCTGTAATTCGAACTCCTCGTAAGATATACGCTTAAATTCCGATAGGCAATATCTGCTGCCGTCTCCAAACCTAAACTATCAATGGTAAAAGCATCTCCCTTTTCATTAGTACCAGAGCTTCCATTTGCAAGTAGATAGTACCAATAATTTTGCACGCCACTATTGAGGTGCACACCACCATTATCTCCTGTTCCAAAGTACCATCGCACTCCATGGTAGTATTTTGGATGATTTCTTAAATTGGGATTAGCCATATTTCTAAACCCTTTCCCAGAAGAACTTATTTCCTCGCCAATGGCCCAACTCCAGCCATTCGGTTTTCCATAGGCCTCAATCGTATTTCCAAAAATATCTGAGAAACTTTCATTCAAGGCTCCACTTTCATTTCTATAAATTAAGTTCGCTGAATTAGTCGTCACCGCATGAGCTATTTCATGTGCAATTACATCCAGGCAGGTGAGCGGAAAGGGGTTTCCTCCATTTCCATCGCCATAGGTCATGCAATTGCAGCCCGTGCTCCAAAACGCATTATAATAATTGCTGCTGTAATGCACATAGCTTCTAATTTTAGTACCCTTATCATCAAAACTATTGAGATTGAATCGGTCGAAAAAATAGTCATACGTTATTCCAGCACCCCAATGGGCATCTCCCGCCACCTCATCTTGGTTTGCATTCGCATTATTCCAAAAATTATCAGTATCCGTAAAGTCTACGGCAGCCCCATAGGATCTTCCCTTTTGCATATTATAGGTTTCAATCCCATTTCCATGCACGGTTTCTCTCAACCTATAATTCCCAACTCCCGTGCTATCTGTAGCCATGGATTGGGTATCACTGTACTTCGTAAGTGCTTTCCCTGTTACATTTCCGTCCAGTATTTGGCTTTCATTGGCAATCAGATCGCCTGTTTGCGCATCAATGTATACTTTTTCTCCAAACAAGGGTGTTTGAGAAAAAATATTCGCTACAAAACACAAGCGATGCGGCTGAGATATATCAAAGTTAGGAGAACAATAGGCCATGGTAGGGCGAGGATGGTAGCTCGTATCTCCCACCTTTGTAAGCTCCTGCAAAAAGTGATTCATGCTTTCATCTTGCCAATAATAGGTTTCAGAAGGAAAAGAACGGAGCATATTTTCGATTGCCTCTTCCGAAGCTATTTTTTGCTCTCCTTTCAATAATTCCTCTGGAACATAGGTTCCATTTATGCTAAGAATCGTGTTTTCTTTCACATGAATAATGAATATTCCGGTACTTACTTTAACTCCTTGGTAAAATTGTTGAAGTCTTACATGCGATTGACCTATCCCGTCTTTATAAGTGCGAATGGGCTCCCAACTCGTACTCTTAGAATGCTTTAAGAATTTTTGAAGAACTAAAGTATAATTAGAAAAAGAGGGTCCCTTATCTTTAAAGATAACCCGTGATGGAGTATTTAAAAAGGGGTTAATTGTAATTTCTTGAGCCTGAATATTTGCGTAAATGAGACTTAAAAAGGCCAAGAAAGACTGCTTCAACATTCTTTTCATTTAGTGCCAAAGTTACAAATATTATGCCATCAATTATCAACTTTTTGCAACCAACTCGGCAATCCGAATAATTACTTTGGTGGCCTTTACGATGCTCTCTACCGGAACGTATTCGTATTTGCCATGGAAATTGTGACCTCCCGCAAATATATTAGGGCAAGGCAGGCCCATATAACTTAATTGCGATCCATCTGTTCCACCTCTAATGGGTTTAATAAGAGGCACGATGCTTAGGTCTTTCATGGCTTGTTCTGCAACATCTACAATATGCTTCACCGGTTCTACTTTTTCACGCATATTAAAGTACTGATCCTTAATCTCACAATCGACAATATCTCCTCCAAACTGCTTGGCGTATTGGGCGTTTATTTTTGCCGCTTGCTCTGCAATAAATGCTTTTCTTGCCTCATATTTATCCTTGTCATGATCGCGAATAATCAGAGTTACTTTGCTTTCTTCTATGCCGCCTTGAAAATCATAGACGTGGTAGAACCCCTCATAACCTTCTGTTTTCTCCGGTACTTCCGCCTGTGGTAACTGAGCCAAAAAATTGCTGGCAAGTAACATGGAGTTTATCATTTTTCCTTTGGCATATCCGGGGTGAACGCTCTTTCCTTTAAAACTAAGCGTTGCTCCAGCTGCATTAAAGTTCTCGTATTCTAACTCACCAACCTGGCTGCCATCCATCGTATATGCCCATTCTGCGCCAAATTTTTCAACATCAAATTTATGCGCTCCTCGTCCAATCTCCTCATCGGGGGTAAACCCAACACGAATGGCTCCATGTTTTATTTCAGGATGGTTAATGAGGTATTCCATAGCGGTCATTATTTCGGTAATTCCAGCCTTGTCATCTGCTCCAAGCAATGTAGTCCCATCAGTAGTTATAATGGTCTGACCTTTGTACATAAGCAAGTCCTCGAAATATGTGGGTGAGAGAATGATATTCTCCTTCTCGTTTAATGTAATATCTCCTCCATCATAATTTTCAATGATTTGAGGTTTTACATTCGCTCCCGTAAAATCTGGTGTTGTATCGAAATGCGAAACAAAGCCAATGGTAGGTACTTCATGCTCCACATTACTAGGTAAAGTGGCCATAATGTATGCATTTTCATCAATGCTTACCTCCTGCATTCCCATTTGCTTTAATTCTTCCACTAATTTATTCGCAAGGTCCCATTGTTTTGCTGTGCTAGGTGTAGTTTCCGAGCTTGCGTCGCTTTCCGTATCAATGGTTACATAACGTATAAATCGTTCGATAATTTCTTGTTTATTCATGCGTACTATTCTGCTTTCAAATGTAACTAATTTTTAGGTTGAGTCGAAACAAATACATGAATTTGGCTTGAAATTAATGAACGCTAAATTCATAAAAGAGTCAACATTTATCAAGAACTGAATATTTTTTCTTTCTAGGTCACTAAAGTTTGATATTTACCCTTAGAATTGCACTGTGGATTCATTAACCCAAATTGTTTTAGGTGCAGCTGTAGGAGAGGCTGTTTTAGGTAATAAATTGGGCAATAAAGCCATGTTGCTTGGAGCTATCGCTGGTACCATTCCAGATTTAGACGTTCTTGCCAAGCTAATTAGTACAGATCCTATTTTTGAATTAAAAACCCATCGGGCCTATTCCCATTCACTCCTAACACATGTGCTTATTTCGTTTCCGCTAGCCTGGTTGGCTGCGCGATGGAGTAAGGCAGATGTGAGTAGAACAAGGTGGTATTGGTTTTGGTTCCTAGGACTGTTTACCCATGCCTTGCTCGATTGTTGTACAACCTATGGAACCCGTCTTTTCTTGCCTTTTAGCGATTATCAAGTGGCTTTTAATAATATTAGTGTTATTGATCCATTATATACCATTCCATGGCTAATTTTATTAATTGCAGCCTTATTCTTTAAAAGAAATACGGCGGTCAGAAAAAGACTCACGCGAGCTGGTTGGGTTCTCAGCTCAGCATACATGTTACTCACTTTTTTCTTGAAGTGGGGCGTACACACCAAATTTAAGAACACCTTGAAGAAGGAACACCTTTCTTATGAAAATTTAAACAGCACTCCAACTATTCTTAATGCCATACTTTGGTCAGGTATTGCCTACGACGATGATTCTCTTTCCGTAGCTGAGTACAGTTGGTTAAACAGAAATATTCCCATAAAATGGGCGCGGTATAAGCGGCACAAAGAAGTGGCAGATCGTTTTCCGGGAGAATCCATGGACGTTTCCCTCTGGTTTAGCGATGGGCAGTACTTTTTTGATCCCAAAGGGGATACTGCACGAATGTACATGACCAAGTTTGGCCGCATGAACTATGACGAAATTGAAGCAGAAAAGGCGTTTTTATTTTACAGTATTATCTTTAAAGATTCTATGGGAAACGTGGTGTACAAACAAAAAACTCCGCGCGATACAGAGTTTGATTATAAAATGGCTTTTAAACAATTGTCAGATCGGATTGGTTTAACCCATCAGTAATTCAAGTGTCGGGCAAGCGCCAAATCTAAATTGCCTCAATGAATTATAAAATGTAGCTATACCCAATCATGGGCATCAGGTTTTTCACTCTAAAGCGGCTATTATTAAAGGTGAGTGTGCTGATGGTAGTGTATTCGTTAAAGACAAAACTCAATCCCAATTTAAGGCGGTGTTTCTCTTTTAAATGATATCCAACAAAAAACTCGGAGTTTAAACTGCCTCTATCATAATCGCCGGTTAACAAAAGATTTGTTCTGGTAGGTTTGGATCTCACTTTATTTTGCGATGCATTTTGAGTTTCAGCCATAAAAGTCCCTGTTTTTTCCCCGCCAAAAGAAAATCCAATGGCATCTATATTAAATTGAATATGCCATTTATCATTCAAGGCATAATCAATATAAATTGCCGCATTAATAGATCCCACATTTCCATCCATGGTTAAGGTATCTAATTTCGCTTCGTTTTGAGGTTTGAAAAGATTACCCTCTGAGACTTCTGCAGCTGCAGTAATAAATTCATTGTCTTTGCCAGAATAGCCAGTATACCTTATCCCATAGCCCAGACTTAGTTTTTCTTTCTTTCCTATTTTATGCAATCGATTCATCCCTAAAGCAATGGTTTGGGCCTTTACTCCCATACCAAAACTAAAATCAATACTTGAGCTCGTTTGAGCCAATGTTAGGTTTGTGATGCATGCGATAGCTGCTAAAAATGCATTTTTTGTTTTCATTGTAGGTTAGGTTTATTTTTTTAATCAATTCTTATATCTTTCAATTTTTTTCTGAACCGACTTCCCTCCAATGTTCGTCTCCAACCTGTAACAAAGGAAGGGGCATGAAAACCTCTATCCAACATTTGTTTAGCAATTTTATATTGCCACTTATAGTGTTTAAACATGATTCTTTGGATATCAAAGTATCCATATTTTTCATCCAAATAGTTGACAGGTTCTGCAATGGTCCCATTAAATTCAATGATCTTTAGACCTTCACCAGTGCAAAGGCCATTCCAATTTTCCACTTTAATATCAAATCTTCCATATTGAATACTTTGAGGAACAATTTTCTGAAAGTAAGCCTCCATTTCAGGGCTTATTCGGTGGCTTTCATCTATAAAACGGGTTCCTTTATTGTGGTTGCCAATAGGCTGTATTAGAACGCGTTCTTTCTTGGCTGGAACGCGATCCCACTTGTTTTTCCAGAAGGGCTTAATTTCAGCTGCAAACATATTGTACCTCCAATTCCTCCTTAAAAGCGCATGTATACTTTGTATCCCATCTCCCTCAACACTTAGAAATTCTTTTCCAGTAATGCTAAGAATTTTTAAAGGTTCATCCAACGGATTAGCAATAAAAACAGCCACTTCTATTCCTTGACTTAAATATTCCTCCGCCTGAAAATCAAAAGTAGTTTGTTTCAGATATCGATCTAAATCAGATTCGTTATTGATTTTAAGAACCGCTACTCCTCGATTTAAATGAGTGGGTTTTAAAATAAAAGGGTAGTCGAAGGACTGTGTGATAATCTCCTTTGCTTCCAGAACATCTTCATGCTTTAAAAATAAGGTTTTTGGAAAAAGACCTTGGTCAAACTGCTTATTTATTAAGTCTTTGCTAGCTCCAGAAAAACCCCCAGATTCATCGATAATGCGGTTTAATGCGAAGGGATAAAACCTTCCTCTGGCCCCAATTATAACTTTAAACGTTAACCAAATTAATACAAAGAAATAGATAATCCTGTAGTTCCAGAACTCAGGCATGCGTATGGTTATTAACCAATTAGGCCATTTGGCTGTGGGCTTCAAAAAAGTCATTATTGGTTTGTAAGTCTAAATAATTTGCTTCAAAATTAGTAGCTCCCAAGGCCACTTGAAAAATAGACAAGGTTTGAACGCCACTTTCGCGTTTCATGATTAGGTTATTTTCCGTGTTTCCAACATCAGCAATATTGTGAAAATTAACCATTTCTTTGGGGCTAGGTTGTACTTTAGAACGAAGGAATGATTGGAAAATAGCAGACCTATCAGCTCTTATGCTCGCATTGTAAAGCGTAGATGAACTCCAAATAGCCGTCTCCTCTTCTACCAGTCGCACATGGGCTTTGTTGCCATCCCAAACCACAGCATAAATTATGCGGTCGCTATTAATATGGACAATAGTAAAAGGTTCAAGATTCGAAAAATCATACGATTCAACAAAATCTAATGTGTTTTTAAATGCAAGAGCAGCCAAGGGTACTAATCCTCTGCTATGCCTGTAAGGTCCGGCCCATTCGTGTTTTTCAAAGCCTCCGTTCAGCAGGCACACCACAGCATCTTCGGAACAAGCCATCCAGGTTCCTCCGCCTTTTTCATCTTTTGGATACCATAGCTTTTGCCCTTCATGCATATGCCACTGAGGGTCTAAAGGGCTCGGCCTATTTATGTTCTCATCTCGGTTATGAGTTAAGATGATTTGATCTGTTTTTTTGATAAGCGTTAAGGTACACATTAATCTCTAAAAAATAGTTGTGATAATGGAGTTTCTTTTGGTGTGATAATGGACCAATCTTGATAGTTTAAGGGATGGTAGCTCATCTCTATCTCCTTCAATAAGCCAGCTCTTACAACTACAACGCTTAGTGCTACGGTTTTGTTATCCAAGGATTGCAGGACATCGTCAATATTGTCTTTTACGGCAATTCCATTCATTGAAACGAGTTCATCCTTTACATTAATTCCACCCAAATAAGAACAGGATTTAGAGTGCACATATTTTACAATTGTCTTGCCATCCTCTAGGTTGGTTCGCAATCCCAAGGTTTTTTTATTTTGATATTTTTGATTGAGCTGTATGGATATTTTTTTCATGATTGCCTCATAATCTGGGGTTTTGGTACTGTATACATACTCATTCATAAAAGATTCCATATTCTTGCCACATATCTTTTCCACCGCCTCATTAAACTCCAGGTCCGTAAAGCCCCTGTCTTTTTTTACAGCATATTCAGCATACAAGTAGCGCATGAGATCGTCTAGGTTCTTCTTTCCATGCGTAGCATCAATGATTTCTGCATCCAATAGCATTGCAATAACCAGTCCCTTCGTATAATACGAAATGCCCGTATTTGCGCTATTTTCATTGCTTCTATAAGCCTTTATCCATGCATCCCAGCTGCTTTCGCTTAAGCTCTGCACTTGGCTGCCAGGTTGGTTTTCCACACGTTCAATATAACCAGCCAGCTTGCCTAGGTAGGTTTTTTTATCATAATACCCAAAAAGATATAAAGACATCTCATCGTAGTAACTGGTAATTCCCTCAGCTACCCAAAGCAGGTTAGTATAGTTTTCATTCGCATAGTCAAACGGACCCAATGCCGCCGGCCGAATTCGTTTTACGTTCCACAAGTGAAAATATTCATGAGCCACCAGGCCTAAGAAAGAATGATATTTCGTTACATCAGTATAACTCCAGCGAGGCATCATTACAGTGCACGAATTCTTGTGTTCTAAACCGCCTCCGCCGCTCTCCACATTATGTACAATAAACACATACCGCTTGCAAGGATGTTCGCCTATAATATCAGTCATAATTTGGCACATGCGCTGCATATCCATGCTCAGCTTCTTCTCATCTGCATTGCTTATTCCAACCATTGCAACCTCATGAGGAACGCCCGCCACATCAAAACGGAATATGGTTTGATTCCCTATTTGAATGGGAGCATCAGCCAGTTCATCGTAATCTTCAAATACATACGCTCCATTCATGGTATCCAAAGAAGTCGATACCTCTTTCCAAGCAGCAGGGTAATCAAGAACCAATTGCCCCTTTTCATTCTTAAATTCCTCAACCAACATAAAAACGCTCGTATTATGCAAAAAGGCCTGATCTGCATCTATAAAAGACGTACGCACACTTAATTCGAAGGCATATAAGTCATATTCCAGTAAAACCTTTCTAGACTTTACGCCAGAAACCATCCAGGTTCCTTTCGCAGTTTTAGTTAAGGGTATAGTTATACCATTAATACTCGCCTTTACTCCATCTACACTTTTGGCAAATTCCCTCATGAGGTAACTGCCAGGAGTCCACGAAGGCATGGTAAAATGCAAGTCGTCCGTGCTTGCTTTTACCTCAATGGATATCTTGGCATAGTGAGTTTGCGGATGTGGTATGGAGATTTTATAATTTAACATATTTTGTGCCTTAACAGTGAATTTAGTGCATAAAGAAAGGAGCACTAATCCAACTGTCAAGATTTTGTTTTTTGACATGATGCAAATTTGGTTTAATTTTGCTTAACTATATGCGTATTTCCTTAAAAAGTTCAGTGCTTCCTTTTATTCTTTTTGGATTAGGAGTCACTTTTGCATTCAGCTCCTGTTTAAAGGAGAAAGAGGGAAGTGCAGTTATAGCCTCCGAGGTTACCTACGAAAACACCATCAAAGGGCTTTTAAGTTCGAGAGGTTGTGAGGGATGCCATGCGAGTCAAAGTCCCATCCTTACCGATTACACGAAAGTGAAGGATAACTTTGCAGTGGTATTAGCCAGTATAAAACACGAAGCAGGAACCAGTAATATGCCCAAATCAGGGAATAAAATGCCCGATGCAGAAATTCAAGCATTTATTGATTGGGAAGCAGGATCCTTTAAAGAAAATTAAAAAATAAATGAAATTAACAGATATAGTAGCAGTTTCAGGCATGCCTGGCGTTCACAAAGTAATTAGCCGTCACAAAACAGGGCTTGTTTTAGAGAATGTGCAAACTAAAAAAAGAACTTCCACAGGCTTGCGGCACCGAGCTTCCAACTTAAATGATATAAGTATTTTTACCGAGGAAGGGGATTTGCCTTTATGGGAAGTATTTAAGCGCTTAAAAAAGAAAGAGGATGCGAATGAAGAACTTCCAACGCATAAGTCCTCTAAGGCAGAGCTAGAGTCAGGTTTAGAGGCAGTAGCCAAAACCTACGATAGGGAACGTGTATACATCAGCGACATGAAAAAAATGTTTCAATGGTATCACATGGTTAAAGCCGAATTGGACTTTGACTCCTTGGGTAAAGAGGATGGAGAGACCGAAGAGGAAGTTGCGACTGGAGAAAAGAAAGCGGCAAAGAAAACGGCTCCCAAAAAAACAGTAAAGAAAGCCCCTAAAGTATCCAAAGGTGCCGGAGGTGCTTCAAAAGTTCCAAAAAATTCCAATCGAGGAAAGTAAACATACATCCATGAGTTTTAATTTACCATCCGACTTTAAGGTGAAGGATGCTGAACAGTTAATAGCGCTGTATCAGGATTTAATTGCCTTTCCCATTGAGACAGAGGAGGCGCTTCGCGCTTTTCTTAAAAATGTAAGTGATTTTGAATCAGCCATTAGCGAAGACATGGCTTGGCGATACATCCACATGACTTGCGATACCGCCAATGAGGCGCACAACAAGGCTTATGAGGAGTTTGTAACAGAGATTCAACCTAAAATTGCCCCTTTTGGCAATCAAATAAACAAAAAAATTGTAGATAGCCCAGTCGCTCAAAAGGTCATGACGGCCGAGGAGGATGCTATTTATTTTAAATCCTTAAAAAGTGCAGTAGATCTATACCGCGAAGAGAATATAGCGCTCAATGCTAAATTAGCCACGCTGGCACAAGAATATGGTTCAGTAATGGGTGGGATGTCCATTACTATTGAAGGGAAGGAGCAAACCATGCAGCAGGCAAGTAATTACCTGTTAAAAACAGATCGCCCCTTGCGCGAGGAAGCTTGGAAAGCCATTTCAAATAAGCGTTTGGAGTCAAAAGAACAATTGGAAGGAATCATGGATGATATGATCCAGCTCCGACATCAGGTAGCTGTAAACGCAGGCTTTGATAATTTTAGAGAGTATATGTTTGAAGCCATGTGCCGCTTCGATTATTCCGTGCAAGATTGTTATGATTTTCATGAGTCCGTTAAAAACAACGTGGTTCCTGTAGTTAAAAAGCAAGTGACTCAACGAAAGGTTCAGATGAATCTAGATCCTCTTATGCCCTGGGATATGGCAGTGCATCCTCAAGGTTTAGACCCCTTAAAGCCCTTTGAAGCATCCGAAGATTTAATTGAGAACACCATTCATTGTTTCAATGATTTAGACGAATATTTTGGCAATTGCATTGCCACCATGCGCGATAAAAAGTTTTTGGACTTAGAAAGCCGCATGGGGAAAGCTCCGGGAGGCTATAATTATCCATTGGCCAAAACCAATATGCCTTTTATTTTCATGAATGCAACCGGCAATATGCGGGATTTAGAAACCATGGTTCATGAGGGTGGGCATGCTATTCATAGCTTTTTAATGGCCCCTTTAAAACTAAACGCATACAAAGACACCCCCAGCGAGGTAGCAGAACTGGCTAGCATGAGTATGGAATTATTATCCATGGACGGCTGGAAGTATTTCTTTAGCGATGGGGCAGAACTAAAACGCGCCCGTGAGGAGCAATTGCAGGGCATTCCGGGTACATTATCATGGATTGCGCAGGTAGATGCATTTCAGCATTGGATATACACTAACCCCACGCATACTCGGCAAGAACGAGAAGCCAAATGGCTGAGTTTAAACAAAGACTATGGCACAGGAATGGTGGACTATACCGATTACATGGATGCTTTAACCTTTAGCTGGCACAGGCAGCTGCATATTTTTGAAGTTCCCTTTTATTACATCGAATATGGCTTTGCTCAACTAGGCGCATTAGGTGTTTGGAATAATTACTTAAAGAATGGCAGCACAGCAATAGAGCAGTACAAAGAGGCTTTAACCTTGGGGTACACCCGATCGATTCCAGAAATATACAAAACAGCCGGAGCAGAGTTTAATTTTAGCAGTACATATATTTCCGGACTCATGAGTCAAATTGAGAAAGAATTGCACTTGTAAATTTATTTTTAAAGAATTTTAGAATTAGGTGGTAAAATATAAGGAATACTCTTATTTTTGCCCCTCATTCCGGAGAGATGGCAGAGCGGTTTAATGCGCTAGTCTTGAAAACTAGAGTCTGTAACAGGTCCGGGGGTTCGAATCCCTCTCTCTCCGCAAACCAAGCAAAGAAACCCGCAACAGCGGGTTTTTTTATGCACGCGCATTTCAAGCGAAGCTTGAAAATGCAAGCGCGCATAAAAAAATAAAGCCGAAGGCTTGGTTTCTTTGCTTGAGTTTAGCCACCCCCAAACGGGATCACGCTAGTAATCCCCTGTCCCTTGGAACACGCGCATTTCAAGCGAAGCTTGAAAATGCAAGCGCGCATAAAAAAATAAAGCCGAAGGCTTGGTTTCTTTGCTTGAGTTTAGCCACCCCCCCAAACGGGATCACGCTAGTAATCCCCTGTCCCTTGGAACACGCGCATTTCAAGCGAAGCTTGAAAATGCAAGCGCGCATAAAAAAATAAAGCCGAAGG
>CALKCM010000009.1 GCA_938086785.1 uncultured Bacteroidia bacterium
GCATCACATGTGTTCATGATTCAAAGTGCATTAAATTTAGCATGCCCAAAGCAAATATTTTACCTTCGCAGCATTGGAAAAGTTTCGCTTTAAGCAGTTTAGCATGCAGCATCATTTAAGCCCCATGCCCATTGGTACCGATTCGGTGCTATTAGGTTCTTGGGTTCCCTTGCAGCACAGCAGGCACATTTTAGATGTAGGCACCGGTTGCGGGTTGCTGGCTCTTATCTGCGCCCAGCGATCGGAAAATAGCCAAATCACAGGCATTGATATTTCAGAAAAAGCCATCAACGAGGCCACAGAAAATGCGGCCCAAAGTCCTTGGTCTGATCGATTGAGCTTTGTGCATTGTCCCATGCAAAAACATCGCAGCCAAGCCCCACTAGATCTTATTATAAGCAATCCCCCCTATTTTGATTCTAAAGGCTTAAAAAGTGAAAATACCGAACGGGCTCTTGCCCGACACAATAGTATGCTTCCCCTCGAATTTTTATTTAAATATGCATTTCAGAATTTATCATTAAAAGGATCCTTAGCGCTGGTACTTCCCTATTCCTGCCTAGAGGAGCTGCACGACTTAGCCAAGCAAAATAAACTGCATTGCGCCCGCATGCTGCGCATACAGCCCCATCCAAACAAGGCATTCAATCGGCTGCTGATTGCTTATACCAAAACGGCCACCAAAACCATTACCCAAAATCTAAGCATACGCACAGAACAAGGCCAATACAGCGCAGAATACCGCCAATTAACCCAAGATTTTTACCTCTAACAAACCACATCTTTAAACCTAGTTTAGCTCCGTCAAAAGCATCCTTTAGCCACAGATTTTAGGGAGAAGCAAGATCCGATTCAGGCTACAAAAAAGACTGCAAAAAAAAGAATACGAAGCGACTGCATTTGGAAACTTTACTTTCTGAACGATATGTCGTAATTTCGCGCCCTTTAAAAATCGAATTTTACATAAATGAAAGAATCAATTTTATACATTGTTCCAGTATTAGGGCTCTTGGGTCTTATTATTATGGCAGTAAAAAGCAAGTGGGTATCAAGCCAGAGCGCAGGTAATGAGCGCATGCAAGGAATTGCTAAAAACATTCAAGACGGTGCAATGGCCTTTTTACGGGCAGAGTATCGAATCTTGGCTGTATTTGTAGTTATTGCATCCATTGCTCTTTTCTTCATCTCACAATACTCCGGCGCATCGCATTGGATGATTGTAGTGGCCTTTATCTTTGGAGCTATCTTTTCTGCACTTGCAGGAAACATAGGAATGCGTATTGCAACCAAAGCCAATGTAAGAACTACAGAAGCAGCCAAAACCAGCTTGCCACATGCACTTAAAGTATCGTTTAACGGAGGAACCGTTATGGGGCTTGGTGTAGCAGGACTAGCTGTTTTAGGTCTTAGCTTATTCTTTATATTATTCCTTAATAAATTCATGACCGGCGATGGTGCAGCCTTTTATGATAACATGTCCTTATTGCTAGAAACCCTTGCAGGCTTCTCCTTAGGAGCAGAGTCCATTGCATTGTTTGCTCGTGTGGGTGGTGGTATTTACACCAAAGCAGCCGATGTGGGTGCTGACCTTGTAGGAAAAGTAGAAGCAGGAATACCAGAAGACGATCCGCGAAACCCTGCAACCATTGCAGATAATGTAGGAGATAATGTAGGAGACGTTGCAGGAATGGGAGCCGACTTATTTGGTTCTTACGTAGCAACCGTTTTAGCCTCTATGGTATTAGGTAACTATATCATAAAAGATATGAGCGAAGCCTCCGGAACTCAATTTGTAGATGGCTTTAACAATATGGGTCCAATTCTTTTGCCGCTTGTTATAGCAGGTTTAGGAATCGTAGCCTCCATTATAGGTACCTTCTTTATTAAAATTAAAAACAACGATGCAAAAGAAACGCAAGTACAAAACGCATTAAACCTCGGAAATTATGTATCCTTAGGCTTAACTGTAATTATTTGCTACTTCCTAATCGATTGGATGCTACCCAAAACCATTACCATGAATTTCTTTGGTGAAGGAATGAAAGAAATTCCAAGCATGAATGTATTCTATGCTACCCTAGTAGGTTTAGCAGTGGGATGGTTAATTTCAGCATTCACAGAATTTTACACAGCCTTAGGCAAAAAACCAGTGATGAATATTGTACAAAACTCCTCTACAGGAGCAGCCACAAACATCATTGCAGGTCTAGCAACAGGAATGAAATCAACCTTTTCATCCGTAATCTTATTTGCTTTAGCTATTTGGGGTTCATACGAACTCGCCGGATTTTATGGAGTAGCCATTGCCGCTTCAGCCATGATGGCAACCACAGCGATGCAATTAGCCATAGACGCTTTTGGACCTATTGCCGATAACGCCGGTGGTATTGCCGAAATGAGTGAATGCGAAGAAGTCGTAAGACAACGTACAGATGTATTAGATTCAGTAGGTAACACGACTGCAGCCGTAGGTAAAGGATTTGCCATTGCTTCTGCAGCACTTACCGCTCTTGCCCTGTTTGCAGCCTATGTAACGTTTACCGGTATAAAAGGAATTAATATCTTTAAAGCCGATGTATTGGCTGCCTTATTTATTGGTGGAATGATTCCAGTAGTATTTTCAGCCTTAGCTATGCAGTCCGTAGGAAAAGCAGCCATGGAAATGGTGAACGAAGTGCGAAGACAATTTAGAGAGATTCCAGGAATTTTAGAAGGAACAGGAGAGCCAGAATATGGAAAGTGTGTAGATATTAGTACAAAAGCAGCTTTAAGAGAAATGATGCTTCCAGGAGCTATTACTATTATTACTCCAATCCTTGTGGGACTCATTATGGGTGCCGAGTCCTTGGGCGGTTATATGGCTGGTGTATGTGTATCTGGTGTGTTATGGGCTATTTTCCAAAACAATGCAGGGGGCGCATGGGACAATGCAAAGAAATCATTCGAAGCAGGTGTTATGATTAATGGAGAAATGACCTATAAAGGTTCAGAAGCACATAAAGCAGCGGTAACTGGAGATACGGTGGGAGATCCATTTAAAGATACTTCAGGACCAAGCATGAACATCTTAATTAAGCTAACCTGTTTAATTGGATTGGTAATTGCCCCAATATTGGGCGGCAATGCTCATGGCAATGCCAATATGGGCGCCATTATGGGTTCAGAAGACACCACTTGCGTTGAAGGCAAATGTTCTACTGAAGAAATGGCAGCCATGACCAAAGAAGAATGTGCCGCACGTTGTGACGAAAAAGGATGCTCTGCAGAAGAAAAAGAAGCCTGCTTAGCAAACTACAACGAAGAAGGTAAATATGTAGGAGGTTCAAAAGCCTGCTGTAAAGATAAAAAAGCAAAGAAAGCCTGCTGCGTAAAAGCAGAAAAGAACGGCGAAGAATGCGCTAAATGTAAATCGTAACTAAATTATACTAAAGAAAAAGGCGACCATATGGTCGCCTTTTTTGTTTTTTTATATCTTTCATTTCATTCAGAAATCCGCCAAACAAATAGCAGAAGTTCCTCTTCCGAAGAGTTTGATCTCTTAAAAGCCCGCCGCCACAACAAATGTTACATAGGATAGCACAAAAGATCCAATCCCTGCTAAATAATTATTCCAGGCTTTTTTTCGCACTTGTTTCTTAACCCCAGCAGTATAGCCCAGATCGTAATCTGTACCACTCAATCGCTTATCAATAGGCACCTTGTCTTCTGCATTAGATATAGTCACTACGGGAGCAACAAGGCCCGCAACCCCACAGCAAAAACCTCCCACAAAAGAAGAAGTACCCACCGGTCCAATGGGAGCCGTTAAACCAGAAGCATAGCCTTCCATGTACGTTTTTTTCACTGTTTGATTCGTGGCAGTGCTATTGGAAGTATCAGGGATTTGTTTCTGACTGGAGATATACTCTACCTCGCCGGTATTGTAATGAATGGAATCTACCATTGTTCTATTTATCAAATACACGGGATTGTCTTTTTTCCAAGGGGTATACTCAATGTTTGCATTTTCACTCGAGAAAATCTCGCATGATATGATTTCATTATTCGTTAAAAAAAGGGTGTCTTGCGCTTGCGCCAAAACAGGAACAAGCCACAATAAATAAACTAGTATCTTTTTCATAACACAAAGATAGCAAGAAAAAAAACAATGCAATTCCAGAAGGGTTGCTCCCGATACTACGCCTTTTTTAAGGCATCAAAATGATGAAAGAAGCGAGGAATGGTCTCAATTCCTTTCAAGTAATTGAAGATGCCGTAATGCTCATTTGGGCTATGCAGGCCATCGCTATCCAAGCCAAAACCCATAAGAACCACTTTGGTTTCCAATTCTTTTTCAAACAAGGCAACAATGGGTATGCTTCCTCCACCCCTTGTAGGAATGGGTTCTTTACCAAAAGTATCTTTCATGGCCGCAGAAGCTGCTTTAAATGGAATACTGTCTGTAGGGGTAAGTGCAGGTTCTCCGCCGTGATGCGGTGTTACTTTAACGGTTACTCCTGCAGGCGCAATGGCATTAAAATGCTTGGTAAACTTTTCAGTAATTTCTTGACTGCTTTGGTTGGGAACCAGTCGCATGCTAATTTTTGCATAAGCCTTGCTTGGCAATACGGTTTTACTTCCTTCGCCCGTATATCCACCCCAAATACCATTTACATCCAAAGTAGGTCGGCTACCAGCGCGTTCTATGGTACTATAGCCTTTTTCGCCCACCACGCCATTAATGGCTAAGTCTTCTTTATACGCCTCCTCGCTAAAAGGTATTTTGTCCAATGCAGCTCTATCCTCATCAGATAAATCCAATACATTGTCATAAAATCCGTCAACCGTAATTCGTTTATCTTCATCGTGTAAACCAGCAATCATCTCACATAAGATATTGCACGGATTTGCTACTGCTCCTCCATATACACCACTATGCAAATCCCTGTTTGGACCCGTAACCTCTACTTCTACATAACTTAAACCACGCAAGCCCACATCTATGCTGGGCACATCGTTGGCCACCATACTTGTATCGCTAATCAAGATCACATCCGATTTTAATTTCTCCTTATTGGCGATGCAATACGGACCTAGGTTGCTGCTTCCTACTTCCTCTTCTCCTTCAATCATAAATTTCACATTGCACGTCAATGTTCCTGTTTTAACCATGGTTTCAAAGGCTTTTACATGCATGTAAAATTGACCTTTATCATCGGCTGCACCTCTAGCATAAATTTTACCATCTTTAACCGTAGGCTCAAAAGGAGGCGTATCCCATAACTCATCTGGGCTGCTGGGCTGCACATCGTAATGTCCGTATACCAAAATAGTGGTTAAATTAGGGTCAATTATTTTTTCGCCATAAACAATGGGATGGCCTTTGGTTTGCTCAATGCTTACCTTATCTAAACCCACTTCTTTTAATCGCTCCGCTACATGCGTTGCGCAACGCGCAGTATGTTCATCATACGCACTATCGGCGCTAATGCTTGGTATTCTTAAAAGGTCAAATAATTCGCTTAAAAAACGATCCTTATTTTGGTCTATGTATTCGTTTGGATTCATGAGAAAGCGAAAATACAACAGACCTTTCAAAGCCCTATTTATTCCCATTAAATTATTCATGGTATAAACTATACAAAATAAATAATTCGTAATATTGTTCCTCTTGAAACAGCTGATTCATTACTTAAAGCAATACAGCACCACCCATTTTAATGCGAAGGTATACCTGCTCACCGGAGTATTTTTGAGCCTGTGTATATGGGCCAATTATCAATTCAACATTTACGCAAGTATCCAAACCACCTATCATGATGAGTGGATTTACTTTCCCATCATGACTGTGTATATGGCGTTTCCATTTTTAGTTATCTCTAGCTTTTCGTTCCTAGGAAAAGAGAAACCCACATGGCTGCGGTCCAAGGAGTTCTGGATAAAATGTGCGGCAGCCTTTCTTATCATTGGTTTTGAACGTTCGTTTTTTTTGCATAAAGAATGGGGGCAAACCTTGGATGCTGTTGATTGGAAATTTTACATTAACACCATGGCCTGGGGTCGATCCTTCCTGAGCACATTTATTGTATCTCTTTGCTTTTATTGGATATATGAGCGCAAAAGAGATCCACAGAGGGCCTGGTTTGGGCTACGCATGAACCAAACCAATTATAGGCTGTATATAGGTGTTATTGTGCTTGTTTTTGGAGGCATTTACTTGGCTTCATACATTTCTGAATTAAGTTCTTATTACCCGAGGTACAAGCATAGTGGAGGGGAAGCATTTGCCCTAAAACACGGATTTAATGAAGGCATATCCGTGTTTATCTACGAATTGGTTTATGGCGCCTATTTTATCAATGTAGAACTTTTTTTTAGAGGAGTGCTGGTCATTGGATTTTCGCGCTTGCTTGGGCCACACGCCGTTTTAGCGATGATTGGATCCTATGTATTTCTGCATTTTGGCAAACCCATTACAGAATGTATTGGGAGTGCTTTGGGTGGATATATTATTGGCATTTTAGCCTTTTACAGCCACCGGATCTGGGGAGGAGTAGCACTGCACGTATCGCTGGCTTGGAGCATGGATCTTTTTGCCTGGATGCAAAATAATTAACCCATTCCTGTAGAATAACTCTTAATTTTGCGGCAGTAAAAATTCATTCCTTTTGCTCAGGCAAATAGAATGGCAACAGAATTAGTTAAAATGGAAGCACTCTTACTACAAGTACAAGACACCGCCCGCATAAGCATTGGCGATTTTAAAAAGAGCCTCTTTTTATGGGAGGTCATTATTACGGCCATCGTTTTTACTGCCGCCTACTTTGTGTTAAAATCCTGGAGGATAAAGAAAGACGAAACGGACCAAAAAAATAAAAAGTATAAGAATACCCTAAAGTAGCAGAGGTTTTAGCCAAGCCATTCGTGTTTTTCTTCGGCTTTTTGCCGTCATCGATAGTGTGGGCGGTCTGCCCTTACTCATTGGCCTAAATCGGGAACATTATCCCTTCTTTTGTAGCAGAGAAACGAGCCAAAGTCCAAAAAAGGTAATGGCTCCATTGAGCAGTAATTTCTCATAGCCCAAATGGTATCCAGCCAAGGCATCGGCTGGTATGCTTGCAATGGCATAGGTAATTACAGAAGAAAGAAGACACACCAAAATAATGGGCCAGCCGCTTACTTTTATTTTAGAAAGAATACCAGCGGCAAACAAACCAAGCAAAGGGCCATAGGTATAAATGGCCAAGGTAAGAATGGCATCAATCAAGGTTTTCGAATTGTATTTTTCAAATAATAAAATCGTAAATAGCAATAAAACAGCAAAGCCAATATGCAAGCGGTTCCTAAATTTTGTTTTGCTTGCCTCGGGCATATCCTTTTTATCAATTCCAAAAAGATCGATGTATGTACTGGTGGTTAAGGTAGTCAAAACACTATCGGCACTAGAAAAGGTGGCTGCAGCCAAGCCCAAGATAAAGGCAATTCCTGCAGCTACGCCCAAGTGATTTAGGGCGAGCATAGGAAAAATACCATCGGTATAGGGCACTCCGTCTCTCATGGGCATGGGAATATTTGCCACAGAAAGGTAGTAAATCATAACGGCCCCTAAGGATACAAAAACAATATTTACTAAAAATACAATGACTCCATAACTGAGAATGTTCTTTTGCGCATCGCCAATGGATTTGCAACTCAAATTTTTCTGCATCATGTTTTGATCTAAGCCCGTCATGGCAATACATATAAATGCACCTCCCAATAAGTGTTTTATAAAGTAACTGGAGGAGTTAAACTCCCAATTGAACCAGGATGAATAGGGGCTAATATCTAAAATCTCTGTATAACTGGCGCCGGATTTATAAATTAAAATACTAATGCAGGTAACCAAGCCTGCAATGAGAAATATACTCTGTATCGCATCCGTAAAAACCAATGTTCGAATGCCTCCTTTGATGGTATACACCAGTATTAAGGCAATAATAATGGCCACACTAAGCCAAAAAGGGACATCCCAAGCATCGAATAGATAGGTTTGTAAAATAGCTGCCGTTAGATACAAGCGTGCGGCAGAACCGAGCAAGCGACTCACTACAAAATAGGAGGCGCCTACCTTTTGACCATATGCACCAAACCGGGAACCCAAATAGGTATAAATACTGGTAAGGTTCATTCTATAGTAAAGGGGCAATAGGATAAAGGCAATCACTAAATAGCCTAGCAAATAACCCATGACCATTTGCATATAGTAAAAATTAGCAGAATACACCTTTCCCGGCACGCTAATAAAGCTCACTCCACTCATGCTATCGCTAAGCATACCAATGGCTACCAGCCACCAAATGCTTTGCTTGTTCCCAATAAAATATTCGGATTTTCCTGCTTTGCGTGAGGTAATATACCCCACACCCAACAACATGAGAAAATAGGCCAGAATGGCGGTTAGTATTAATGGAGCACTCATTTTTTAATGTTTAATCGTTTATCTAAGTCTTTAGGATTGCCAATGGGTTGAGGCAAGGCATTCATGGGCAATTGTATATAGGTATTGTTTTTTACACCCATGGCGTTAAACTCACGTCCTGTAACGGTATATACTTGTCCTTTCTCATCTGCACAGGCAATGTACAGGAGGTTTTCATAATTTAAATCAATAGAATAGGTGCTTTGGGCATCAAAAACTTGATAGGTAAAAGGCACGCGGTTGGCTACAACAAATCGGTGCGATTCTATGGGTATACCGCCCGCATCTGTAGGCTGAATGATTACAGAAAAGGTATCGCTATTTATAGTGGGATGCGCATATGCAAAGGCACCCATACTTCTAATCCTAAAGGATGCAGTGGCTTGCTCTCCCCTATTTTTAAACAGAGCATTTATAGATTCATTGGTAAGCTCTTGCTCCTGTTTTAGCATGCGCGATTGCCAAGCATTAAGCCTTTTGGTTCGACAGGACTGGTATTTTCCAATGGCTTTGGCGAATTTGGCTTGCGAAACCCCTGCATTTTTTAATGAGTTGGGCTGTGCAATTTTTAGGTGCCAATAGGCATTTTCCGATTTTAAATCTAGGTAATACTCCGATCCAATGGATTCAATCCGAACATCGTTGTACCGCTGTTTTGAAATAAAGGTCTTGCTAAAGGTCTTGCGATCCATTTTAGTTTGGATACTCAAAGGGACGTTCTTGAAAGCCTTGAGCTCGGGGAAAAGCACCGAGGTTTTATCGTATAAGCGAAGCGAAATTACATTTTTGCCTTTGCTCTCACTCATTCTAGAGATTCCGACGTATTTGCGCCCCCGGCGAATAGAGAATTCAGGTTTATTCTTGACAGCTTTACTGCTGGGCAAAAAGAATGGTCCTTCTTCTTGCAGTTTTAATCTATTTTGATCGTAAGGTAAATGGTAAGAAAAACCCAGGGTTTCAAAATGCTCTAAAGGACTTAAGCGGTTGAAAGTACTAATGGGCTTCGCAATTTTATCTCCTCCATAAAACTGGTAAAAATCAATGACTTGATTTTTAATATCGTCAAACTCATAATCGTAATCCCAAAAGTTCTCCCAGCTATTTTTTACTCCATTAAATGCATAAAAGCGATCTGCCGAGTCGATATTTCCGGCAAAAACGATCTTCCAGAAGTATCCCGGCCTTATTTCTAATTTATTTTGACCATCCATGGCCTGTAACTCTATAACCGCTGATGGTGCCAATTGATATGTTTTTTGGCTGCTATCAAAATTTAAGGTATTGGATTGTGCAAAAAACTGACGGGGTTTGTTCCTCCATGAGACACGCAAGGTGTATGCGCCCATGTGAACTGAATCGGTAGGGCTTCTCAAGCTGTTTCTAGGAATAAATAAGGCCGCCTCTTTTCCAATGTAGTACACGAAATCCTTCTGATTGGTTGCATCAAAGTAAAACTCTGTTTCCTTGTATTTAGGCAAAAGGTGAGGGTTTTTAAAAAGTGAAGGAAAAAGGATGGACTCGGGCGAACTCAAAGGAATGTAGGTGGCAAAACCAGCATACTCGGATGAATCCGCAAATTGGTTCATGAAGGGAACATAGATGCCATTGGTAAATAAAGATAGAATGTAATTATTCTCGTAGTCCGTCAAGTTGGGTTCATCGGCATAATACTCAATGTGAGTATATTTCGTAAATTCTCCTTGATTTATGCTTTGTTCAATATTAAAAGAGTGTAAAGAAAGGTTGCTCAAATACTTTTGAGTTAACCAGCTCAGGTTATCAATGAGAGCAAGTGTTTTTAGGCGCTTGATTGAGGTAATGGAAGGGGGCAAATCTTGCACCCGATCTAAACTAATCCCAAGGTCCCTTAAGTTGCGCATCTGCGCGCAAGCCTCAATGGCAGCCGGCAGATCTTTCTTTACAAAAGGGGCGATGAGTTTAAGCGATCGGCAGCGCCATTTTTTAAGAAAATTAAAATCTTCGGGAACCACTTCAAATACCAAAGTAACAAAAGCAAGCTTTTCTAAATAAGGGGTATTTAAAATATGCTGTTCGTCTCCATCCTTCACATAAACCAGCACATCCCCTGCCCAATCCAATCGTTCTAAATCTTCATTAAGCAGCTGTCCCTCAAAAGAAATAAGTTCGACCTGCTCCACATCATCCAGTCGTTCAATAATTTTTGTGCATTCAGAAATATCAACCGCACCATCCATTCGGATGCATTGAACACCATAAAAATCTTTGATGTTTTTTTGCATAAACAGCACATCCTTAAGGGTTTTTAGCTCAATATAATGTTGCATATTGGCCTTGTATTCTCGCGGAGATACATAGACCTGAGCAATGCTGTGATTGCTTAGAGCCAATACCAATAAAAACAAAAGAGCATAGAAAGAGTGGCGCATATCGTTGAACAAAGATAAACGCATCGAGGCAAAACCTAGTATAGGATATCCCCAGTAACTTAGACGTACACCATTCTAAACAAGCCAAGTGCAGTCAAGGTATAGAACCCCTCTTTTTAAGAATATAGGAAAGCACAAAAACACGATCTCAGAACTGAAAGAAAAACCTAAAGAAAGGCTTGTAAAATCGAAGGAGAATTGTTAATTTTGCAGCCCATTTATAAAAATTAAAGTATAATGAATCAGTATGAGACCGTGATCATTTTGACACCCGTGCTTTCTGAACAACAGATGAAAGATGCTGTTGCTGGCTACAGAGAGCTGATCACAACAAACGGTGGAGAGTTAGTCCACGAAGAAAACTGGGGGCTGAATAAGCTTGCCTACCCCATTCAGAAAAAAGGAACTGGATTTTACCATGTATTCGAATACAAGGCAAACCCAGATTTCATTGAATTGTTGAAATTAAATTTTCAAAGAGACGAAAACATCATGAGAGAGTTAACATTGAAGCTTGATAAGCATGCAATGGACTTTAATGAGAAGAAGCGCAACGGCCACTTTGACCGCAAGCGTGAAGAACGTCAAGCTGCCGCCGCCGCTGCTGCCGCTGCTGCTGCTCAAGCCGAAGCACCTGTTGCTGAGGAAGTTGTTGAACCCACTGGAGAGGAAGCATAATTATGAGTTCTAGAAGAAAAAAATATCAAAGAGCGCCGCAACCACCAATGCCAAAGAAATACTGTCGTTTCAAAAAACACGGCATTAAGCATGTGGATTTTAAGGACAAAGATTTTTTAATGAAGTTTGTAAACGAACAAGGTAAAATTTTACCACGTCGTTTAACAGGTACTTCTTTAAAATACCAACGTAAAGTAAATATAGCAATTAAAAGAGCACGTCATTTGGCCATTTTGCCTTTCGTAGCTGATGGTTTAAAATAAGGAGGAAAGAGAATGAAAATTATTTTAACAAATTCAATCAAAGGTCTAGGCGAAAAAGATGATGTAATTACCGTTAAAAACGGATACGCACGTAATTTCCTCATACCTAAAGGAAAGGCTAAAGTTGCTACATCAAGTAACATGCGTATGCTTGAAGAAGATCTAAAACAACGTGAGTTTAAAATGGATAAACTTCGCAAGGATGCTGAAGCAATCGCAGCTAAAATTAATGGTCACGAAGTAACCATTAAAACAAAAGCGGGAGCAAGTGGTAAAATCTTTGGAAGTATTACATCTGTTCAAGTGGCACAAGCACTTAAAGATTCAGGTTTTGAAGTAGACCGTCGTCGCATTGCTTTTGATGATATCAAAAACATTGGTGAATACACCGCTGAACTAAACCTTTTTAAAGGAATTAGTTCTGAAATTACAATTAAAGTAGAAGTAGAGTAATCTACCTCCAGAATACTACATAGAAAACACGATCCATTTTGGGTCGTGTTTTTTTTTGCAAAAGCTTTGCTGTTTTCCTCCTATGCCATTGTTTAAAAGTAAAGCACGTACTATTTTCGCGCCATATGTCACATGCGATTACTCACGAGGAGTCCCTCGATCAATTTAGCAAACAAATTCAGTTTGTTTTAGATACCTACACTCCACATCACTTAACCCTTAATAAGTACAGCAATATTGTACTGGGAGGCTTAGGAGGCAGTGGAATTGGAGCAAAAATCGCATCTGATTTTATGCAGTCTAGCCTATCGGTTCCCACCCAACTGATAAGCGATTATAATTTACCTGCGTATGTAAGTGAAAAAACACTCATTATTTTGAGTAGTTACAGCGGGAATACGGAAGAAACATTGAGCTTACTTGCGCAAGCAGAAGAAAAAAATTGCGATATCGTTGCCATTACTGCCGGAGGAAAACTCTTGGATGCGTGCAAGCGAAATGGATACAAAACCTATGACATAGAACTTGGATTCCAACCAAGAATGACTCTGGGTTATTCTTTGAGTACCTTGTTTTTAATTTTTGGAGAACTAGCAGGAGCAGACTTTACTCCTGATTTACAAAAAGTAATAGAAGATCTTTCAGAGAAAGAAGCATTAAAGCAAAAGGCAAAAACAATCATTGATACTTTTAAGGGTTTTGAAAATGATAAATACGTAACCATTTGCGATGGAAAAACCTTTGCTGCAGGTACCCGATTCTGTCAGCAATTGCAAGAAAATGCAAAAGCCGAAGGCTTTTTAAGCATCCTTCCAGAAAACAATCACAACATGATTGAATCCTACTACGGAGCGCATAAAACCAATTTTATTCTTTTTAATAGTGGAACCAATGATCGCGTGAATAAACGTTTTGGTTTTATTAAAGAACTTTTGATAAAAAATAACAATAGAGTTTTTGACCTCAGTTTTACCGATTTCTCGGTCTCGGAAA
This sequence comes from uncultured Bacteroidia bacterium, assembly GCA_938086785.1. GTDB lineage: Bacteria > Bacteroidota > Bacteroidia > NS11-12g > UBA955 > CALKCM01. The sequence continues at coordinate 13,236 of CALKCM010000009.1, forward strand.
TATACAAGGCCATCTATATTTTAGATTGGGTGAGTGTATACCTTACAGACGAAAGAGGAGAAGACAATATGCTTATACCTAATATCATAGACCTTAAGGGCTTTTTAACGAACTAATGTGAAAGTTACACTTTTGGGAACCGGAACTTCGCAAGGCGTGCCTGTCATAGGCTGTGCGTGCGAGGTATGCACCAGTTCTAACCCAAAAGACCAAAGACTTAGGTGCAGCGTACTCATAGAAACAGAAACAACTACCGTTATTATTGATGCGGGTCCAGATTTTAGACAGCAGTGCCTGCGCACAGATGTAAAGAAACTGGATGCTGTGGTTTTCACCCACGAGCATAGAGATCACAGTGCGGGTTTAGACGACATCCGACCCTTTAATTTTAAACAAAACAAGGACATGGAAGTGTATTGCACCAAACAAGTGGAGCAATCGCTAAAACAACAATACGAATATATTTTTGCGGGTCTAAGCTATCCAGGGATTCCCAAGGTAAGAATATGCACCATCAAAGACGAGGCCTTTACCATTGGCGATATCGAGTTTATTCCCATCCAAGTCATGCACTACAAACTGCCCGTTCTAGGATTTAGGATAGGTGACTTTACGTACATCACAGATGCAAATTTTATATCTCCAAACGAACGAGCAAAGGCCAAAAACAGCAAATTTTTAATTCTCAATGCCTTGCATCATAAACCGCATATCTCCCATTTTAACTTGGAAGAGGCAAAGGCAGTAGCCAAGGATATAGGAGCTGAGCAAACCTACTTTACACATATTAGTCATTACATGGGCTTGCATAATACCATTAATAAGACCTTACCAAATGACATAAAACTAGCATTTGACGGACTCCAATTGAAAGTGTAATTTTTAGGGTAGATTCTGTAAACATAATGGGTTATTTAGACTCATTTATGACATTCTTTCTTAAAAGATTTTACTTCCTCATCTTACCTTTGAAGTATAGAAAAGAGATAAATACATCATGAAAAAAACATTTACAATTTTTACCGCTTTACTCAGCCTAACTTTAGGTATAGCACAAACTTGGGAATCTGACTCCGTAGCTATGGGCTCCGGATATCAAAACCAAATATACTACAAAATGGGAACTGGAACTGCTGGAAGCTCTAAAGTAACAAATTGGGATTTAGCACATAACGCAAGTCTACGTGACAATGCCTTGCGCATTAACCATATGAGTGGATTAGAACTTTACAATTATCCAAAAGGAGATAATTCTGCATGGGCGTCATTTGACACCACAGGCTCATACGCGTGGAAAGCGCTATATAATAGTCTTCATAAAGGAAATATAGGTGCGTTCAACCAAAGTGTAGATGCGAGCAATGTATGGGATTTCTCTTGGGGAATTTACAATTCCTCTTCGCATGTAGTTGAAGGAGATAGCCTTTACTTAATCGTTCGTAAGGACCGATCAGGGCAAATAGCAGAGGCGTATAAATTCATGCCTATATCTCAACCTTCAAACGGAGATTTCATTTTCAAAATGGCTGATGTAGACGGTTCAAATGAGGTGAATGATACCATCAGACAAGCCGACGCGCAAGGTCAAAATTATAAGTATTATTCATTTGCAGGAATGAATACGCGACCGCTAAGAGAACCAAACTCTGTAGATTGGGATATTTCATTTACCCGATACTATGCACCTGCTTATGATCCAATGAATAGAGTTTTTGTAATGTACCCTACCATGGGAGTAGAAAGCAATTCTAATACAAGAATAGCAAAAGTTTTTGGTAAGACCGCATCTGAAAGAGCCGGTGAAATGGACGATCTCACAAGGAAGTATTATCCTAGTTTAACAGATTCTTTAACAGCCATTGGTAGCGATTGGAAATCATTTAATAGAGGATTGAATAAATTTGTACTAGCAAACCAACAGTTATACATGGTTGAATCTCGTTTACCAGGAGATTCTGCTTATTATTTGATTGAATTCACCGGATTTGAAGGAACAGCAACGGGAAAAATCGTTTTCAATACATATAATTTAAAGAATACGGTTTCTGTTAAAAATCTTGCCTTAGGCGAGCTTAGTTTGTACCCTAACCCATCAAATAATTTTACTATTGTATCGCTTCGAAATGCAACCGTGAATAACGCGCTGTTAAGTATTACTGATATGACTGGAAAGCAAATTATGCATGAGTCTTTTAATGTAAATGGATTGTTTGCTTATAAAATTAATACCTCTGAGTTGAAGTCTGGTGTTTACCAGGTCAGCATTATTTCAGGAGAAAATAGCATGAGCCAAAAGCTTATTGTTCAATAATTGAGTCAAAAAAGACAACATATTGTTTTTACCCTTGTTTTGTTTGTCTCTACATTCTTGTGGGGACAAACGAAACAAATACAGGTTTACATGCCAGACGGAAGTAAGCCAACTGTCCCTCTTTCTGTTTCAGCACATTTCTTAGAATCAGATGAACGAATCCGTGCAATAACAGACGAAACGGGATTCTTAACGTTGGACTATTCAGGTCCCATTAACTTAATAATTGATCCAGGTTCAGATACGATTGATATCCATGAACAAGGTTTTGGAAACTCCCAAATTAAAATTGACATTCATCTAATGTCGCATGATCAAGAATTGGATCCCATCACAATAACAGGAACATTCTCCCGTAAATCGATAAGTTCAAATCCCTATAATATTCGGGTTATCGGCAAAAAGAAGATTACAGCAATGGCTGCTCAAAATCTTTCTGATGTGTTGCAAAACGAATCGAATATTCAGTTGGGTCAAGATGCTGTTATTGGAACCAGTGCCATTATGCAGGGCATTGGAGGAAATGACATTAAAATTCTCCTTAATGGAATCCCCATCATTGGTAGAATAGGTGGAAATATTGATGTTTCTCAAATACCCATGAGTAATGTTGAACGAATCGAAATTATAGAAGGTCCAATGAGTGTTATATATGGTTCGGACGCTTTGGGGGGAATAATAAACATTATTACCAAAGAACCCTTAGGAAAAGCCATGCACATGAAAGCAAACTCCTATGTCGATAATATTGAAAATTATAATTTAAATGCTTCTGTTCAGACCCGCATCAGTAAATCATTGCCGATTAGTTTTAGCGTAGGACGTCAATTTTTTAGAGGGAAAGACTTTGATAAGGCAACTCGTACTTTAGATTGGAAACCCAAAGAAAAAATATTCGCTGACTTCAACACCGTTTACAAATACAAAAATATATCCTTAAGATTGGGTTCAAACTTTTTTACCGAAGAGCTTACGGATCGCAGCAATGCCGAGAATAATTTAATAACTTACTTCGGCTACAATTCTAAGTATTACACCTATCGTTGGGATAATCAGATTCAATTGAATCTAAAATTCAATAATTACAACCAGTTTCAATGGCAAAACGCCTTTAATATCTACACCCGAAGAAAATCTACCACAAAACGAAATTTAGTTACTGGTGAAGAAAACGCATTCCGACCGCAGGATCAGGATACGACAAACTTTAGACTCATTAATTCGAGAGGGGTATACTTATACAAGGCTCCTTCAAGAAAAATGGACTTTAACATTGGCTTTGATTTTACCCATGAGATTGGAAATGGAAAAAGAATTCCAGTAAGTAATCCAGGGATAACCGATTTTGCTGCTTTTGCTACTTTTGATCTTCACCCAACGAGCCAATGGGATATTCAACCATCGATTCGAATCGTTAATAACTCAAGATATGGTTCATCCATCATCAAGGATTATGGTGGCACAGCCAAAGGATTAGCTCCGCTTATTCCAAGCTTGCAATTAAAATATAAATTAAGCAAACATTTGGTCTTTAGAGGTTCATATTCCAAAGGATATCGTGCACCAAGTATCAAAGAATTGTTTTTTAATTTCGTAGATATTCAACACAATGTCCATGGAAATGAAAACTTAAATCCTGAGACTTCAGATAACTTTATCATAAGTGCAGACTATAGGCATAGACTTAGCGCCCAAAGTTTCACGAATTTCAACTTTTCAATCTTTAATAATAATATTAGAAATAAAATTACGCTTGGTCTGCAAGATGCTTTGACCAATTACTATACCTATATAAATATTGGTCGGTTTAGAAGTCAAGGGCTAAATGTAAAATTCGGTTTTAAAAGTAAGCAAATGAACTATGCCTTTTCATCTACCTTAACTTCAGTGGTCGATGAAATTCCTCAAGAAGACAGCGTTTTACATCAAAACTATGTAAACGGTCAGGTCGCCTTTAACGTGACCCGAAAGTTCATAAAAAAGAATACCGCATTAAATGTAATTACCCGTTATACCAGCCCAACCTTTGGATATAATGAGGACTTAACCAGATATAAAATTGGTGGGTTCTATTTAGTTGATGCCATTTATAGCGGTAAATTATATAAACAAAAAATTGGATATCAGTTTGGAATAAAAAATATTTTGGGCATCACATCCGTAAATTCTAACCGATCCCAAGGGAACAACACTCATGCCACAACAGGAAATAGTGTTCTAGTAAGCCCAGGCCGGCTATTCTTTTTATCTTTAAATCTAACCCTATTTTAGTGAAATATATATTTGCTTCCATATTATTCATGAGCATCTCTTGCTTTATTTCCTGTGAGAAGCCAGAGCAGCTGTACGAACCTCCAATCATTTCAGCTGGAACAGTTACACAGCAATTAGAAATGGGGCCTTCCTACGGCTCACAAGTGTATTTTGATTTTGAAACAGGTAAATCTGCCTCAAATTCCCCCTATTCTTGGGATATCGCCTTTTCTTCTTCCTCGGAAAACAAGATTATTATTAATGGAGGAAAAAATGGAGTCTTTAGTGCTTGTAGCCTCGGAAGTATTTCATTCTCAGACCCCATTGACCCAAACTCCATTGAAGAAGAAAAATGGAAACATGATAATCCAAGTGGAGACATCGATTCAAGCGCCTTTGGGCCTACTCTAAAAAGAAAAATAAGTGGCAATTACTGGGAGAGTGACTCCTGCATGTATCTCATCAAATTGGGAGAGGAAAAAGACTTGCAAGACAAAGCATACGTAAAGCTACGTGTGATTAATAGAAATGGAACAAACTACCTTATTGAATGGAGCTACTGGAAGGATAAAATGTCAAATCATTCGTTTATTCCTACCTACCCAGAAAAGAATTTCACCTATTTCTGCTTTGACTGTTCCCAAGGTATCTTGAATGAGCCGATTGACAAGGACGAGTGGGATATTCTTTTTACACGTTATAAGGAAGAAATATATTATGCTCAAGTAAACCAAACCGAAGGATATACAGTGACTGGAGTGCTTAGCAATCCGGAAAACACAAAAACCATAAATCTAACAGGAATAATAGAATACGATGATATTGACCTGGCGTATGCGAAAGGAGTCGTTTTCGATGACCACCTGAACAATATTGGATACGACTGGAAAAACTTTAGTATTCAGGCGAATAAATATACCATTAACCCAAAAAATACATACATCATCAAAAGCCGAAGAGGCCTGTTTTATAAAATGAAATTTGTAGACTTTTATAATGATAACGATGAAACGGGGTTTCCAAAATTGGCTTATCAATTATTACAATAAATCTTAAGAGATGAAACATACAATCTATATTGCTGCAACAATAGCATTAGCGGCCTGTGGAGGCAATGATACCCCCAAAACAGAGTGGAAAACGATGGCAAGTGGTGCAGAAGAAATCCATTTAAGCAATCTAAAACAACTTACTTTTGGTGGAGATAATGCCGAAGCCTACTGGAGTTTTGACTCCAAAAAACTAACGTTTCAGAGCAATAACCCTGCCTGGGGATTAAGCTGTGATCAAATATTCTCTGCTGATGTAGAAGACTTTAAACTGGATAGCTTTAAACCCAAATTAATAAGTACAGGAACAGGGAGAACCACCTGCTCTTATTTTATGCCTGATAATGAGCATGTGCTGTTTGCCAGTACTCATTTAGGCAATAAGGCCTGCCCACCAGTGCCCGAGAACAGAAAAGCGTATGTATGGCCTATTTACGAGGACTATGACATCTTTGTTTCTGACCTCGACGGTAAAATAGTTAAACAGCTTACCAATGAGCCTGGTTATGACGCTGAGGCCACGGTTTCTCCCGATGGAAAAAGCATTGTATATACCAGCACAAAATCCGGAGATTTAGAGCTTTGGATCATGGATATTGACGGTGAAAACAAACGCCAAATAACTACAGAATTAGGCTACGATGGAGGTGCATTCTTCTCTCCAGATAATAAAAAACTAATTTTTAGAAGCAGTCGACCAAAAACGGAGGAGGAAATTACAAAATATAAAGCCTATTTAGCCGAAGGATTAGTAGCTCCAACAAATATGGAGTTATATACGGTAAATGTAGATGGCAGTGATTTAACCCAAATTACCTCCTTAGGAAAAGCCAATTGGGCTCCTTTTTATCATCCGGATGGAAAGCGTGTGATCTTTAGTAGCAATCACAAAAGTGAAAGAGGATATGATTTTGATTTATACATGATTAATGATGACGGAACGAACTTGGAGCAAATAACTACAGAAAGTATTTTTAACTCGTTTCCAATGTTTTCTCCGGATGGAAAGTATCTAGTATTTAGCAGCAATCGAAATAATGGAGGCGGAAGAGCAACCAATTTATTTATTGCCGATTGGACAGATAAATAAGCCCAGGTATTTTTGAATTAGATGAGCAAAAAATCTAAAATTCAAAACCCATCGTAACATAATGCATTCGACCGTCTGCGGGTAAAATTCCTGGTCCTGGATAAGCCGTTGCTCTTCGCGTAAAGTACATCGCATCAAACATATTGCTCATGCTATATTGTATATGAAAGCCCTTGTAATTAAGCTTTAGTGATAAATCATTCACCGCATAAGATGGAACAATCCCTCGGGTGGCATCACTTGTTATAGTGGCATTAGTAGCATCCGAAAACTGCTCACCAACCCAAGAAAAAGTGTGAGAAATTTGCCAGTGTTTGCCCTCTAAACCAAGACCAATCTTGCTGCTTATAGCGGGTACAGATTCGATGAAGTTTCCTTTAATATTCGAAGCCCCGCTAATATACTTGGCCTGAATAAAATGGCTGCTTGTAAATGAATTAAACCACAGGTCTTTTTTTCTATTTAATGGAATATGCAGCTGAGCGCCTAGTTCGAGGCCTATGCTTTGAGAAGCTCCGATATTTGTTCTATAGGAAGCCACTCGTGGCCCTATAATAGAATCTTGAATGAGTAACTCCCCTAGCCCAATTCTATTTTGATAATGCAGGCAAAAGAGACTGGCATCTATTCTAATTCTGTTCTTCCACAGCTTAGAACGATAGCCCAAATCAATATTTGAGCCGCGTTCGTCTTCCAATTCATCATCGATCAGTAAATTTGGATTTACAACAATCAAATCATTAAAAGTAATGGACCGGTAATTGGTTGAAATATTTGCATAGAGTTCTGAAGACTTCCCGACAAAATAAGACCCTCCAATGCCCATAAGAACCACTCCCCTCACTCGCGAATCAGAGTCCATATATTTATTCTCCTGCAATACTTGGCCACCAGAGATAACACGCTCCTTAAAGAAACCGTTGGATGAAGTGCTAATATATTCATATCGCAAACCAGGAGTTAGGCTAAATTTAGAGGATAATCGAAACAAATTCTCGGCAAAAACAGAAACATTTCGATTGGGGAATCGATAATCAGAGAAAGCCGCATCACCGGGGTTTTTAAAGCTAAAGTTTGCATCAGAACCAGCGCTTGCAAAATCCTGAATATTATGTGTATTTCCTTGGTAATATCTCAAGCCAAGTAAAAGAGCCGAAGGTTTGTTGTGAACCACATATTTGTGCAATAAACGCGTTTCATTTCCAAAATTACGATACTTGCCTTCTACTAAATTTCGATCAGATAAAGGATCTGGCCTATTGATTGGGCCTAACTCCCCTAATGCTTTTCGATTGGCATACAGCCCATAAGATATATTTTGTATGGAGGTATATTTACTTAACGTTTTGTGCACCTCCAAAGACATTAAGTTCCAATCGACACTAAACCAATTCCTATTTCTGATGCTTCGTACAGGATTTTTATAAAATTCAAAATCAACTAAACCACCCGGCATTTGAGTCAAATAATTCATGTGGGTCACATCTAGCTTGATTTTCCAAGATGCTTTGGGCCGATATGTAATTGAACCAAAGAGATTGTTTTGAGAGAATTGAGAATTATCTCTCCATCCATCTCCCTTTTTGTATTTAAAAGAGGCATAATAATTCCATCGGCCCTTTTTACCCTGAAGAGATGTAAAATTGGACAAAAAGCCGTTAGATCCTATGCTCAATGCTTGGCTAATATGCACTGCATTTTTTGCCTTAGAGCCATCTTTTAACTTAAAGTTCAGTAAACCTCCAAACTGAGGGCCATATTGCAAACTAGCCGCTCCTCGAATCAACTCGATGCGCTCTACATTTTCTAAAGCCGGTGTATAATAACTCTCGGGATAACCCAAAGGGTCTGCGCTTATATCATAATAGTTTTGACGTGTATTAAAATTAGATGTACGGTTGGGATCTAGGCCACGTGAACCAATGCTCAGTTGAATTCCCGCTCCATCATTTTCCCATATATTTAGGCCCGGAATACTCGCAAAAGCAATGCGCCCAATTCCCGTAGCCAGATTTGTGTTCAGCTTTTTTATATTTATGATTTCGTTCTTTTTAGAAGCATAAATCCCCATCCCATCAATATCTGATAGCATGTCATTGAGCTTTCGCAATTTCACCGACTTTACATTTACCGTATCCATTAATTTAGAAGAGTCCGAAGCTGTTTGAGCGCATAAAGAACTCAAACCTAAAAGGAATGCTATGACACAAAAGGCTCTCATAAATCGGGATGTGTAATAATCCATTGTTTCGTTTTAAACCCATCTTCAATCAATAGCAAATCTTGCTTTGGATTTATAAAAGGGTGGCTTACACGACCATTTAAAGCAACATGGGCGTCTACAAAGATGCGGAGGTCTTTCCTTTGCAATTGTTGGCTATAATACTCTCCCAAGTAGTGAGCATATTGCACTATAAAATCAGGTTGAATGGCCATTTGCTTCTCCTGAAAAGGAGTCAAAAATTTAGAATTATCCACTTCAAACGCTGTGTGATCTGAGGTCTTTAGGGTAAAATGGGCTAGCCCCGATTTTTCAACCAGCATAACCCTCCAACCAAAGCGATAGCCTTCTTCGGCCCATAACAGTTGACTGTTGTAGAATAAAAACCGGAGAGGCAGAATAAGTTGAATGCACATGTAGAGCACAAAACCAGGAGGGACGCTTCTTGCATAAACCGCCGATTTTGGCATGCCCCCCAGTCTTCCCAATACCCTTTTATGCCAGGATGCTGAAAAGAAAATGATATTACTTGTAATCATTATTAATGGAAACAGTCCAATATTAAACATGCTCCAGGTAAGCAAATGAAATACGACTACAGCAGCATAAGCCCAAGGCCTTGTTTTCTTAAATAGTAAAAACCAAAAAATGAACAAATCATAAAATGCCCCAAAAAAAGAAAATAGTATAGGGCTATACTCCCAGGAGAAAAGCGTTCCTAAAATTGGCCAATGAGCTCTTTCGTTTAACCAAATTGTTAAAGGCATGGCTTCGCTAATCCATTCAGGATGCAATTTAGCCAGACCCGCATAGGTATATACAATTCCAATTTGAGCCATAATGAGGTATATCATCCAAGCAGAAACTGTATCGGACGCTTTAGTAAAACCAAGCTTTACATCCAACGAATGACTTTTATTTGCTGGTAAAAAAATTAAGAGAAAAGCAAAAAGACAGATTAAGTAATAGTGGTTTAAATAATTGGTTGCATCATAGAGTTCTAAGTAGGTAAAACACAGAAAAAAACCGATAGTAGCGAACCTATAAAACAAGCCAATGCTTATTAAAATAGCGGATATAATGGCCATGGCATAGATTATATAAACCAGTGTTTCTCCGACACGAGGGAGGTTCTCAAACCCATAAAAACTAAAAAAGAATTGAGGTTTAACATATAATTCATACACCCATCCTTGCATCAAGGATCTCACCAAACCAAATAGCATAAGGATACCAAACCCTATCCTAAAACTGATCAGAGGAAATATTGGAATAGTTTTATTGAGGAATTGCTTGATCAATAGACTTAATCAGAATCGCTTGGATTATCTAGATATGTAATGGCAATGCACAACACTGAAGGCATATCTGATTTTAATGATACTACCTGCTTAGACATTAAAGCATACAGGTCTATTACACTGCTATTTACAGACTGAACTTGCTCCTTTAATGAACCGGGGAACATATCAATTTTATTGAGCATGGCATCATAATTATCCTCGATGCTATTGCTTAAACCAAGATCATTTTTAACTGCCTTAATGTGAGCAAGCACATTATCTAAACCCTCGCCATTTACCTTGCCATACTTTCCCTGAAAAAAAAGTTTATTGTATTCTAAATTTGTGAAAAGTAACTTTTTTGAAAGGAATGATTGTGGCGCTTCCACTAATTCTGGCTGTTTTAAGCCAAGTGTTAGAACTCCACTAGGAATTCCAACCCGATCTCGCTTACTAATCTCAAAGCTCTTATTCAAAGCATTAACCATTAAACTTAAAGAGGATCCCGCATCGGTTCCTTGCGCGTTAATAAAAGTGGTTTTATAAGAGACCCAATCAGTATTAATCGTCATTATTCTCTGGACTAAGTCTGAAAGTATTGCCCCGATGTATTGCTTTGTTTGATCTGATTTAAAAGAATCGATATTACTCTCACTTAAGCCAAAAATCAAAAATTCCAAAGCAGGAAAACCTATATCAAATCGTTCAGGCTCAGAAAAATTAATATTTGCAGATGCGATACTCTGCGCCAATTTCCCTTGATTTAAAGGAAAAGAATTGGCTTTTTCAATGAACATATGGCTTTCCATGGGACCAAAATCAAAGCATTGTATCTTCTGGAGATTTACGTATGTTTCAAAAAAGCTGTCTTGCAATTCTTTCAAAGAGGCTGCATTGGATGCATATCTCTGCCAAATCACTTGAAGTGAAACAAGGCTCTCCTCAAACGTTTTCAGCCCAGGTATGATAAGATGCTCAGCGTAGTTAGAGAGTAATTCAGTTTGGTTATAATCGCTATCGCACAAGGTATTGTTCTCCTTTTTCTTGGGTTTACAAGAGAAAAAGAGAATCAAAGAAAGAGATATAATACTTACTGATTTTTTAATCATAATGTATCTGCAATAGCAGTAAAGCCAAACTTATTAGACATGTTTTCTTTGACACGTTCTACATTTTCCTTCGTAATTTTATAAAGATTCATTTTGCTTATGTCTGAGCTACCTGCTAAAGTGATTAAATAATCATCAATTTCAGAAAGGCTCGCACTTTTTTCTACATTAAATTTTAAACTATAAATAAATGCTAGGGCCTCTGATAATGAATGGTGAACCACCCCTTTATCTAAAGTAAAAGACGCCAGAGCAGCATTGAGGTAATGAACGGCAGATGCCGCAGATACTTTTTCCCACTCTGATCGAATGGTAGCAATAGCAGCGTCTCTATCTGTACTATTTTTTGCACCTATAGCAGCTCTCCCCCGAATAAAGGCGTTCATTATTTTTGAGTTGCAATCCAAGACACCATTGCGTGAGTTGGTATATTTTCCCCAGAAGAATACTCCTGAAGTATTTAAAGGAAAATCTAAAGGGACGCCAAAATAACCAAAAGCCTCATCCCAATGATGCTGCATTTTTGTACCTTTACCAGCCTCAATTGTTTCATTATCTACATCCATTTTGGAAGCACCGAGGTAAACCGAGGTGGCTTGATAATAAAAGCAAGAACCCATCAAGCCTTTTTCAATTACCTGAGCCAATTCAATCCCGTTTTCGTTAAGGAGATATTCCTTTGTTTTAGCATTGTTCTTTATGCGGCCTGCCATTCCATCTGCAGCATCAGAGGTAAGCACACTTATAGTACATAAATTGGCTATAAGACTAGACATTAAGCCTTGTTCTGTAGATATGGTTTTGCTTTTCAATTGCTTACTCGCATCAAAACTTCCAGTGAAATTAGCATCAGGACCATTTTCATACATGGCTAGCGCTCTTTTTTGATCTATACTAACCCCACTTGCATTTGCGGATTTAAGATAGGAACTCATTTCAGCTAACATGCCTAATCGAGCTGTTTGGCCAGAATAGTCTATATTCTCAAAATCATAGGTACTGGGCACCGTGTAGGTAAGGCTTTCTTCCTTTTTTTTTCCTTTCTCACAAGATGAAACTCCTAAAGCTAAAGCAAGTATTGTAACAGAGGATAAAATATACCTTTTCATGTTTTTATTATTTATAATCGTTCTATATAGCGGCAAAAATATATAGAACTTTTAAGAAAGCAAAGGAAAGCTTATGTTTATTTAGAAAAAATAAAAACAATAATTATATTGTACTATATATCAATTACTTATGAAACATGATTTTTATCATATTTTTAATCAATTTCATTTCATACACTGGCTTAAAAATGAGTTTCTTACCCAGTGTTTTTGAAGTAAAAATAAATAGGACCATGGCAGATACAACCAAGCCAACAGAAAAGGCAATTCCCGCGCCTAAACCCTCTAAGTCTTTTAAGAGTGCATAGTGACAAAGCAGTTGAGCACTTAAACCAAACAAGGCCGATAATACCAAATAATTAAACCGGTTAATTGCATGAAGGTAATGAGCCATTACCGTACTGAAACCCAAAGCTATAATGCCAGGAATGGCTACCAAAGAGATGGCTCGCATGCCCCCAAAATCAGCACCAAATATTAAGATATATAAGGATGAAGGCACGATTAACAGCAAGAGGCAAGCCAAAAGAGTTCCCATTACAGCTATGCTCACGTATTTACTTACCACCCGAGCAATATATGTTTCATTCTTACTTGCTAATATTTTCATATGTGCAATGGTTCCGAAACTATTTCCAAAGATCCACACGGTATCTGCAATAAGAAGTACGTTTGAAAAAACGCCCGCTTCCGCATCGGACACATAGTTAGCCAACAGAACCACACCCACTCTGTAGGATAAAAACTGCAAAATAGCAGCCATTTGATTGGTTATTCCAAAGGAAAACAAAATTCTTGGCGGTTTCGATATTTCCTCCTTTGCCAAAGCAAAAAACGGCCGCAATACCCAGCGACTAATCGCGTATATAAGCATATGAGTAATGGCATAAACCACCAATACATGCACCACTGTAATTTGGGGAGACAGAAAGTAATACACCAATAATACAAGCAGTTTTAGGACCTCTAAGAGCACCTGCAAGTTGTTTCGCACAAACACCTTGCTCAAGCCCTGATAGTAATTATAGTGGGTACCCAACCAAGCGGAGGGAAAATAAATAAGAAGAATCCAAAATACCGGTAAATCTGTAAAAACAAATAATACAGTTCCTGCAATTATACCTGTTAGGATAGACCATATCCAAACCGCAGGTACAATACTACCAATGGGCTTATTCCTAATTAAATTAGCAATAGGACTTCCACCAACTATTTCATGAACCAAAACAATCATGTGTAACCAAAATAGAGTAACGCTCAATGCTCCCCTTCCATCGGCATTTAACCAGCGCGAACATAGAATAACCACGACCGCAGCAATAATGGCCTTAACCAAGCGCATTCCAAAGGTCGATATAGGGCTGTTTTTAGCCATGGTATATTTTTATGTGCTGTTCAAAAATATCTTTTGCGGAGAATAGCAAATCTCGATCCGTATCTCCTACTTTTAAAAGTATATTTTTTGTACAAGCCAATTCCATACTTTTATATAAATCAGGAATATGACCCACCGCTATAGAGGAACCCCATTCTTCCTTCATGAACGTTTCAGGCCCTCCACTTCGTGTATAAATAGCATGCATTCCCAATTTTACCGCCTCAACCACAGAGATTCCAAAGGTTTCCTTACTGCTAAAATTAACCAAACAATGCGCTTGGCTCAAACAGGAATAATACTGAGCAGGATCGCTAAATCCTGAATAAAATGTTATATCGAGTTCCTTTAATTCCTTCTTCGAATAACCCAAGTCTCCAATATCAATGCCATTTGCAATAAGAATGAGCCTACAAGGCATATCGGCCCTCAGTTTTTTATAGCTATCTAAAACTGCTTTGGTTCCTTTTCGTTCAATATCCCAATTGGTTACATGAGCAAAGCAATAAGGACTCGAAATCTTTGATGAATATTCTTCTAATTCAATATTCGTAAAATTAGGAATGACATGTACCCTTCCCATTCCCTTCGTCTCAAAATGCGCTTTTAATTCCCGCGATACAACAAAGACCGCAAGTGCCTTTCTCATTAGAAAGTACGAAAGCAATTTCTTTAAGTGAAAATTTTGATGGGTTAGAAAATAAGTAGAATGCTCAGTGATAAAAAAAGGCAAACCCAATTTTCTCGAAACCTTGCCACCAATAAAAGCCATGTTCCAGGCTACGGATACATGCACTAAATCAAACGAATCTGCCGCATGAAGTGCCGCAGCGCGAGCCATTAAAAGCCTTGATTTTAATACCCAGCGCTTTAACTTGTTATGCTTTCTATTTAAAATAAGTCGGCTAATATGTAGATTCTCTAAACGATCCTCTCGCCATTCAAAATCAGCATCAAGGTCCTCTAAATGGACGGCAATTACATGTACTTTGCAAAATTGAGCCATTCGCTTGGCCCAAGTCAGATTAAATGAACCATTCAAGTCCCCGCCTTGGTCAGGAAACCAGGAAGGGAAAAACAATATATGCGGATGGACTAACAATTCCATGGCAATGTTACAATCTAGATTCGGCAATTTAGAATCTGACATTTTAGATTTTAAAAAAAAATAAAAACGGAGGTATCATTGAACAAAGAAATTTATAAAAAAAATGATTTACATAATTAAAAACGACCTTATATTTGCAGCTCAATTAATGGCGGTTGTAGCTCAGTTGGTTAGAGCACTGGTTTGTGGTACCAGGGGTCGCCGGTTCAAGCCCGGTCTTCCGCCCTTTTAACACCATACTTCCCATGAAAAAATTAATTTATCTTATTCCATTCAGCGTTTTGGCTGCATGTTCTAGCGGTGCTAATACCGAAAGTACTGAAAATGAAATGCGTATTGAAGAAACCGTAGCTGTGGACACCACTGCTATTGCTTTTGGACAAGAAGTGTATTTTGAGAATTTAGAAGATGGACAAATTGTTTCATCCCCCTTCACTATTAAAATGGGCGTGAAAGGAATGGAAGTAGAGCCTGCCAATAGTGGAGTAAACGAAAACAAAGGGCACCACCATTTGCTTATAGACACCCTATCCTTTATCTCACCCGGTACTTTAATTCCTATGGTTGATAAAAGAATCATTCATTTTGGAGGAGGTCAAACAGAGTACACAGTTGATTTAAGCCCAGGGAAACATCAAATATCTATGCAATTTGCCAATGGTTTGCACAGCAGCTATGGCATTCGCATGAGTAAAACAGTTACTGTTGAGGTTCAGTAAAAACGAGGTTTATATACCTACGGATGTTATCCTTAATTTATTTTTTTTACCATTAATAATGATTGCACAGTCTTCTGCTACACTCGTATAATTTCGGTATGACTTTCTCTTTTTCTTCGTTGAATTCATCTTACTATATAGTTTAAAATCCTTTATAGAATAGGTTTTATTGACAAAATCTATGCGACTATAACCGGCTCTAGTAAAAAGTAAATAGGAATTATCCTTTAACCCAAGCGTCTTCGCGCCATGTCCCGGGTTATAATTAACAAATGTCTCTTTATAATCTATCGTGGCCTTGTAACTCACGTTTCCTAATGAATCTGTGGCCATAACTACACCTGGTCCATAGTCATGGTAATAATTAGTACTAGAACTACTTTGCCCAGCACTATTTGTACTAGTAGTTACTACAATTCTTAAAGAATATTGCTCTCCAAAAATCCTAAATGTACCATTTGGCATAATCTCTGCCCTTTCAATGTTATACATATTTTTGTAACTGGATAAAAAAACATTGGCCTCTTTTACCGCTTTACGGGATATTCCACGTTTTTTCTTTGCAAATAGTTTTTCTAATTCCTGTGCTTTTCGAGCTTTGTCTTCATCACTCTCCATTGCACTGTACTTTCGATCCATCAGTTTCCTTGATTTTATGTTGACTCGAACCGTTGCGATACTCTCAGTGGTCATTCCGTCTGGAGTAAGGTAAGAGAATATATTTAGTATAGAGTCATTAGAAAAGACACCATAAAGACCTCTATATCCTTCTTCACTTTGGGCATTATCCGAGATATTTAGTCTTGTGATTTTATCACCAGCCAAAATATTTAAATAATACTCGTAGCCAAACTTAGTCAACTCAGCCTTTCGCTGCTTTCGTTTGAGTTTTTTATCTTTATCGGTATAGTACTCCTTAAGCTTATTCGTAAAGACAAGGAGTTCACCACTATCCGTAAGCATAAACTTGTTTATTAACTCCGTTTTAGAACTGGCCGGAATCTTAACTCTTGTACCAAACTTTTTGATATTTAAGTCTATGTCATACACCGCATAATCAATAGATGACAACTTTGATTTATTCTTTGCTTTGCGCTTTCGCTTTCTATCGGAAATGTAAAGAGCCTCTTTTTGAGTTGAGTTTAGACTACTGCTCTTGGTATAGACAATAGAGAATAAGTTCTCCTTTTCATTTTTGACGAGATAAAAATCCAGTTTTTTATTGCGAGGGACTGCCCCAATTTTATAGTTATCTTGCTCATGCCCCATCAAGTTGTACTTGTTTACGTAGAGAATATTCTTGTCGAGGGTGCGATTCTTAATTGAATAAAAAGTCAATAAATAATCACCTAAAACCATCGTTTTTTCAATACTGGTTCCATATTGTTGGATAGGAATGTCTAATGCTATCTTATTCTTTATTTGGTTCTTCTTATCCAATCGTATCAAATTTATCTTGGAATACTCGACAAAACCAATGGTAAATCCGGGAAGCAATAATCCATGAGGCTTTCTATGCTTGGCAAGAAAATAAATAAAGCCATTAAACTTAAAGCTGTTTCCAAATTCAGTATACCTTGTTTTATACTTATTGGGGGCGCCCGTAAATTCAATAATTCTATTTGACTGCGCTTTTGCTTGGAGCAAAAAAATAGATAGTGTGGTAAGGATTAGTATTTTAAATAATTTCATTGTTTTAAAAAGTATAGATTAATCTTAACTCAGCATGATAGTCTGCAACGAGATAACTGCTGTTTTTAGTCAAAAAGGTAGGACTGGACCCTCCATTATATTCTGAATAAAGGACATTTTTCTCTTCTCTAATTCCGGGACCAACTCCTGTAGTCCAACCAATGCCTAAATTAGAACTTATGCGCGCTTGGTTATTCATTGTAATCCCCCATGATTTTTGGATCACTTTCCCATCAGCTATCCCCCCAATATCATAATCCATACGATTGCGTTGCACTTTATAATAAATGCCTAGACCCAAAACATCATCCATTAAAGAGCCCATAATTCTCCAATAAGTAGATACTCTATAACCACTTCCAACGCGGTACTTTCCACCAGAATACTTTGATTCGTTAATTCCATAAACAGAATTATCCCTTATTTGATTAGATATACTCAGATTATCAATCAAAGGCTGACCCATACCAACCTTGAGAAGTATATCTGCATAAAAATTTCTGTTAATTTTTCGTTGATATCCAATATTTAAATGGCCATAAAAAAGTGGACTTATAAGGTCTAAATAAATAGCATTAGAGCCTCGTTCTGTTTTATATTCAGGCAAATACTTCCCGATATCTGAATCTTTCTTAAATTTTCTAGGAATTTTTTGCGCATTGCAAAAATTGGCATAGAAAAGACCCATCGCAATAAAAAGCAAAGTATTAATTTTCATAGTGGTGCAATATTACAAAAGAAATATAATAAATCTAAATAACTTATCCATTAATTTAGTATTTTATATTATAATTTTTATTTAATGAATACACTTTCACTAAAAACTCCATTAAATATAGGTTTCAGCAGATAGCTAAATGTTTTCTATTATAGTAAATAGCAATTAAACTAAACCCTTTGCCGAGCCACCTCATACATAAGGATGGCTGCCGCATTGCTCACATTCAAACTATCAATTTCATCTGTCATGGGAATGAGTACATTCCTATACTTCTTTCCTAGCCACGAATCATCTAAACCTGTATTTTCCGTACCTATTACCCAGGCCGATTTTTTTGGAACAGAAATAGCCGTAAGCATCTCGGCATTAGAGTGCATATGCGTAAGAAAAGTTTCAATCTGATGGCTCTCCAACAGGCTGTGAACATCCTCACTACTTGCGGAATATATAGGAATACTAAAAATACTTCCTGTACTGCTTCGAATGGCATTGGGGTTATATATATCGCACAATGGATTGGATAAAATAATAGCGCTTATACCTAAGGCGTGAGCACTGCGCGCAATTGCTCCTATGTTGCCTGGCTTTTCCACTGCATCGCAAATCAGATAAGCTACATCTTCAGTATCCCTTAGATCGCTCAGTTCATGACTTTTTTGCTTACCAACAATAAATATGTTTTCCATATCTTTCCGCATGGTCAACTCATTTAAAACCTCCGCACTGCACTGCAAATACTCTGCATTAGAAGCTTCAGGCACCTGATCCAATACCTGATCTATCCCTGTAAAATCGGAACAAAAAAGAACAAAGTTAATTTCATAGCCAGCCCGATAAGCCATCCTGCATTCCTGCAATCCCTCGGCTACAAAAGTGCCGTCTTTCTTGCGTTCGCGACTTTTATCTCTCCACTTTTTAAACTGCTTAATTTTAGGGTTTTTTAAACTCTCTATATATTGTGATGCTATCAAATCCTTAATTCACTTTTTTACAAATCTAAAATACATCCTCATTTTCACAGACTTACTGGTCTATATGCCCTACCTGACGGTTGGCCTTTCGAACGCGCAACCAAAAGTAAAGACTCACCCCAAAAACGGTAAAGAAGTTTAGCAAACTCGCATTAAAAATATACAGTACAAATGGCATAAAACCAACCATATCATTGGGATTGGACTTGATTAACTCTTTTTTACCCTCCTCAAAAACAGAACCATCAAACTTCGATTCTAGCTCTTCAAACTGCTCTACTGTTAAAGCCTTAATATTCATTGGGATTTCTGGATTTAGCTGATAAAACAACTGATCGCAGGTGCTGGACAAGGTTACAACTATGGCCACTAAAGCCAGTCCTTTAAACAAGTAATTACTCAATTTAACTTCCGAAGAATCCCTGAAAGCCAAGGTAAGACCAAGAATAATAAGCACAGCCGTTCCTATAGTATACACCGGATTAAACCGGTAGGATAAATTACCAGTGGCATAAATAGAAGCTTTCACTATAAAAATGACAGCTCCTGAAAGAAGCCCATATTTCACGAAGGATTGATTAATTAATTTATGAAGCATTTTTATTTTAAGACCTTAGATTCTCTATTTGCTTAGAGTGAATGCAGTTTGCCTTGTGCAACCACATGCATTACTTTCCCCATGAGTTCTTTGTTCCACGCGGGATAATTTTTGCTCAAGCTTTTGTTGCTCGCCGCATTTAAAGTCCAGTTTTTAGCGGAATCGAAAAAAGTCATATTCGCTCCATTGCCCTCTTTTAACTCATTTCCGGGCAATCCCAAAATTTCAGATCCTCCATAGGATAGCAACTGTGATGCGCATTCCATAAAGGCATCCTGACCTATGGCGCGGTATAATTCTGAACCCACTACCTGGAGCGATGCTGCTCCAAAAGAAGCGTATAAAAATTCGCGTTCTTTCATTTCCTGATTTAAAGGAACATGATTGCTACAAACCGCTTTTATACTTCCATTTTCAATGGCCTTTCGTATCTTTTGAATATGAGGTTTTCCTCTTAATGGAGGCATCACCTTTAAATTTTCGTCAAATTCGGACAATGCGTCATCAGCATAACTCACATTATAAACGGGAGTTCCAAAAATTTGTGTTTTATTTTTCTTAGCAATAATACTGGCTTCTTCCGTCGTTACATAAGGAAAATAAGCTTTAGCCTTATGTTTTTCAAAGAGAGCCACATCTGCAGCTATTTGCGAGCCTTCCATACTCGAATGGAAGCCTTTTAAACCCAGTGCTGTTGTATTGGCACTTTGGTTAACAATAGCTCCTGGAGTCTGATTTGCCTCCCAAGGCCACATATAAATAGCTCCCTCAACGGATTGACTATAATCTGCAATAATTGGTTTAAGAGCAGACTGCAGAGGATTTTCGGTGCCATCAAAAAAAGCCAAGGCTCCTTGGCTTTGCATATCGTGCAATTCTGCCAACTCTAGGCCTTTTCTATTTTTACTTAAATTACCAATAGGCAAAATGCGAATGGAAGCATTTCTTACTGCCTCTCTTAAGCTCCTAATATCCGAGCCATTCTGAGAAGTTTCTTCCCTCCCAAAAACCGTGGCAATGGTTGTAAAGCCACCCGCCAAAGCCGTTTTTTCTAAGGATTCAAACGTTTCATCCTCTTCGTTACCGGGCGATCCGCAGTAACTTAAACTATCCACCCAACCCGGGAAACACCAAGCGCCATCCATATCAGTGGTATTTGCATGCGTTGAATTTAATTTTCCAATGGACTGTATCACTCCATTTTCAACCAAAATATCCACTACTTTTTTGTGCTGCGCATGCCTTGGGTCGCATATTCGGGTGTTTTTTATTAAAAAAGATTTCATGAAACTGATCTAAAGAGTTTGGGGTTTTGTCTAGCAAGTACTAAAACCATTTCGATTACAAAAAAAGCAGCTGTAAGCCATATAAACAAACGCCAAAGGCCTTCGCTTTTTTCAGAAACGCTTTTCGAGGTAAATCCTGAGGTTCCAGAATCGGGGGAATACCAGTTTAGAGAGGGGATTTGTCCGGATATTACCTCTTTACTTTCACTTCGTGTTGAACTCTCAGTTCTATTAATATTGAGAGCTACCCGATCCAGAACCCTTTTATTCTCTTTATCCAATAGTTCGTAAGTTCCGGCTTCGTGAATGTATTGAGACACGTGAAGCGCAGCTCCCCTATTGCCATTGGAAATACTCGCTTGACTCTCCGAACCATTGCCTCTAAGAATGTATTCTTTCTCATTATCGTCTATATTTATGTGTAAGCCCACAGGAGAGGACTCTGAGAGCAATCCATACACCTCTAGATTACCAGCCGAGGGCAATAAAGCTTGGGTGAGCGTAGGTAAAAACAAACTCGATTCAACCCAAGAACTGTATGCACGGTTCATAGGAGCCATGGCAAGATATAACTGTCCTTTGCCTTTGTTTATTTTCATAAAAAACGCATCCCCATTGTTCAAACTTAAAATAGGCTCTGCATAACCCGTGTTTCCTCCTGTAGTGTAATAGCTAAAAACAGGAGGAAGTATCATGTTCTCCGGAGTGGATTTAAAAACAGTCCTAAAAAAGTCGTGGCTCAAGGACGTATTTGAAATACTAAACCTACCCGTTTTTAGTTGTAGCTCTTTTACCCCTAAAAAACGAGCCATCTCTGGACCCACAATTTCTGGTGAAAGACTAACTAAAGCTACACCGCCCTCTTGCACAAAAGGGACTATTCTTTGCGTAAATTCTACTCTGCTGCACCCATCGCAAACCATTCGATCTGCACCTTGATTAACCAACTTAAAAACATCTTGATTCTTCAAGACCTGAGATACATATTTATTGGGGACACCTGCCTGACTTATTTTTATAATAGGAGCTTCTCCAGGGTTCACAAACAACTGATTATCAAAAGAAAAACCATTGTCATTCAATGCAATATATAAATCTTCAAATCCATTCTTGTAGCCAAGAGTAAAGGAAGAGGAACGCTTAGATCGAGCGGGTATAGATAGAGAAACCATCCCTAATTGAACGTTCTTATTTACCAGTTTAACCGGGATATTGTTCGCATCCTCATTCGAGTTATTTTGAATAGAAAACTCAATGGTTACGGGTTCACCTCTAAGAAGTACAGGACTTTGTATCCATGCACTGTCGATGGATAAGTTCTGCACGTTTTGCAAGGGAGTATAAAGAGCATGAATATTTTTACCATTTACATCCAATCCTCTTAAATCCCCTAATGATCCTTTTTGGAAATCACTGACGATATAAATATCCTTGGTCGCACCAGACTCTTTATCCATGCTAAAAATCAGTCTTTTTAGCAAAGTAGACATTGGCTGAGAAAGATTGCTGGGTTTCACCCGATCCAGAGCCTCTTCTGCCTGGGCCATTGAAAGCGAATTACTAGCTCCCCCAAAACTGCTTTGAGTAATGATCTTTATTTCGGCAGACTGCGGAAGATTGCGAATAATTGTTCGTGCATATTCTTTGTATTTGCTAAAAACTAAAGGGTCGCTTTCCAAACCTGCCATACTCAAACTATTGTCAAAATAAATCCCAACAATGGTCTTACTTGCCTTGGCAAGCTGCGGATTACATGAGGGCATCGCAAAGGCTAAAATCAAACAAGAGAAAGCTAAACATCGAGATGCAAGAATTAAATACTTCAGTAATTTCTTGGGTTTTGCACCCTGATCAGCCGTCTTTCGAAGAAATTTAAAAGAGGAAAACTTGATGATTTTTAGTTTCCTTAGCCTCACCAAATGGACGATGATGGGAATAGCCAATAACATAAAGGCCCACAAAAAAGTGCTGTTCCCAAAATACATAGTGCAAAGATAAGATTATTGGAGAGTTAAGATATAAATAGTCTGAGATGGAATTGAGATTTATACGAATTTTATACGAATCAAAGGATAAACAAACTCCAATCGTCTATATAGATACTAAAAACAAAGCATCGTATAGTTTAATGTTCAAACCCTATGTGCCGGAACCTACTTGGTAAAAATCATCCATAAGGCTGCATGCTGCACCTCGGCCCTTTTTGTACAGTCATGCCCTCAGGCATGTCATTCTTCGTCGCTTACTCCTTTACGAACTTAAAGCTCTGTACCTTCCCGTCAATTTCAACTCGTGCAAGATAAATTCCCTGGGCAAGATCTTTTAGGTTCTCGATAACAATGGCATTATTTCTTACTTGAAATGCAGGTCTTAAAACGCGTTTTGCATATGCATCAAAAATACTTACCTGTAGGTTTTGACCTTTACTAGCCATCCATTCAATGGTCATGGTATTACTTACCGGATTGGGGTAATGTCTTACCTTTTGTTCCGAGACCTCATTTCCAGACAGATTGCTTTGCTGGTATACTCTAATGTAATCAAGTTCCAAAGCATCTTGGGTAAAACTTGAAGCAATATCTGGTTCTATAGCAAAATTTAGGAGCATGTAAAACTCTTTATCGAAGGGCCAATTATCTGCATTTTTTAGAGTTGGCTGATAGATATAATGTACAATTCCATCCACCATAAATTTCATTTTTTCTGCAGTCCATTCTAAGGTGTAAATGTGAAAACTACGGGTTGAAGTAGCAATAAACCTTCCCCCTTTATTTACTGTGCCTCCATGGCTTGAAGTCGTATGCATGGCGCTTTGAATATAGTTTGGATTCTTTCCCCAATGCTCCATAATATCAATTTCGCCACAAGCCGGCCATGAAAGCTTGCCATAGCCTAAATTATCCCAATACGCGCCATCTTCGTTAATATCCTTAGCAAGCATCCATATAGCAGGCCAAGTACCTACCCCTGAGGGCAACTTAGCTCTGCATTCTACTTTCCCATATTTAAAGGCAAATTTAGAATTTAAGCGAGCTGAGGTAAATTGTTTCGTTTGCCCCTGACTGGTATACCTCTCTCGTTTCGCTTGAACTTTCAAGATGCCATTTTGAACAAACGCATTATCCATTCTATCTGTATAATGCTGTATTTCTCCATTATACCAAGATCCAGAAGCGGGAAGCTTCGTTTGATGGAACCACTTACTCCCATTGATTGGACCATCTGTATCAAATTCATCGGACCAAACCAATTGATTAAAAACAGGCTCTACAAAGGTACTTTTCTCAAAAATAAAATCATCAATATAAGCTGTAACTCTATCCGAATTTCCTTCTCCATTAAGTTGAATAACCACCCTATTAAGATCTCTCCGCTGAATTGGAGGCAAGGAATTCCCATTCAAATTTGTATAATTATCATTTTTAAAATCAAATGAAACCAACTGCCATTTATCCAGTTGTATTGGTTTTATAATTTCACATTGGGTGGACCAAGGTTCCGTTAGCCTGCCATCTTGAAGTTTTAGTGAAACTTGATTGGGTTGTGATCCTGCCAGCCCTATCGATGGTATATAAATCTTTAATGAAAATTTGGAGTTTTTAGTAAGATCAAAGTTGCTCTGAGTTTCAAAGCGCACATTGGCATATTTTCCTCCCAAGTCCTTGTATTCAAGAATCTTATTCGAAGTATTGATGCCTTTTTTTTGAGGATTAGTTACTTCGACACGAATGTTGCAATCATCACCAAACCAATTATCAATGGTTCCAGATCCTTCAAAGTCATCTTGTATTTGTTGAGCAAAGGTTGAATTTGCAACAAATAATCCAATGAAAGCAATAAAGAGTTTAAAAGGTAAATTCATTGGCACAAAAATAATTCGAAATGTTTTTTAGTTTGAATAAGTAAAGTCATTTTTTCAACAAAATTCAACAAGATTTATGCTTCTGTGCAATAATTATTAAGAAGAGGACTGCACCACGAAACGAAGCGCATGATAAAGATTTTAATACAAATGCACTTTGCAAATACGCAAAGAGCCAACTTTAAAAGCTGGCTCTTTTGTTTTTGTGCCCAGGACGAGAATCGAACTCGTACTTCCAATGGAAACAAGATTTTAAGTCTTGCGCGTCTACCAATTCCGCCACCTGGGCCCCTATTTGGGTTTGCAAAAGTAGGCCTATTTTTTAATTTTCAAAACAAAATATTTGAAAAAATAAAGCCTGCCTATTCATGGGCTGCTATAATGGTTTCCTCAATAATATCGCAAGCCTTATGCAACTGCTCTTCGGTAATTACCAAAGGAGGAGCAAAGCGTATAATATGATTATGCGTTTGTTTGGCTAACAGGCCTTTTTCTAATAATGATAAACAAATATCATAGGCCGTTTTACCCTGACCAAATGGCTTGATAACCACCGCATTTAGAAGACCTTTTCCACGAACTAGCTCCACGAGAGGAGAATCTATCCTTCTCATACGCTCCCTAAAAACTTCTCCTAATCGTTGTGCGTTTTCAGCTAAGTTTTCATCGTCAACTACTTGCAATGCAGCAGTGGCCACTGCGCATGCCAAAGGATTCCCTCCAAAGGTACTTCCATGCTGACCGGGCTTTAGTGTAAGCATAACCTCATCATTGGCTAAAACAGCACTGACTGGCATAACTCCACCACTCAAAGCCTTCCCAAGAATTAACATATCTGGTTTCACATTGGCATGCTGGCAACAATACAATCGTCCTGTTCTGGCAATGCCTGTTTGGACTTCATCTGCAATAAAAAGCACGTTATGTTTGGTACATAAATCTCGTACTCCTTGAAGATAGCCTTCATCTGGCACAACTACTCCTGCTTCGCCCTGTATAGGCTCTACCATAAAGGCAGCTGTATTTGGATCTGAAATTTCTGCTTCTAAAGCGATTAAATCATTGTAAGGAACCATAGAAAAACCAGGCGTAAATGGACCAAAATTGGTTGAACAATCTGGATCACTACTGCTGCTCACCGCAGCAATAGTCCTTCCCCAAAAATTATTTTCGGCAAATACAACTTTCGCTTGATTTGCGGCGACTCCCTTTACTTCATAGGCCCACTTTCGTGCTAATTTTATAGCGGTTTCGCCTCCTTCAACACCCGTATTCATGGGCAATACCCTATCGTAACCAAAAAGTTTGGTTATATACTCCTCGAAAACACCCAGCTGATCATTATAAAAAGCTCTGCTTGTTAAGGTGAGATTTTTAGCTTGATTTGACATTGCGTCTAAAATAGTTGGATGGCAATGCCCCTGATTCACAGCACTATACGCGCTCAAAAAATCAAAGTATTCTCTGCCCTCCACATCATATACATGAACACCTTCGCCTCGACTTAATACCACGGGCAATGGTTTATAGTTAAAAGCTCCATGTTTTTTCTCAAGGCCAATAAAATACTCTGCGTTCTGCGTTTCGATAGTCATAATGGAGCAAAAATAAGCCAAGTATCATGCTAAAAAAAGCAAGAAAAACCAATTAATGATGTAGATTTGAAATAGTGTTTAAACAGGGTAAAATTGCACTTTTCATCCTTTGTGTTTTCATTTTCCTCAAAATGAATGCGCAAGGAAATCAGCAATCTTTTGGTCAAAATCGCATCCCCTCTGCTATTCATAAGTATAAAACCTTATCCAAAGGAAATATTGAAATCATTTACAATGGCACTTCTACCTCTCTTGCCAAAAAAAGTTTACAAATGGCGGCTGAGGAGTTGTCTCGTCTAGAAAACATTCTAAAATATAAAATAGGGAGCAAAAGCAAGTTATTGCTTTTTAGTAGCTTGTATAATTTACAACATAGCTATGCCAGTCTTGAAGACCCTGAATACAATAACAATTTGCTTTACAAGCTTCCAAAGGAATTCGAAAGCATATATTATACGGGAGAAGATGCCTTCTTAAGAAGGCAGGTAAGTAAAGGCCTTTGCCGATTAATGCTAAAAGAAATGCTCTATGGAATTGGTCTTTCGGAGAAAATTCAGCGCCTGCGAGGGCAAGAAATCCCTGAGTGGTTCTATCAAGGTCTGCCCGCTTTTATGTCAAACAGTTGGAATAGTGATCTTGAGGCACAACTCCGAGAAGCATTTAGAAAGGGCACTTTTAGAAATACCAACACCTTAAGTCCCTCTGAAACAGAGCTGCTTGGGCACAGCCTTTGGCGGTATATGGTTATGGAATATGGCTCTGAGACCTTAAGTACTCTTTTATTTATTACACGGTATTCTTCCCGATTAGATGATGCCATATATTTTCATACTAAAAAACGAACAAACCAAATCTTAAATGATTGGAGAAAATACATGTTGCTTCAGTTTAAAGACGAAGAAAAAATGGATTTACCATTGGGAAAAGCAAATATTTCGCATAAAATTGAGCGAAATAATCATGCTTCTTTTGCGTTAAACTCTGATGGAGAAAAAGCAGCAATAACAACCTATGATAAAGGCAAATTTGCGATCTGGATTTTTGATATAAAGAATCAAAGCAGTCGTAAAATTTTAGATGGAGGACTAAAAGTAAACAATCAAATCCCCAACCCAAACTTTCCAGTGGTAAAATGGAAAACGAGAGAAATCCTCAGCTTACTCTTAGAGAAAAACGATGCCTTTGTTATCCAAAATATAAATTCAGAAGGCAAAGTCATTTCATCCATTAAAATAGCCTCCTTTAATCATGTGAAGGACTTTACCTATGTTAAAAACAAGCTCTATATCCTTGGCGGAATAAACCCTCGAGTAGAACTGTTCCAAGAAATGAATGGCCAGTGGGAACAATGTACAAATGATACGAGTTATAAGCACTCCCTGTTTGCCTTCAATGATACCGTAGCATATTTCTCAAAATCAAAAGGAGTAAACCATTGGGTGACTGGTTTCGGAAAGAGTCAAAAAACAGCCTTAATAAGTGAACAAGGAGAAATAAAATCGCCCATTGTCTACCCTGATAATAGTTTAGGGTTTTTATGGGATTTAGGGGGCTTGTTCAATGCCTACCATTTCAACAAAAACGGATCTCATGTTTTACTGACCAACTATAAAACAGGCATTATTGATCAACAAACGGAAAATCATATTCTAGCAGAAATGATTGTATATAAGGGTTCACATGCAATTTATACCAGCGAAATTGATATCAAACCCCTCCAAGCATCCGTAAAGCCAACCCTTTGTTCTTGGCTTTACCAAAACAATAGCATTGATTCTATTTTAAACCTAGGAAAAACACCTTATAAGCAACTGATCAAAGTAAATGAGTCGAAAGAAGCCTCGATAAAAGAAAGCGGACAATTCTATCTACATGGCTTTGACACCAGCTATAAAATGGTCTCAGGAAAAACCTTTTCTAACGTCAATAGTACCTTTCCTCTACAAAAAAAAGCATTCCTAAATCGCTTTAATTACAAGTATGTAGCCATGCAATTAGATAATAGCGCACTTGGAAATTATCTTTATTCCTTCCCCTTAGTCCCAGGAAAAAGCATACGCAATGATCTATTTTCTATACATGCACACACCGTACTTTCCGACATCCTAAACAAAACCAAACTGGCAGCAGGAATTCGAGTAAATACCCTCTTATCCAATACCGATTACTGGTTTAAATTTAGATTCCGAAAGCATCGTTTTGGCCATGGCTTTGACTTTTATAGAAGATCTCGAAAATATGAAAATCAAGTGAATGTTATCACCCAAAATATTTCAGCTATTGGAGCATACATTTTAGATTACTCATTTGATCCTAGGTTCAGAAGTGAGTTGTCTGTTGGAGGAAGGAATGAGTTGGTTATTAACAAATTAAGCGATCCAGATACCAAAGATATCCCCAATCTCTCTCAGCAATACTTGACATTTAAACCAGGATTAATCCTAGATAATACCGTGGCTAAATACCCAAATTATAACCAAGGCATTAAATTGCGTTTAGATATCAATAACCTCTGGAGCAAAGAACAAAGAGTCTCCTATTTACAGCTCGATTTTAGAAGCTATCAGTGGTTATTTAAAAAAATTCAAATAGCCAACCGAGTTTCCGGGGCCTATAATTTAGGAACTACAAAAACGTTATTCCTCGTGGGTGGCATGGAGAATATAATTGGGAGAAAAGATATGGTAAGTTCTTTGCCGGGAATTGACCAGAATCAATTTGCTTTTCAAAGCATTACCGGAAATATGCGCGGTTTTATAACCGGAGCAAGATACGGCAGTAGTTTTGTCGTATCCAATACGGAAATTAGGCTCCCTCTGCATATGTATGTTTATAAATCCTATGCATACAATACCTTTCTGAGAGAACTCCAAATTATAGGTTTCTGGGATTTTGGAACGGCATTCACCGGAGAAAGCCCAATAAGTGCAGGAAATCCATACAATACGGTCTATTTGTCAACAACAAATTATGATATCTCTGTAACGAGTAAGAGAAATCCCTATTTAAATGGAATCGGATTTGGATTAAAAAGTAAAATCATGGGGTATGATATTCGCTTTGATTACGCCATAGGTCATCAATTTTCTACCTGGGGCAAACCTATTTCCTACTTTACTTTATCCAATAATTTTTAATTCCCATCCCTTTTTTTAGAAGAGAATAAAAAAAACACGGATTTTATAGTATTTCTTACACAAAAAAAGACTTAATTCAGTATTTTTGCAGAAATCATCATGGGATTATTCAATTTCTTAACTAAAGAGCTGGCCATAGATTTAGGTACGGCAAATACCCTCATCATTCATAACGATAAGGTGGTGGTTGATGAACCTTCGATTATTGCCATTGAGCGCAGCACCGGGCATGTTATGGCAATAGGTTCAGAAGCTCAGCAAATGCATGGAAAAGAAAACGAAGGCATTCGCACCATTCGACCCTTAAAAGATGGAGTAATTGCAGATTTTCAAGCTGCCGAACATATGATTCGTGGAATGGTTAAAATGATGAATGAAAAGCAAAAATGGTTTCAACCTCAGCTTAGAATGGTCATTTGCATTCCAAGCGGTATTACCGAAGTAGAAAAAAGAGCCGTTAAGGATAGTGCTGAGAGGTCTGGCGCGAAAGAGGTCTATCTTATTCATGAACCCATGGCTGCTGCAGTGGGTATTGGAATTGATGTAACAAAGCCTCACGGAAATATGATTATTGACATAGGTGGGGGAACCGCTGAGATTGCAATTATAGCCCTTGGTGGGATTGTTTGCGACGAGAGTATTCGTGTTGCAGGAGATGAATTCACCATGGATATCATTGAATACATGAGACGTGAACACAACCTATTGGTGGGTGAACGTACTGCTGAAAAAATAAAAATAAATGTTGGAAGTGCAGCTCAAGAGTTGGATAATCCACCCGAAGATTATGCTGTTTTTGGAAGGGATTTAATGACAGGTGTACCCAAACAAATTATGGTAGGCTATGAAGAAATAGCTAGAGCTTTAGATAAGAGTGTTTCTAAACTAGAAGAGGCCATTATGAGAGCCTTGGAACAATCTCCCCCTGAATTAAGTGCAGATATTTACGAAAATGGCATTTGGTTAACTGGAGGAGGAGCTTTACTGAGGGGTTTAGACAAACGTGTTTCTCAAAAAACAAAACTCAGAGTTCAGATTGCTGAAGATCCACTAAGAGCAGTTGTTAGAGGAACCGGCACTGCGTTGAAAAATATTGGTAAATTTAAATTTTTAATGTCCGCTTAAATTATTCATGCTATATCTGTTCCGTCTTTTACGGAATAATCTCTTTGGAGTGCTTTCCACCTTACTGTTTCTTTTTGGATACTGGCAGGTCATGCGATTTAACGCTTATCAATCCTCTTTTTATTTTAACACCTCCAGCACACTCACCTCAAATATTACAGACACTCGTGAGAGTATCAATAGTTTTTTTGGTCTTCCAGGAGAAAATAGAAAATTACTTAACCAAAACAAGGTTCTAATAGAAGCTTTGAGCAATCAAACCCCTTTTTCAGATAGCATTGCCAATGATTATAAAAAACAATATGATATAACCATTGCAAAAATCATTAATGGTTCCACCAAAAACACAAATAATATTTTCACCATTAATCGAGGTAAAAAACACGGGATTCAAAAAGGGGAAGGAGTCATTGGGCCCGAAGGAGTCATCGGTATTGTAATAGATGTCAACTCGAATTTTGCCGTCGTAATGCCTTTAATCAACTCCAAGTTTACGATTACTCCAGAAATTGAAGAATTAAAATTTGCCAATGGGGTAATTTCATGGGATGGCCGAAATACAAATTTTTTAAAGTTGTCGGGAATTAGTAAATTCAGACCTATAAAAAAGGGAATGAAACTGATAACGAGTCACTATAGCAAACGATTTCCATCAGGGATAAAAATAGGAACTATTCATTCGCTAGAAAAAGAGGAAAACTCTTCATTCTTGAATATCACAGTCAAAACAGCCACTGATTTTCATTCGTTAAATTATGTGTATGTCATTAAAAACAATTACGTATCAGGAATTGACAGTTTAAACCAACAAATAATGAAATCCGATGCTCATTGATTATCTCAAAATAATTCTGGGTATTATCCTGGCCGTTTTAGTTCAGTATTTTATAGTTGATCAAATTAATTTTGGGCCCTATGTAAAGCCCTATATGTATATACTCAGCTTTTTATTCTTGAATTTTGAACGCAATAAATATGCACAATTGGGTCTGGCATTTTTTGCAGGTTTCTTTATGGATTTATTGCATCAAAGCTATGGCATGCACACTGCTGCCTGCGTTGCCTTGATTTACTTTAAGATTAAAGCAGAGGGCGTTATTTTAAATACAGAAGCCATCTCCCTGCAAGGCAATCACCACTTAACCCCAAAATATAGAGGGTTTAGATTTTATGCCATTTACTTCTCTATTCTCATTGCTCTGCATCATGTAATCTTTTTTAGTTTAGACTACTACAAATGGACTTCATTTCTAACCATTATTATTAGTACAGTTCTAAGTTCTATTGTATCTTTTGCTTTTATCCACTTAATTAAAACCTATTTGATGCGAAGGGAATGACAGTAAATCAAAACAGAAAATATGTATTTATAGGTATTTTCCTCTTCATAGGATTAGTTTACTGGATTAAGGCCTTTAGCTTGCAAATAATTAATAAAGACTATAGAGGAATTGCCGAAAACAATGCCCTAAATAAAATAACTTTATATCCTGCTCGAAGCAATGTTTACGATAGGAACAACGAGTTATTGGCGTACAATGTTCACATTTATAACCTGGTTGTTTTTCCGCGTAATATTGAAAACCTCGATACCACCGAATTGTGCGAGATTCTTGATATTGACCGACCAAAGTTCGCCAAATTAATGTATTCAGCCATTGATCATTCCAAGGTCCGGAAACACAACAATGAATACAATAAATCCGCTGTTTTTTATGAGCGTCTAAATAAAAAACAGCTCATTCAAATGCAGGAGAATCTCTTTAAGTTCAAAGGGTTTTTCATTGAGCCATCTTCGGAGCGATACTATGCTTTGGAAGGGGCAGCACACTTAATGGGATACTTAACAGAAGCAAATGAGAACAAACTAGCCGAAGATATCTATTACAGACCTGGCGATCTTGTGGGAGCTAGCGGCTTAGAGTATCAGTACGAAGAAGAAATAAGAGGCACCAAGGGCTTTAAAACTGTTTGGCAAGACAGGCTGTATCGAGAAAGAGGATTAGTAAAATCAAGAAATGCCTTAGTAAAACCCATTCCTGGTCCTGAATTTAGAACAACTCTGGATTACAAATTACAAGAGTATGGAGAACTTTTATTGAATAATAAGCGTGGGTCTGTGGTTGCTATTGAACCCAGCACGGGAGAGGTATTGGCAATGGTCAATAAACCAGATTACAACCCTAACATACTTAATGGAACGAAGCGAAGTAAAAACTATCGGAAATTACTGATTGATGGAAGAAGGCCTTTGTTCAATCGAGCTATTAAAGGACAATATCCTCCAGGAAGTACTTTCAAAACTGTAATGGCCGCCATTGGCTTGCAAGAAGGCATCATCTCAGACTCCACCCAGTTTGGCTGCGCAGGAGGATACAGAATGGGGAGTTTACGCGTAGGTTGTCATCCACATGGAAGCCCTTTAGACTTAAAAAACTCCATTCGAATCAGTTGCAATGCCTATTACTGTAAATTGTATAGGAGTCTGATTGATCATCCAAAATTTGGTTCGGTTAGAAATGGATTCGCCAAACTTGCGGAGCACTGGAAAAGCTTTGGCCTGGGTGAACCACTTGGAATAGATTTACCCGGCGAAAAAGGTGGGAATATTCCCAGTTTAAACAATTTAGACCGCCGGCATGGAAAATCATGGAGAAGTTCAACCATTATTTCAATGTCCATCGGTCAAGGAGAAATACTACTTACGCCATTGCAAATTGCCAATGTAGCCTGCATTATGGCCAACCGAGGGTTTTACTACACTCCTCATCTCATTAAAGGCATAGGTGCAACCAATTCAACGCCTAAAAAATTTACTACCCGAAAAAACACTAGCGTAGAGAAGAAGTATTTTGATTTAGTAGTAGACGGAATGGCCATGGTAACAAAACCTGGAGGAACTGCAGGAAGAACTGGAGTTGAAGGCATCGTCATATGCGGAAAAACAGGAACTGCTCAAAACTCACACGGAAAAGATCATTCTTTATTTATTGCTTTTGCTCCAAAAGAAAATCCAAAAATTGCAGTAGCTGCCATTGTAGAAAATGGAGGATACGGAGCATCATGGGCCGCCCCTATTTGTAATTTAATGATTGAAAAATATCTGAATCGCACAAATCCAATTTACAGCACTAAAATTCCTCTTTTAGAGAAAAGGATGAAGGAGACCATTATTGAATAAGTCATGAGTTCCTCATTCAACATAAGCCGTAACCGCTTTGATCCTGCCATTGTTTGGATGTATGTATTACTCGTTCTTGTTGGTCTGGTAAATATTTACAGCGCATCGGTTGATGTAAACAATTTATATCAATTTACCAATAACGCCATTGCATTGCGCCAAGTGATGTGGATTAGTGGAGCCATTGTGGTTATATTAACCATAGCCTTTAGCAATAAAAATCTAATTCCCTATTTTGCCTATGGGTTTTATGGCGCAACTATGTTTTTGAACATTGCTGTCCTATTTGTGGGCCGCGAAGTAGCTGGAGCCAAGTCCTGGTTTGGCTTTGGAGGAGTGGGGATACAACCCTCCGAATTTGCAAAAGTGGGGGTAGCCTTAGCTTTAGCAAAATTTCTAGGCTCTTATGATGTAGAGTTTAAAGGCTGGAGAAACATACTGAAAAGCCTAGCTATTTTTCTCACCCCAGTCCTTATTATTCTGGCACAGAACGATACTGGATCTGCTTTAGTATTCCTTAGCTTTTTCTTAGTGCTATACCGCGTAGGAATGCCCAGCTACTATCTAATAGCAGCTGTTTGGTTTGTTATTATTGCAATTACCTGCATTATCCTTTCGGCCAAAACAATACCCATTCTTTACCTCATTTACGTATTTATTTTACTTGCAAGCCTTGCCATCTATTTTCTAAGAAAATCACGTATGGCCATCTATTTAACGATAGGTCTGCTTGCTGTAAGTGGCGGATTTACATACGCCATTGGCCAGTTCTATAATGGAATATTAAAACAATATCAACGAGACCGAATTGAAGTTGTTTTAGGTTTAAAAGAAGACAAAAGAAAAACAGGCTATAACCTCAGGCAATCAAAAATTGCCATTGGAGCAGGTGGAATAGTAGGAAGAGGATACTTAAAAGGAACCCAAACTAAAATGGGCTTTGTTCCAGAACAACACACTGATTTCATCTTCTGTACTATTGGAGAAGAATGGGGTTTTATAGGTGTTACAGCGCTATTTATCTTATATATGGCTCTACTTATACGAATAGTAAATGTGGCTGAAAAGCAACAAGATCCCTTCAATAGAATCTATGGATATGGCGTGGCATGCATACTCTTTACGCACTTTACCGTTAATATTGGAATGACCATAGGGTTTATACCTGTTATTGGAATACCCCTGCCCTTCATCAGCTTTGGAGGAAGTTCTCTTTGGGCCTTTACATTACTCTTGTTTGTGTTTCTTAAAATTGATGACCGATTCTCAAAATAATCTAAAACTACAGCAAACACCTGATGGCAGCTATACCCTTCTGCGAACAGATATGGGCGAAACCTACCACTCTAGGCATGGCGCACTTACCGAGAGTGAGCATGTGTTTATTAAAAACGGCCTTGACCTGGTGAATATTCAAGGAACCATTCATGTTTTAGAAGTGGGTCTAGGCACCCTACTTAATGCCTATTTAGCTGCTCAATTTGCACAAGAAAATCAAAAACAATTGCTGTATTATGGTATTGAAAAGTATCCTGTACCTCTACCCTTATTAAAACGACCCGAGATGGAATGGGATCGTAAGCAAGAACAATATAAAAAATTGGTTGAATCTGACTGGGAAAAAGAAATAACATTAAACCCTTTCTGTACGATAAAAAAAATAGAGGCCGATGCCTTAAGCTACCAAGCCAAGCATTCTATTGACATTATATTTTTTGATGCTTTCGCTCCGAATTACCAAGGAGAAATGTGGGATAAAGCCTATTTTGAGAAATTATATAATCAACTAAATCCAGGAGGTATATTCACCACATACTGCGCTAAAGGCTCAGTTCGCAGAGACCTAGCATCCGTTGGGTTTAGCATGGAGCGCAAACCTGGCCCTCCTGGAAAAAGAGAAATGCTGGTAGGAACGAAACCTTTATCTTTCGAGTAATATTAATACAAAGGGTTCAAGCCTGCATGCAATTTCTGAGTACCTTTGCCATTCCATGCCATCAAATCCTAGGGAAAAATCCAACGAATTAAATAAATCTAAAATACACCCGAAAAATAGGCACAGAGATAGTTATGATTTTGATGCACTCTCAGCAACAAGCCCTGAATTAAAGGAGTATGTAAAAGTGAATGAACACGGAACGAAAAGCATCCATTTTTTTGATCCAAATGCAGTTAAAGCACTGAATAAGGCTCTAATTATGCACTTTTACGACATTTCTTATTGGGATATCCCAAAAGATTACCTCTGCCCACCTATTCCCGGCCGCGCAGACTATATCCATTATGTGGCCGAATTAATGTATGATTCCATCCCAACTGTAAAATACAGGAAAATACCTAGGGGCTCAGATATTCAAGTGTTAGATGTAGGTATTGGAGCCAACTGCGTTTATCCCATTGTAGGGCAGCATGAATATGGCTGGTCCTTTATTGGCTCCGAAATAGATACAGGCGCCATCCAAGCCGCACGAAAAATCATAAAAAACAATGCGGGTTTAAGCCGCAATGTAAGCCTGCGCATTCAAGCCAATCCAAAAAACATATTTAAAGGAGTGCTAAAAAAGGAGGATCGCATAGATGTAACCCTCTGCAATCCACCATTTTTCAGTTCGGCTGAGGAAGTTCAAAAGGCGAATAGAAGAAAAAACTCCAACCTCAAAAAACAGGCTAGCAAGGCCAAATTAAACTTTGGTGGCACACATACTGAACTTTGGTGTGAAGGAGGCGAAGATGCCTTTGTAGGACAAATGATTCAGGAGAGCAAGGCCTTTGCACAATCTTGTTTTTGGTTTACTACTTTAATTTCAAAAGAATCTCATTTAAACAAAGCTTTAAAGGCCTTGCGCCGAACAAATGTGCATCAGGTAGAAATCATTAACATGGCACAAGGCAATAAAACAAGCCGTGTATTGGCTTGGACCTTTTTAAATACAGATCAGCAAAAACATTGGATTAAAACACGATGGTAAGCAAGATTAAAAACAATCTTTATTAAATTTGAATTTTAAAATACCCATGAAAAAAATTATCCTTTTAGCTTTAGTGAGTCTCAGCTCCATTTGTTCAAGCACACTCCATAGTCAGGTAAATAAAAATAAGCTAGGAGCCTGGTATATGTATTTTTGGAATACCCAAATAAAACAAGGGCCTTGGGGTTTTCAGGGTGACGTACAGTACAGAAATTGGAACAGCATTGGCGATTTAGAGCAACTCTTATTAAGAGGAGGCTTAACCTATACGCCCAAAAATGCTGCTATTAAATTCACCTTAGGCTACGGAAACATTCAAACTGGAACTTACGGTTCTAGTAATGAAACAAGTATGGAACATCGCATATATCAAGAGGCCTTATTTCCACAAAAAATTGGAGAACGCTTTTACTTAACGCACCGACTGAGGCATGAACAGCGATTTGTAGAAAACCAGGATTTCAGAACACGATACAGGTACAATATGTTTGTTAATGTACCATTAAATAAAAAAGAAATAACAGACCATACCTTTTACCTCGCATTCTATAATGAACTTTTTATTAATGGTCAACGAAAAATTACCAGCAATAGAACCGTAGCACTTTTTGATCGAAATCGATTATATGGAGCACTGGGATACGCGATAAAAAAACAAATGAAAGTACAACTGGGAATCATGCGCCAAACCACAGATGCTTTGGGTAAAAATCAAATGCAACTTAGTTTTCATCATACATTTTAGATTTAGTGGCTAAACACCAAGCACATGGCTGAATGATTAAATCATAAATATTGCCTCAACTTCTTCAATAAATGTACTCATACTTCAGCCAAAAAATAAGGCTTTTGTAGTAAAATAAAGTGAACTCAGAAGCACTTTAATAGAAACCTCCAAGGTTCATCGTATATTGCAAAAAATGAATTTAAATTTAGCGGTCCTCATCGATGGTGATAATATACCATCCGCTTATGTAAAAGAAATGATGCAAGAAATTGCCAAGTATGGCAATCCCACCATCAAGAGAATATACGGAGACTGGACCAAGCCCCATCTTTCTAAATGGAAGAATATGCTTTTGGAAAATGCAATCACACCCATTCAACAATATGGATATACTACTGGCAAGAATGCAACAGATTCAGCCATGATT
Source organism: uncultured Bacteroidia bacterium (assembly GCA_938086785.1). Lineage (GTDB taxonomy): Bacteria > Bacteroidota > Bacteroidia > NS11-12g > UBA955 > CALKCM01. The sequence continues at coordinate 51,154 of CALKCM010000009.1, forward strand.
ATAGATGCTATGGATATTTTATATTCCGAAAAGGTAAATGGATTTTGTCTAGTGAGCAGTGATAGCGACTTTACCCGACTGGCCACACGATTGCGAGAAGCAGGGATGCAGGTAATTGGAATTGGTGAAAAGAAAACACCGGATCCTTTTATAGTGGCCTGCGATAAGTTCATTTACATAGAAATACTCAAAGGCAACAGTAAGGAAAAGGAATCTACGAGTGATAAAAACTCCGCAAAGGAATCTGTTGACAAGATTTCAGGAAGAGATATCAAACTTATTGCCAGAACCGTCAATGATCTCTCGGATGACGATGGCTGGGCTTTCTTAGGAGATGTGGGTAGTTTAATTCAGAAGAAAAAACCAAGTTTCGACCCGCGTAATTTTGGCTTCCAAAAATTAACTCCATTAATTAAATCTTTGGGTAAATTTGAAATAGAACAGAGGGAACATTCTAAAAGTAAACACAAGTTGATTTACGTAAAAAACAAGGGCTAACTATTAGCTTTAGGACCAAAGCTTTATCAAGTTAATCGATAAAATCAGCCAATATGAACAATTTGGTTAAAAAATGCTGCCAAACTGACAGGTTGGAGCTATATTTGCCTTACAGGAGCGAATGGACATTAAGCAGATTAAGCAACGGTTTGGCATTATAGGGCACTCCCCTTTGTTAAACAATGCGCTAGAGGTAGCCACCAAAGTGGCACCCACCGATATGAATGTTCTCATACTTGGCCAAAGTGGAGTGGGAAAAGAAAGTTTTTCAAAGATTATTCACCAATTAAGCGCCCGTAAACATGCCAATTTCATTGCAGTGAACTGTGGTGCAATCCCAGAGGGGACTATAGACAGTGAACTTTTTGGCCATGAAAAAGGAGCCTACACAGGAGCTCACGACAAGCGTAAAGGGTATTTTGAAACCGTAAATGGGGGAACCATATTTTTAGATGAAGTTGGAGAACTTCCCTTAGGTACACAAGCCCGTTTATTGCGCGTTCTAGAAAATGGAGAATTCATAAAAGTAGGAAGCTCACAGGTTCAAAAAACAAATGTGCGTGTGGTTGCAGCAACTAACCGGGACCTCATGGAGCGAGCTCAAGAAGGGAAATTTAGAGAAGATCTCTATTACAGGTTAGCCACCGTTCCTATTAAAGTTCCTCGACTATCTGAACGAAAAGAAGATATACATTTACTCTTTAGAAAATTTGCTCAAAACTTTGCCGATGAACATTATACTGATTCTATTTCATTGAACCCAGAAGCGCAACGATTATTAGAAAACTATGCCTGGCCAGGAAATGTGCGCCAACTAAAAAATGTAACCGAGCAAATATGTGTGCTGGAATCAGAGAATTTAATTAACTACTCTATTTTAAATAAATACTTACCTAAACAGTTGGGAAACTCCTTGCCTATGATCATTAATGGGGCCAACTTTTCGACAGATGGAATGAGCGATAGGGATATCTTGTACAAAGTCTTAATTGATTTAAAAAGAGATGTGGGCGAACTTAAAAAAGTAGTTTTTGGATTGTTAGAAAATCAAAATGGAAACGCAGTATCAGATGCCCAAAAAGATGAAATTTACAAGTCTCTTCTCTTAGAATCAGAAAACAAGGTGGAAACAGCTCCAGAAAATGAGTATCAAGAAAATACATACCAAGAGCAAGCAGAACCAGCATATACACTGCATACAGATGGAGATTCACACGACTATGTAGAAGTTGAGGTATCCGAACATCAAGAAAGTAAGAATCTTAAATTAGAGGATAAAGAAATAGAATATATTAAATTAGCCTTGAAACGAAATAAAGGAAGGCGTAAAAGAGCTGCCGATGATTTAGGAATAAGTGAACGAACCCTATACCGAAAAATTAAACAATATGATTTGGAATAAACTGACTCCCCTTTGCTTCCTACTTGCTTCCTGCTGCGGGAAGTTCTATAATTTTAAAGGAGCTAATATTCCTCCAGATATTAAGAACTTTTCTGTAGAAATATTTAAAAATGAGGCAGAAGTTGTAAATCCAGAGCTAGCCAATGCAATGACAGAGAAACTTAAAACAAAGTTTCAACAGCAAACCAGCTTAGGCTTAGTGCAAAACAATGGAGACTATAGCTTCACTAGTATTATTAATGAATACAGAGTGGAACCTGCCAGTTTGAGCCCAGGACAAGGAACTGCACAAAACAAATTTTCTATTTCCGTTCAGGTAGATTTTAAATGCGCGAAATATCCTGAAAAAGATTTCTCTAAGTCCTATGCTAATTTTCGTAACTTTGACGCTAGTGAGCAGTTTTCCGCAGTAGAGAAGAACTTTGCAGAGGAAATTGCTGATAATATTATTCAACAAATATTTGCCGACGTGGCACTGGATTGGTAATGGATATTAATTCCAAAATAAATATAACCGAAGCACTCACCCAAAGCGAGTTAAAGGAAATCGTTACTCTATCACGAAAGCATCCATATTGGCATATACCCTTGGCTATTTTAGCTCGACATTTCCGAATTAAAGGAAGTGAAAAAATAGAGGTAGCCTCTGCCATGGCAGCCATGCGTGTCCCAAGCCAATCAGAACTTTACACCTATGTATATTCCGAAAATGGATTAAAAGAGGTCCTCTCTCAAGAGATTGCACATCCTGAAGCCAAGAAAATAGAGAAAAAGACTCCAGAGGTTAAAAGCCCTGAGAAGAAGGCTCCAAAGAAAGAGACTATAGAAGTAAAAACTCCTGAGGTTAAGACTCCAGAGGTTAAAAGCCCTGAGAAGAAGGCTCCAAAGAAAGAAACTATAGAAGTAAAAACTCCTGAGGTTAAGGCTACAAAGGTTAAAAGCCCTGAGAAGAAGGCTCCAAAGAAAGAAACTCCAGAAGTAAAAAAACTTGAGGTTAAGGCTCCAGATAAAAAGCCAAAAGAATCAAAAATCCCTCAAGAAGAAAAAGATCATTTAGAAACGTATGAAGAAATTTCACCCTTTACTACGGAATTAAAAAGTGAGCATTTACCAGAAGCTAAATCAGTAGAAAAAATAGATGTAGTTGGGCTCCCTGCAAAAGAAACAGTGGAAAAAGAGCATACCGATTCCCCGCCTGTAGAGATAGAAACTACCCTTAATCAAGTTCCTGAAGAAAAGGAAGTAAATGACTCTGTTGAACGAACGCTAGAAGAAATTGAATCCTTGATGAATCGTAAAGATTCCTTTAATATTATACCTGAAGGCAAACCAGAGGAAAATAAAGTGCACAGCGATAGTAACTCTGCGATGGATGTATTTGATTCAAGCTACGATATTGCGGATCATTTTAGTCTGCCGGAAGATTCTATTGTTGGGGAAGGAGAAGATTTTTACTTTTGGCTAAAACAACCCCTCATTGAACCCTCAGAATCCCGTAGTACTGAAGAGAAGAAAAGTCAAGCCAAGCCAGTAAAAAAAAAGAAAGCCACATCAACCCAAAATAAGACTTCCCAAACTCCGAAGGCACCCTCGAGTGAGAAACCATCTAAAGCGGATATTTTAGATGCTTTCATACGTAAGAACCCAAGTATATCTAAAATAAACAAAGAGGATACACCCAGCCCTGTAGACTATTCGAACAAGGCCGGAGAAATGCCAATTGAGCTAGCAACAGAAACATTGGCACGAATTTATGAGGAACAAGGAAACCTAAAAGCAGCTAAGAAAATTTATACCACTTTGATGTTGAAATTCCCAACAAAAAAGCCTTATTTTGCAGACCGAATTAAGAAGTTAAAAAAATCATGACATTACTAGTAATCCTCTCAGCCATAGTAGCCATTTTGCTTATTGGAGTTGTTCTTATACAAAATCCAAAAGGTGGAGGTTTAGCATCCAATTTTTCTCAAGGAACCCAATTATTTGGAGTTGAACGCACCAATGATATTGTAGAAAAAATAACATGGGGTTTAGCCATCGCTGTTGTTGTACTTTCTCTTTGGTCTGCTAGCTATAACGTGGGAAGAGGAGATAAGAATACACAGAAAAAAGCGCCTGTTGAACAAAACGACGAGAGAGCTTTACCTATTAAATAGGAATACCGTTAATAAAAAACGTCCTCTACTGCAAAATAGAGGACGTTTTTTTATGCCTAAAATTGGCTTTTCGTTATTCTGTTTCAAATAATAGCTTAAGTTCGGAAGCATCACTTGGCTTCATTTTTCCGGCCATAATCAAACGGACCTGCCGGCGCCTAACAGCACCCTCAAATTTCTCTTTTTCTTCTTCCGTTGTCACCTCAATTTGTGGAACAAGAACAGGCTTATGTCTACTATCTAAAGCAACAAAAGTATAATACGCTTCATTACACTTAATTTTCTCATTATTGGGAATATTTTGGGCATATACCTCTATAAAAACCTCCATGGATGTTTTAAAAGCTCGGGTAACATAGGCCTTTAAAGTAACCACATCACCTAAACGAATGGCCTCTTTAAAACTAACACTATCTACGGATGCAGTGACTACAATTTGATTGCTATGCTTCTGCCCGGCAATTGCAGCACAAATATCCATCCAATGAAGCAGACGACCTCCCATAAGGTTATTCAGCGTATTCGTATCGTTAGGCAAGACCAGCTCATTCATTATAGTATGAGAATCTGTAGGTTTTTTTATTCTATTTGTCATGTAATGTATATCCAAGGGTGAAAGTAAATCTAAATCCGGCTCCTCTATGATCCAATGGTCTTGCCGATGCTCTGTTTAAATTAAAGTTATAATCATTCGCCTTTGCATCTTCGTAATTGGTTGAAATACTTCTGGCATTATTTAAAACACCTCCAGCTACATCAATAACCCAGCGTTTTTTCATGTATTGATACCCTAGCATAAGGCCCAAGCCTAAGGAACTAGTGATGCGCTTACGCGAATAATTGTCTTCAGAAGAATTATTTAGGTGTACTAAATCGTTTTGCTTCTCTCGAATGTAATAAAGTCGTGCTAATCCAGCCGTATAAAAGCCTGAGGGTGACTGCTTATTAAAATAATACCTGAGCTCAGGAGCAACAAAGAAACCCGCACAACTATTGGATAAGGTATCTTTTTTAATCGTGCGATTCCCACCCAACAAACCAACTCCGACATTCCAAGTATACTTTGCATTGATTGTCTTTTCGTAACCACCAACCAAGCGATTGGCTAGAAGCCCCAGAGGACTAATCTTAACAATAGAAATAGGCTTATAATCTGCTGTTTGAGCATTCAACGGACGAAGCAAAGCGACGCCAACAAGAGCAAGACAAAGCAAACGAAGTACTTTCATCAATCGCAAAGATAGGTCTAATATATAAAAAAGGGTTGATGCAATGCACCAACCCTTTCATTAAGAATTAATAAATATTCCTTATGCTACGGCTTCTACCACATGCACAAAGCTTCTTCCATTTTTACCTTTTTTAAATTCAACCACACCATCTGCAGTTGCAAATAAGGTATGATCTTTTCCAAGGCCTACATTAACACCAGGATGGTGTTGTGTACCTCTTTGGCGAACAATAATATTACCATTTCTGATAATTTGACCACCGTAAATCTTCACACCCAGTCTCTTACTGTGCGATTCTCTTCCGTTATTGGTACTTCCAGCACCTTTCTTGTGAGCCATTGTTTATCTTCTTTTAGTTTAACCTTTGATTGACGTAATTTTTAATTCTGTTAAGTAGTCTCTATGACCATTCTTCACAGCATACCCTTTTCTTCTCTTTTTCTTGAAAACAATAACCTTGTCTCCTTTTCCATGAGCTGCAACTGTTGCACTCACTTTGGCTCCTTTAACTTTAGGAGAACCTACCTTTGACTTGGCACCGTTGCCAACAAATAATACATTATCAAATTCCAAGGCGTCGCCTTCATTCGCAGCTAATCTATTTACTACTAAAGACTTATCTTCTTCAACTCGATATTGCTTGCCAGCTATTTCTACAATTGCGTACATGGTATACTTCTTTTTAGGGCTGCAAATTTAAGACTTTTTTATTGTTTTACAACTCAAATATTTAAAAATTATCAGAATAATTTTTTCTAATCATTTAGCTTTAAAACCGCCATGAACGCGCTCTGAGGAATCTCTACATTACCCACTTGACGCATCCGCTTTTTACCTGCCTTTTGCTTCTCTAATAATTTTCGCTTTCTACTAATATCCCCTCCATAACATTTAGCCGTAACATCTTTTCGGAGTGCAGAAACCGTTTCTCTAGCTATAATTTTTGCTCCCAACCCTGCCTGAATAGCTATTTCAAATTGCTGCTTAGGTATCAACTCTTTAAGTTTTAGGCAGATTTTCTTACCTAGGTCAAAGGCATTGTCTTTATGTATGATCGCGCTTAAAGCATCTACATGCTTGCCATTTAAGAGAATATCCATTTTAACCAACTTACTAACTTTGTAGCCACTGGGCGAGTAATCAAAACTAGCATACCCTCTACTAATCGTCTTAAGTCTGTCGTAAAAATCAAAAACAATCTCTGCCATCGGCATTTCAAAACTCAATTCTACCCTATCTTGGGTTAAGTATATTTGATTCGTTAGTTCACCCCTTTTATCTAAGCATAGGGACATAATTGATCCAACATAATCAGACTTAGATATAATAGAGGCTTTAATATAAGGCTCCTCTACATAATCCATTTTATCTGGCGATGGCAAATCAGTAGGATTATTTACTATGATTTCTGAACCATCCGTTCCAAATGCATTATAACTTACGTTGGGCACAGTGGTAATGACCGTCAGGCCAAACTCTCGTTCCAGTCTTTCTTGAATAATTTCTAGATGTAACATTCCCAAGAACCCACATCTAAAACCAAACCCCAGAGCAGCAGAACTTTCAGGTTCAAAGATAATGCTCGCATCATTTAACTGAAGCTTCTCCATGCTTTCTCTCAGCTCCTCGTATTCTTCTGTATCTACGGGATATAAACCCGCAAAAACCATTGGCTTTACATCTTCGAACCCAGTAACAATTTCTGTGGTAGGCTTAGCAAAATCAGTGATGGTGTCCCCCACTTTAACTTCTTTTGCTTGTTTTATTCCCGATATAATATACCCAACATCACCTGCCTTAACAGAAGCCCTAGGATCCAAATCCAACTTCAAAGCACCTACTTCATCCGCCAAATAATCTTTACCTGTATTAACAAACTTTACATGCTGTCCTTTTTTTAACTCTCCATCTAAAACTCTAAAATAGGCAATAATTCCTCTAAAGGAGTTGAATTCCGAGTCGAAAATCAATGCTTTTAGTGGAGCATCTGGCTTTCCAACTGGAGCAGGAATGCGGTCTACAATCGCATGAAGTATTTTATCTACTCCCAAACCTGTTTTACCACTTGCCGGAATAATTTCGTCCCGATCACAGCCTAAAAGTTCAACCACCTCATCTTTTACCTCCTCAGGCATTGCGCCTGGGAGATCCATTTTATTAAGAACAGGGATAATGACTAAATCATGCTCAATAGCCATAAATAAATTCGATATCGTTTGCGCTTCAATACCTTGCGAAGCATCTACGATAAGAAGAGCTCCGTCACAAGCTGCAATACTGCGACTTACTTCATAGCTGAAATCTACATGGCCGGGAGTATCAATTAAATTTAGCGTGTACTTTTCCCCATTCAACTCATAATCCATTTGAATGGCATGACTTTTAATAGTAATTCCACGTTCGCGTTCAAGATCCATGCTATCCAAGACCTGAGCCTTTTGCTTGCGCTTATCCACAGTTTTAGTAAACTCTAGTAGCCTATCGGCCAAGGTACTTTTCCCATGATCTATATGGGCAATAATGCAAAAATTTCGGATGTTCTTCATACCTTAAAAGCCCTGCAAATATACAATGCCTAATCGCACAGAATTACATAAAAATCAAAAGAAATTAACACTTTAACTTTCATTAATGATAGTACTCCTATCATATATGTATCTCATTATTTTAATAATGAAATCTTTACTCCCAAACATAAACATTCTCGTGAATGAAAACCTCTATTTAAAGGATCCAAAATCCAGTGATCTGGGGAAAAAATTAGTGAATCTAGCATCCACATGATTCAAGAATTGAGTTTCGAAAGCTTTACATTTAGCAAATTGGGGGAACACTTCCACCCTACCGAGGCTTCTATTTATAAATGCTTTGAAGGGAAATACAAACTCCTCATTTGTCTACTCTCTCTGTATTGGAGTTGTATGGAGTATCAGTTCATTTTTAGCTTAGCTAATGTATATGATGCCAAAGAGCGATTAAATAGAGCCTTGAGCATACTTACATGTGATCATCGGGCTGATATAATACCAAGAGGCTTTACAAATAGGCCAATAAAGAACAGGCCCTTGCGATGCTTTTGGGGACTTCTTTCCCAAGATAGAAAGGAAATATAGCGTGTATATTTTTTATCCATATTTAATAGTTTAGTAAACTTTTCCTTGCCACTTGGCATCCTTTATGAAATGGATAAGTCCTAAATATTAAATACTACATCCCTAATCGTAAAAAGACATTGGATAGAACCATTACAACTAAAATCCCCCGGAGCAATTGATCACTTATTTTATAATAACTCAGTTTAGGAGAACTATTGCAACCGATACTGATAATGAATGTAGAGGATAAACCAAACAAAGAAATAAGACTAAAATAGCCGGGAGTAATCTTCATCGTATATATTCCGAGTAAGGCCAATACCAGAGCTATAGCAGAAAATAAAAGCAAGCCTCTAAGCGCCAACTTGGGTCCAGTAGTTTCCACCACTGTTTTGTAACCAAAAATTGCATTTCCCTGCTGTCCTTCAAGATCTTTAATGATTTCTCGGCTAAACAGCACCGTTAAAATAGCTAACAAATATACAAAGAAGGGCCAATGAACATGCTCGATATAAGCCCCGTAGTGCAACCAAATACTGATAAAACAGAGAATGGTTAACAAACTGGCTGATAGTTCACGAACAAAAGGGATACCCGATAATTTATGCGAGTACAACCAATAAACACCGACCATACAAGTGAAGAAAATAAATATTTTAACACCTGCAAATAGCGCAATAAAAACACTAATACCACTTACAAAAGCGTAGGTATTTAATAATATATCTGTAGATAAAAGTCGGTTAAATATAACCCCTTGAGGTCTATTTACCGTATCCTTCTCCACATCATAAAATCCATTAATAAGAAAAGCGCCCGCTACGGAAAATGCCGTAGCTACCACAATAATATGTAACGTATAATCAGATAAGACAGCGAGTACAGATTGGTCTTTATTAAAAATACAAATAGCCGTGAGGTATTGGGCAATAGCCAAAAACAAGATATTTAGCCAGCGAATGGCACGTAATAAAATGATGGCGTCTTGTAATGTACTTTTATCGGTCAAAGGAATCTCAGATACACAAAGATACCAAATTAGAATCTGTGAATAATATTGAGCTGATGATCTTTTAGGTGTTCTTGAGCCACTTTTATATCTTTTGTGAAGCCCAATATATACCCTCCACCTCCGCTACCGCAGAGTTTTAGATAGTATTTGTTCGTATCTATTCCATCCTTCCAAATTTGCTCAAATTTGGATGGTATCATTTGTTTAAAATAATCAAAAAAGAATAAACTTAACCCCTTTAAGTTATCAAAAAGACCCGTCATATCCCCTTTCAAGAAATCATGAATACAAGCATCATTCAATTCTTTAAGTTCCGTTTTAAACAACTTTCTAAAACCTCTATTTTTTAGTTTTTGCAAGAAGATAGCTACCATGCTTTGAGTGTGACCTGGGTTTCCACTATTAATAAGGAATATGGCTCCCTCCCCGTTGCTATGCTGTTTTGGCATGCTTACCGCACCCAGCTTCTCTTTATCCTTAATCAGAACCGGCAAATCAAGATAGCATATTAAAGGATCTAATCCACTGCTTGTGCCATGAAAGAAATTTTCCAATTGGCCGAGTGTCCTCTTTAAGGTAATAAAATTCTCTCCATTAGATGCCTCGGAGGACAAGATAGGATCCTTAGCGTATTTCGCATAAACAGCAGCAACTAAAGCACCACTACTCCCTACTCCAAAACCTTGAGGTATCGTACTGCAAAAATAAATCTGACCGTCAATATCCTTTTCAAAAGAGATTAAATCCATAGGACAAGGCAATTTTCCTTGCGCCTGCTGAACCTTTAAATAAACACAATATTTCCGAAGAGATTCATTGGAACGAATCTGTTCTGAACTTAAGGATTCGTTTGAAGAAATAAACTCCGCCTTAAAATCATGAAAAGGAATGCTTAAACCCATGGAATTTTCAATAATTCCGTACTCTCCAAAAAGGAGAATCTTAGCATAATATAGAGGGTTCTTATTTTTCAATGTCATTAAGTTTTATGGGTTCTCCACCCAAATCGCTACAAAAGTATTGCTTTTGACTGCATAAAGGTAATACTTCATTTTCAACAAAGTTTATTATTTTATCTTCTTCCCTTCCATCATAAAGCAAATGAACATTTGCTCCGGCGTCAAGAGTAAAACACAAAGGCAAGTGCGTTTCTTCCCTAAAGGCCCATATTTTCTGTATGATAGCCAAGGTATTGGGCTCCATGAGAATATAGTGCATGGGACTAACCATCATCATTGCGTGCAACTGCAGCGCTTCACTTTCTACAGTGTGGATAAAGGCTGGCAAATTGTGCTTTTTTAAAGCATCAAGAACCAAATCCAATGATTTTTTTGCGGACAAATACCGAGATTCGGCATATATGTTATTGTTCAATTGTTGGTGGCCTTCGGTACTACTTACCGATTTTTCACTAGCATCTACAATCAATACAATATCCTTCCAAGACTTAAATGATTCATGCATGCCAGTCATAGGAACGGCATACTCATCACAAGCCTCTTCAATATCTTTTGTTTTTCCCCAAACTCCTGGCTCTGAAAACATACTTCGACAAGCGCTTCCGCTACCCAATCGAGATATTCGACTGGCCTCTCTTTTAGAATCAATTAAAGGAGTCCCCGAAAACTGCTCTTGTAAATCTACCATGCACAGGGCTAAGGCGCTAAAGCCGGCTGCACTGCTTGCAATACCTGCACCATGCGGAAAATTATTGCTGCTTCGAATCAACAGACGATGGCTTTTTAAGAAGGAATAATTGTCCCATATTCGTTTTAGAAAAGCCTTAATTTTTGGTTCAAAACTCGCTTTTGGCAAATCATTCAATTGAAACATGAAGGAGGGCTCTTTTAATACTTCCTCACAAGGCATGGCTTCTACAATTGTAGTGGCACATAAATCGCTCAGCGTAAAACTGATGCTCGCATTTGCAGGCAACTGAATCCCCTTATTCTTTTTACCCCAGTACTTTACCAAGGCTATGTTTGACGGACTTTTATATGAACTAATTAATTTTGTCACGAGTTTAGTACTATTTCGTTCCATGGAACCACTTCCATAGACTCAAATTTATCTTTATTTGAATTAAGGAGTATCTTATTTACGAGAATAACATCTCCACCCCAAGCACCGAGATATTTGCATAACCCTCCCTTAATTTGATCTATTTTTAAATTTTGATAAGCTGTTTTCAAACCCAAGCTTTGAGCAATAAAAGCCTGCCATATCTCAAGAGATAATTCCATTGCATCAGCCGTATCCGACGATTTAATTTGTTGTAAGATATTATCCAACTGAGCCATCATGAAAGAGTCCGTAGATATTAATTCTAGCTTTTCTTTCACTTCTTTCAGAGATCGTCTACTATTTACTTTCACTCCAGGAAAACACAGAAACCAATTTTTGCTAAGCTCAGAATCCATCTGCCACAAGGCCCAATTCGGCTTATTTTTATCGCTTTTCCAATAAATCAAAGGTTTTTGCACTCGAGAAACTGCAGCATCATAACCACTTCCACCAAATACCTTTTCTTGCAACACAAGCGCATCTACATTTGCCCATTGCGCAATCAATGAAACTAAAGTGCTGCTGGTACCCAAACCAAAAGCTTGGTCAAATTCAAGTTCTATTTCAACCCTATACTTGCCTTTCAACAAAAATTTTGGATTTAAGTCTCTAGCCGTTTGTATTAGTTCGCAAATACGACCCGATACCGTAGCATTATCTGTGGTCTTTTCAAGCACACTTCCTGTATCTATTTCAGCCGTAAACCAGGTATCTCCAAGGTAATTTATGCTGCTCCATTTTAACTCACTACCCTCTGATTCAGATTCCCACACCGTTAATTTTTGCCCATATTTTACAGGAAATGCAAAAGTCTCTAAACCATAAAGAGCCAGGTATTCCCCAGCCAACATGACCTTACCTGGAGCATAATATGAAAGTGTTTGTATCAAAATTTACCTTGTTTCTTGCTTTGGTTGTTCAATTCCCCGCAAATCGCAAAATGCTTTGACTGCAGCACTAAAACTCACAACCCTATTTTTAAAATGTTCAACCAGCTGCTCCTTTTCTTCGTCCGTAGCCTCCAATTGGTTCAAAATATTTAAGAGATGCATTTTCATGTGCCCTTTCTGAATACCACTCGTAATTAAACTTCGCAAGGCACTAAAGTTTTGTGCTAATCCAGCCGTTGCTACAATCTTCATTAGATCTTTTGCATTTGGGTTGCCCAACATTTCATGGGCAAATTTCACCATAGGATGCAAACTCGTAATTCCGCCTACAGTACCTAAGGACAATGGTATTTCTATCCAAAACTTGAATATTCCATCTTCCACAGATGCATGCGTAAGACTACTATATTGCCCGTTGCGCGCAGCATAAGCATGCACACATGCTTCAATTGCTCTAAAATCATTGCCCGTTGCAATAATTACAGAGTCAATTCCGTTCATAATTCCTTTATTGTGAGTGACGGCTCTATACGGCTCTATTTCCGCCACCTTTAAAGCTTTAACAAATTTTTCTGCAAACTCATCATTGGGCATGCTGCCTTCATTAATCTCATCTATGGGACATTCCACCCATGATTTCACCGTACATTCTGGGGTGTAATTACTGAGTATGCTCATGAGAATCTGCAAGTACTTATCTTCCTTTGCCAACTCACTTGCACTACTAACCACTTGTTTTAAGGTTTTTGCAAAACTCTCCAAACAGCTATTGATGAAATTGGCCCCCATGCTATCACAGGTTTCAAACTTGGCCTCCAGCTGGTAATAATTGGGCTCTAAATCACATTTATTAATCAACTGAATGGATTTAACACCTCCGCCACGGGCCGTCATATTAGCTGTAATATGCTCGCTTTCGCCAATAAATTGTTGGTAGGAGTCTTGAATTATTTGCTGGAGTACTTCGGGTTGTTTTCCTTTCCACACAAAATGTACATGGCCAATTTTGGTGGTGCTTACCACCTCCGTCTTAAAACCACCTCTTTGCATCCAAAAACTTGCTGCTTTAGCAGCCGCTGCTACAACACTGCTTTCCTCAATAGTCATAGGAATCGTATATTGAGCTCCGTCAATTAAAAAATTAGGTGCTACACCAAAAGGCATGTAAAAATTACTCAGGGTGTTTTCAATAAACTCATCATGCAATTTTTGAACTTCCCCATCAGGATGAGTATAGGTCTCCAAAAGTTGAAAGGCTTCTTTATCTCCTGTAAAATGATTAGAGATAACCCACGCTACTTTGCCAGACTTGCTTAATTTACTAAACCCCTTTATGGCTTCTACTTTTTTCATTTCACTTATTGCTTAATCTTCAATGTGCGATTGGCCATTTTATATCCTGCCAATTGCGACTCTATAAATGTATGGAGCGATTCTTCTCCTTGTAATGCATATTTTAAAAATGGACTTGCTTGAGCATATATTGCTGGCATTTTAGATTTAGTTACGTGGTAATATCCATCTAAAAAATTACGAATGCCTCCAGAAACAATGCTATTTTCACATAAACATTCGCTTCCCAACTCATCCTTCAAACGATTTACAATGGCTGTCATTTCATGGGCTGTATGCCCAAGGCGTGTCACCTCTTCGTATCCCGGCATTTGACTCGAACCTCTCCGAGTAAACTCTAGCTTACTAAAATTCGTTCCACCCAAACTACCATAGTCCAAGGCCGCCAATGGCAATTTCATTAAAGCCCTCAACGATTCTGGGCCAAAACCTTGACCCACCTCTTTTACAATAATTGAGCAATCTAATGCATCAATTGTCCTTTTTATGGTATCCAGAGGATTAAAGCGTATTTCATCTCCCTCTGGCTGCATCCATTCTTGCAAAGGGTTTATATGTATGATTAATCCATTTGCCTCCAAACGAGCAATCATATCTTTTAACTTTGACCAAGCATTGATCTCCACAATTTCTTCCAACTGTGCAATACCTAAATTGGCAAACAAAGGCTGATTCCCAATCCATTTACGAACCAAAAAATCAGAACCAAACTCCGTATTTTCTAAAACCGGTCGGCAACTACCTAAACCCATACCTAAACCGTATTTGGCACAAGCTTTGGCTAATTTTTCGTTAATGCCGCCCGCTTTTTCAGCGCCACCTGTCATACTACTTACCCACCACGGCGCGCTCATTTGCAATCCTGCAAAAGAAACGGGCTCCAATGGCTCACTCAAATTAAAGGCTGTTAAAGGTTCGTAATTAAAGCGTTCATCGCCATTCAACACTTGAGAATCAAAGGCTAAATCTATGTGATCTGTCTTGCGATTGCTCAATATTTTTCCATCTTCACTCATCTCTCAGGGAATGCAAAATTAACCGACAGAATAGTATAAAGTTCAAAAAAATCTGATATATCGTTAAACATAAGTGTATTTAGGATGTGCTTCATTCAAAAAAAATTCAGAAACCTCGTAAATATACATAAGATTGTTGCAATCTTGAATGCGCTCATTTATCGTTGGCTGCACTCCAGAGCATATTTTTACATAACCATACCACCGCAAACGTTCAACGTTTGACCCGTAATATATTTGCTTAAATCGCTGGCTAAAAATAGGCATGCATTTCCCACATCTTCGGTACTCCCTCCTCTTTTTAAAGGAATGGTGCTTATCCAAGATTTTTTAACCTCATCATCTAGATTTGCGGTCATTTCAGTTTCGATAAAACCCGGCGCAATGGCATTGCAACGCACGTTTCTTGCGCCCAATTCTTTAGCGATAGATTTAGTAAAACCAATCATTCCTGCCTTACTAGCAGCATAGTTAGCTTGGCCTGCATTTCCTGTAATACCAACAATGCTGGAAATATTGATAATACTGCCATCTCGGTTCCCTAAAAAATGACGCAGCATTCCTTTGGTTAAATTAAATGCACTTTTAAGATTCGTATTCATTACCTCATCCCATTGCTCTTCTGACATTCGCATCATGAGAGTGTCTCGCGTTATACCTGCGTTATTAATTAAGCAATGCACTGTTCCAAATTCAGCAATAACATCTTCTGCCAATTTTTGACTTCCTTCAAAATCAGCCGCATTGCTCTGAAAGCCTTTGGCTTTAATACCATAATTTGCATTAAGTTCTTTTTCAAAAACGGCCGCTTTTTCTACAGAACTAGCGTAGGTAAACGCGATGTTCGCTCCATTTTTCGCAAACAATTCAGCAACACCTTTTCCTATTCCTCGGCTGGCACCGGTTATTAAAACAGTTTTATCTTTTAATAGCATGGCAGCAAAATTAAGAATTTTATTGGCAATTTTTAGACTAATTATACTGCCTACTTGCATGACATAGGTAGTTCTGTTCTTTGGCCATTAAATCCTAGCCCTATTGGATTGTTTTTTTTACTTTAATAGCATTCCTAACCCTATGAGCAGACTGGCAATTAATAAACCACAACTTTCTCGAGCTTTCTCCACGTTTATGTTTGGCGGATCTGTTTGGTCAAAGCCCAACCACTCACTAGGCCAATTGTATACACTAAAAATAAGGCTAGCTATGATATAAACCAAACTAAGGACTCTTACCTCTCGGCGCATCTTTCTCATATTCAAAAGGCAGAGCAAGGCACCTATTCCATAAATAGTAATCCAAACTTCAGGGTCGGGGTCATTGTACTGAAAAGCAGCAAATAATAGTAAAAGCAGTACACTTACCCCTCTAAAAACATTCATATTTACTTTGTATTATTCTTTAAAAGCATGCTTGCGGGAGCAGTTACCCAACCTTCTCTAATCTCTTTTGAGACGCTACTGGGACCCATGGAAAAGTTACCCAATATGATATCTGTATCTCCATCATTGTCAATATCACCAATATCCATCGTGAGCCAACGTCCTTTGTGGGTTTGCTCATGTGTTTTAACCTTAAAATTTAGATTTCCCAAATGCTCAAAAAACAAGAACCCCTCATCGGGTTGTTTTTCATAATCTGCAAAAAAGGAAATCGCAGCAATATCCAAATCCCCATCTTGGTCAAAATCATTGGCCATGGCTTTAAAGGCTCCGTTCATGGGATAAAAAAATGATTGCTCATAATTTCCATCCTCATCACCAGTGAATATATACACTCCATGAAAATTCTTTAAAATTACAGAGTAATCCGCATTATCTCCACAGGTATAAATAATATCGAGAATGCCATCCTTATTCATATCTGCCAATTGAAACGATGAACTTCCCTGCAAAGGCGAGAAAGCCATCAATTGCTTTTCCCGGAAATTTCCTTTACCATCGTTCTCAAAGAGTACTATTTTTTCCAAAGCTTGAGCAAACAAGGTTACAATATCCATATCCCCGTCTTGATCTATATCCACAATTTCAGTACTTATAGCTCCGGCTTGTTGCAGCAGCATTTTCTTTTCTAACGAATCACCCTTCGTTTTGAGCCAGTAATGTGATCCTCTATTGTTACCGTAGGCACAGATTACAACATCATCTATCTTATCTCCATCCAAATCACCTATTTTGAATTGCACAGGTCTTTCCATTTTCTCCATCAGAACATCCTCTATTTTTAAGCCTGCATCAGTTTTTGTGGCATAGATGAGCTCTCCCTTCCAATCGTCACTCGGCATAATAGATCCAATCCCAGTCATTAGGAATCCATTTTTGTAAGGCTGCATGTATGAGATGGGATTCGAAAGTCTCGTCTGAGATTTAATCTTATTATTAACATCTCGAACATACATGCTTTGGGTCGCAGCATCATAGGAATAAGATGACCCACCATTCATATAACTTAAAGATATAATTGGCGGCGATTCTAATTGAGCTTCAGAGGCATCAAAAATAGGGAGCCCCTTCTCGTAATCCATTGATTTTACTTGCTTTGCAATTTTTTCTGGAGCATAACGATCAAAATAGTCCAAGAGATCTTGCCACACTTCCTCACTTACAAGAGGATCATTTGGGTAGAGTCCCTCGCAATTTATTTTACCACGATCGCTGTCATATGCTTTTCCCTTATGGCTAAAAATACCCAATCGAGGTCCCATATAAGGCAATAATTTAGCCCATGTTGCCTTATTCAACATTTCTGGCTCTACAAACAAATGACAATTTCCACAAAGGCTCTCAATTTGAGCCCTTCTTGGATCTAATTGAGCAGAGGTTTGCTTCACTTCTTCTAATTTCTCTTCTCCTCCCCCACAGGCCAAAATAAATAGACTTAGACCTAGGAATAACTGAACGTAATATTTCATTTTTTTAATAAAGACGCAAATTACAACCTCTCAAAGTAAATGAAAAGATAAATTAGTTTTAAGATTACTATTATTCTAATTATTTAAACTAATTGGATGCTCCTTCCTTATCCCAGAGAATCCTTAGGAAAAACTAGCGAGGTTAAAACACTCAGACCGAGAATACCTAGAAGAGTAAAAAGGTTGTGAATATGCGTGAATCCAACGCCATGAAACCAGGGTTCGAAAATCATTTTTACACCAATAAAAACAAGCACTAAGCTTAGCCCATATTGCAAGGCATAAAACTTCTCCATACTTGCTCCTAGAACAAAAAATAAACTCCTCAAGCCAATTATTGCAAATATATTTGAGAAGAAAACAAGAAAGGGATCTTGGGTAATTCCAAAAATGGCCGGCACGCTGTCCACTGCAAAAATCACATCGGTAAACTCCACCACTATAAGAATTAAAAATAAAGGAGTAAAAAAAAGAGTACCATTCTCTCTAAACCAAAAGGAACCACTTTTGTCTTTTGCTTTAACCCTTAAAATTCGATTTGAAAATTTCACCAATTTACTTTTGTCTGGATCGAAATTATCGTCCTCTCCATTGCTTACCATAATTTTAATTCCAGAGTAAATTAAAAAAACAGCAAACACATAAAGCACCCAGTGGAATTCCTGTACAACCGCACTGCCTAAAAATATAAAAATAAAGCGCATGATTATTGCTCCCCAAATTCCATAATTGAGTAATTTCCTTTGATGCGTTTCAGATACTTTATAAGACTGAAAAATTAACAGAATGACAAAGAGATTGTCCATACTGAGCGCATACTCAATAAAAAATCCAGAGAGGTATAAAACAGAAGCTGAGGCATTAAACTCTTCAATAGTCCTAGATAAATCATCATAGGTTGAAAAATCTCCGCCATACTGGGCTTTGTAGGCATTAAACTGTTCTACAGAACTAAAATCATTAAATAAATGGTATCCAAAATACAAAGCCAGTGAAAAGCCCAAACCAATAGCAAACCACATTAAGGTTCTAAAAGACGCTTGCTTAATACTAAGGCTCTTTCCATTTCCAACTGATAAATCCCACCGAATAGCCAATAGAATGAGCAGTACAAATAGAATAAAAGAGATAATTTGAATCAAATGATTTTAATAAAATGTTCGGGCAAAGTTAGTCGGGCTAATCAAACTGTTATAATTTCGTAGCATAATAAAATCCACAATATGACGCAATTAAAGAGAAAAAATAGAATTTCAATGGCCTTAGGCCTTTTCATATGCCTATTCGGATTAAGTTCTCATACCCAAGAAGAAGGCATGTTTCCTCTTAATTTGGTCAATTACAGTCAATTAAAAGAAGCAGGTCTAAAGTTAAACGAAGATGATATTTTCAAACCAGGAAAAACAACCTTATCCGACGCTTTAGTAAAACTAGGAGGCTGCACCGGCTCTTTTGTGAGTAAAGATGGCTTGATTATTACGAACCATCATTGCGTATATGGAGGAGTAGCCCGTTTGAGTACAACGGATCAAAATTATTTAGAAAATGGCTTTGTTGCTAGTGATCGAAGCAAAGAACTTCCTCTAGGAAGCCCTTGTAGAATTACCGTTGGCTATGAGGATGTGAGCCTTAAAATTTTAGATGGGCTTAGTGAAAACTTGAACGCACAAGAAAAATCTGAAATTTTAAGAAAAAATACGGAAAAGCTATTGGCATCCGAACGAGCAAAGACTCCAGAGTTAGAGGTTCAAATAAGCACCATGTTTGTAGGCCGAAGCTATATGCTATTTCGATATATTTTGCTTGAAGATGTGCGATTGGTAGTGGCACCGCCCAAATCAGTAGGACAATTTGGTGGAGAAACAGATAATTGGGAATGGCCAAGACATGGGGGCGATTTTAGCATTGTTAGAGCCTATGTTGGTAAGGATGGGAAACCTGCAAAATATTCAAAAGATAATGTTCCATACCAACCAAAACAACATCTAAAAATTGACGCCACAGGCGCCGATGAAAATGATTTTATTTTTATTCTTGGTTATCCAGGAAGAACCTACCGAAACAGAACAGCAAGATACCTCGAGTTTCAGGAGACTAAACAACTTCCCATTATACAAAATTGGTATCGGTGGAGAATAAATAAAATAAAAGATGTTTACGAAAAGGATGAAGCAAAGCTTTTAGGCTATGCAGGAACATTGCAGGGATTAGAAAATACGGAGAAAAACTACAGAGGGAAGATGCAAGGTTTGAGAAGGACTCAATTGGTTAAACAAAGACTTGATGAGGACAATGCTATGATGGCTAGTATCCCTGAAAGCAAAACCGTTATTAGCAAGATTAAAAGCCTTTGGAACAGCCAAACAAGTATGGCAAACAACCGATTCAATTATTTATTTTTATTAAATCATGCGAAGGCATTTTCAGCGGCAGCCCAAATAGGTGAAATGAGCCTTTTAGCCAATACAACCAAAGATGAATCTCAAAAGGAAAAACTGCAGGACGAAATAGCCAAAATATTGAAGGAATACCAACTGGGAGACGCCCAAATGGATCGAATCATTGTTTTAGAATTAATGAAACGATTGGGAGAAGATAATCCCAAGATAAAAGCCTGGTTAAGAGCGAATAAATCTAAAATAAGTGAAGATAAATTTTATAATCCAGAAAAAGTAAATACCCTTAAAGCCAGTAAAATTAGTAAAACGCCATCGGCTTTAATGGATTTTCATCACCTTTTTCATAAAGAGTTGATGAAATCTGTTCAAACCTTTAACTCCAATGCAAAAGAAATTGATGCGCTCTTGCCCACCTATGCAAAATACAGAGAGCAATATAAAAAATCTGGTTTTATTCCAGATGCAAATTCAACGCTACGGTTAACCTATGGCTATATTAAGAGATATAGCCCAAATGATGGAGAGACTCATTTGCCTTTCTCTACTTTGGATGGTGTTTTTGCAAAAGCGAACACGAAACCTGACTATCGATTACCAAAGGTGGTGGCCGATAATTTAAGGGTAGCTAACCCACCCAAATATTTCTTAGATAAGAAAAGTAAAAAGGTAGCTGTTAATCTTTTATACAACCTGGATACCACTGGCGGAAATAGTGGAAGTCCTATTTTAAATGCTCGTGGAGAAATTATTGGAGTTAATTTTGACAGAAGCTTTACAGCCACAATTAATGATTATGCTTGGAACGAATCATACAGTCGAAGTTTAGGTGTTGACATCCGCTACTGCATTTATGTAATGAAATATGTGAGCAAAGCAGAGCATATTATTAACGAACTCGGGGTTCGTATTTAAGAGCTATAACGTATTCATGCAATTTCGTTTGGCATCATAATTGCGGTTTTTTTGGACGTAATGTCCAACTACCCTAATGTATTCAATACGCTGCTACTGCTATGTTTAATTTTTCAAAACACAGAGGTGCTTTTGGCCAAACCTTTGACGAGTAGCTCGAGTAGTTCCCAAAAGAGTTTAAAAAAATGGATTGTCGAAGAAGTCAAAAGACTCAGTAAGAAAAACCTGGCACAAGTAGGGAGCATAGAATTTGGTGAAATTGTATTTAGACCAGAGGAATTCAATACAAAAAATATATTTGTTTATAATGGAGTTTTTTCAGATAGCAATTCATCCGAGTGGCTGGCTTGCTTTAGATGCAGAGACAAAGGGTTAAATAAAAATGGATATGAACAAGCACTAACTCTGCTAATTAAAAAAACTGATAAAGGCCACTCCATTAAAATGGGTAAGCCTGGAAGTGTTATTTCCAGGAGAAACCTTATGGATGTTGATTCTGACGGATATTTAGATATTATTTATGATTTCAATTCAATCATGCATGAAATCGAAAAAAAACATGTGGTTAGGGCATATAGTTTAAGGAAAAATAAAAAAATCTACGAATCAATTGCAAAGGATAAATGGACAAAGGCCTCTCCAATGCAGAAGGTTCTCTCTGTTAAAGGAGATTTATTATATGAGACCTTAAAAGTGACTCCAAAAAAAGTCAACAAAAAAATTCATCTTCAAGAACGTCGAACGAAGTATATTTGTGACGGAGGCAAAAGCGTGGCTGAGATAAAACGTAAAATCAAAGTGAATAAAACTTTGAGAACAATTATTTTAAGCGATCCTAAGCTAACCAAAGTCAATCTGCTAACTAAAAATTGAATCAAAGAAAACTTTTTTCAAAATACCTTGCACCAACCAGCCATTATCCTCTAGGGCTAGATGTCAAAAAGGCCAAAGGTGAGTTTATTACAGCTACGAATAACGAGGAATATTATGATCTCATATCAGGTATTTCTGTATGCAGTTTAGGCCACAATCACCCTGAAATTATTAAAGCAGCTAAAGATCAACTAGATCAGCATATGCATGTTATGGTTTATGGTGAGTATCTCCAAAAACCTCAAGATTTATTGGGAGAAATGCTAGCCTCTCTGCTTCCAGGTTCGTTAAATTCGTCCTATTTCATGACTTCGGGAACTGAAGCCATTGACGCAGCTATGAAATTAGCTAAAAGAGTTACAAAAAAAACAAGTTTTGTGGCGCATACCATGGCATATCATGGAACAGGGCAAGGACCCATGAGCTTAATGAGCTCAGAGTATTATACGGATAAATATCGCCCCCTCATTTCTCAAACCTATTTTATTGAACAGAATGATATAGAAGGCTTAGAGGAAATCCCCTGGAATGAAATTGCCGGTGTAGTAATAGAGCTTGTGCAAGCTGAAAAAGGAGCCATCCCCTGCTCTAAAGATTACCTTAAAAGATTAAGAGAACTTTGCGATAAACATTGTACACTGCTTATTTTTGATGAAATACAAACGGGTATTGGACGCTGTGGAACCATGTTTACCTTTGAGCAGTATGAGGTTATACCAGATATCCTTGTCTTAGGCAAAGCCTTAGGTGGTGGAATGCCCATGTCTGCCATGGTAAGTTCAAGACAAATGATGGATACATTCGCAGATTTCCCTGTCTTAGGACACATATCTACTTTCGGAGGTCACCCTGTAAGTTGCGCAGCATCAAAAAAAGCGCTGGAACTGACTGTTGACACTCTAGCAAAAGAAGATATTACTCAAAAAGAAAAACTGTTCAAGCAGCTTTTAAAGCATGATAAAATAGAAAAAGTAACAGGTAAAGGCCTTCTTTTGGCTGTACATTATAAAAATAATGATGACTGTTTAAGTGTTTTGAAAGGACTAATGGATAAAAAAATACTCAGTGACTGGTTCCTAAATGCCCCTCAGTGCTTGCGTATTGCGCCACCTTTAAACATTACAAATCAGAGAATTGAGATGATATGTCAAACAATATTGGATGTCACTTCTCAAATAAATTAGGGGTAAGCCTTTAATAAAGTGTATTATTGTTGAGTACCAAAATGAATAAATTACGATCATCGGCTTTTATATGCTTTGCAGCAATGCTAGGGTTTGCGCTGTCTGCTTGCGAAACGCTAACTAAAGCTACGGAAAATATAGCTTCAGCAGAAGGATATGGCCTTGTGATGACCTCTCTCTTTTCTTCTCTAAACGCAGTCGAAGAGGTGAATCAACTTAATGGAACGAGGCCTTCTGGGTCAATTGGCATTGTAAATGAAGCTGTCGTATTAACCTACACAGATAGTTTATTAAACGACGGCAATGGAATTACTTATATACTGAATTTTGGATCTTTGAATAGCCAAGCACCTATGGGAATTCAATGCGGTGATGGCATTTATAGAGCAGGGAAAATCAGAGTCAACATCAGCGGCGATTGGGCCGACCCAAGCACCCAATTTTCCATGACATTGGATAGTTTTAACACCGGTGATGGAACAAGAATGAAACAAGTAAATGGCACTATTGAGGGGCATAGAAAATCCAGCAAATCATGGGAAATTGACTTTACTGATTTAAAAATAAATTCAAACAACTCCAGCACTGCTCAAGAACTCTCTGGTATATGCGAAGTGGTAACAACCGTAGGAGATCAAACCATTGGCCTATTAGATAACATTCAAGATGTTTTTGGCAGTGGAAATGGAAAACTACAATCGGGCGAATCGTATGACTGGTCCATTGATCAGAATATACCCCTAACGAAAAGAATGGAAAAAGGCTGTGCCGAAACCTTTGTAAAAGGAGTAGTTAAACTAGTTAACTCAAACGAAGCCAACCTCCAAGTTGATTTTGATCCATTTGAAAATCAGGCCTGCGATAAAGTAGCTAAGGCATTGTTGGGCAGAAGAGAGTTTATTTTTACCATTGAATAAAATGGCACGTTCATTTTTACTGTATTTCGCTCTTCTCATCGGCTTGTTTTCGTGCAAGAAAGAAAGTGAATTGGCTAATGAAAACGAGTACATACGAGAAATAGGATATTCGATTGCTGTTTTACAAACGCAAGTGCCTTCACTTTTGGCTTACAGCTTACATCAGGAAAATGAACTATATCCCAAGTATTTTAATCCTACATTTTTGGATAGCTCAACCACTGACGGCAACGGAACAGAATGGTCGGTTGAAACGCGTAGTTTTTTAGAGAGAAGAGACTTTTTAAGCAGCAAAGGGCGAGCCCTCTTTTACGGAACAAACTTAGGCGGACTGCAGCAAGATACGGTCCAGGTGACTTGGACTAAATCCGACGATTTTTTTGTCGCAACGAATGCGGGAAAGAGCCAACTGATTGGCCAACTTACTCTCATACATAAAGGCGGCCTTGATTACTCCTTAAATTGTCAACTGCAAATTATTGGGCCTGAAAATGTCTCTAATCTTTTGGGAAACCTATCGCTTCATATATCTCCTGAGAACTTTGACCTAAACTTTTTATCAAACAGGGAGTATAGCGGAAGTCTATTGTATCAAAATGCAACAGAGCAGTATCTCATTGATTTAGAACAAACGGCTCAAAGCAATGGAAGCAACACTCTTTCGAATAAGGGCAATATTAACCTATATGAAGAAGAAGAATATTTAGGGCGAATGGATATGGATCCCTTCAGTAATGGCGCTATTGATTTTGTAATTCGATATGAAAGTACAAATTTGGAACGAATTATGAATTGCTGGTAGGAAATTTAGGCTCTTCCTTCAATACATGCAATTTCCCGTCGATACGCTCAAACCAAACATGATTAATCCCATTGGTTATCCATATGTATGGCGCGTCTAGGCCCGTATAATATCTAGCCGTTTGAATAACGGTCTCCTTGGTCAATGGTATTTCAGGTCTTTTACATTCTACAATACACAAGGCTTTTCCATAACGTCCATATAATGCGACATCAAAACGCAACTTCAATCCGTTAAATACTTGCTCCTTTTCTACTTGCATCAAGCCATAAGAGGCACCCATTTGCTCGTGCAAGTACCTCAAGCAATGTTGCCTTACCCACTCTTCTGGCGTTAGGGGGATA
The DNA here is from genome assembly GCA_938086785.1 of uncultured Bacteroidia bacterium. GTDB lineage: Bacteria > Bacteroidota > Bacteroidia > NS11-12g > UBA955 > CALKCM01. Next base: position 76,214 of record CALKCM010000009.1, read on the forward strand.
AATTTTTTCCGAACAATATCAAATATTCGCTTTTTTTGCTCTTGTACTTTAATTCGGAACTGATATTTAGGAAAATTTAACTCCATTGATGGGATGACTTGATACAAAAGTAAAAGAAGTGGGACAAACGGCCGCAGCCATATTAAACTATCAACAGCTGGAGAAGCAAATTCTTGATAAAGAGTTTAGTCCGGTGTACCTTTTTCATGGAACAGAGAATTATTTTATTGATAAGGCTATTCAATTGATTGATAAGCACTGCTTGCCAGAGGAAGAAAAATCGTTCAACCAAACCATCCTTTACGGCGAGAGCAACAAACTGAATGAGGTGATTGAAAGTGCGAAACGATATCCCATGATGTCCGAGTACCATTTGGTGATTGTTAAAGATGCCAAAAAAATTCTTCAATCCAAAAATGCGAAAGAAATAGAACTTCTTATTTCATATTTAGAGAATCCTTTAAATTCAACCATTCTTGTGCTGGGCCACCTCAATGGAAAAATGGATGCTCGGAGCAAACTTTTTAAAGCATTGGCAAAGCACTCTACCATGAAATCGGATGCGATGCGTGATTACGAAGTAAAATCCTTTGTAGATTATTGGTTAAAGAAGGAAGCAAAGAACATGGATTCTAATGCCATTGATTTACTCGTTGATTATGTTGGACTAGACCTTTATGCCATTGAGAATGAGCTAAAAAAACTCTATACTGCCAAAGGTGAAAAAATCATCACCATTAAGGATGTTGATGAGATTGTAGGGTTTAATCGACAGTACAGCGTTTTTGAATTGCAAAAAGCATTGGGCACGAAAAATTTTAATAAATCGATACAAATAGCTCACCACATGGGCAATAATGCAAAATCTGCAGCAGATTTTATTCCATCGATAGGTGCTTTAAATGGATACTTTGAAAAAGTGTTGAAAGCACAAGATCTTCTACGAGATCAAAAAAACTCTTCAGATATTGCTAAGCAAATTGGAGTGAATCCATACTTTGTTGGAGATTATGTACAAGCGGCAAAATCGTACAAGCAAAGTCAATTAAAAAATGCATTTGAGCAAATATTAATGGCGGACATGAAGTGCAAGGGAATGCATAGAGGAAATCAAACCAATACAGAGGTTTGGGTAGATATGGTTTTGAGAATACTTCAAAACTAAGATTCCTAAGGACTTAGAAAAAATACAGATTGTTTGCTCTATTAAGTCCTTTAGCATAACTTTGTTTTTACAAGAAAAAAATCATTAAGATGAATAAAAATTACCTTTTAGCCTTAGGTTGTATTTCTGCTAGCCTAATTGCGCAGGGACCTGCTATTGTGCCCGCTGGAGCTACCTCCACTGATGCACAAATTGCACCGCCCGAATCCTTTGTAGAACTCCAACAAACGAGTTCTAGAAGCAATCATATCCAACGCCGTGCCGTGGATTACTCTGGTTTTGTTGTAATAGGAGAAACCTATTATGATTTACAAACCAATAGTGCCATGCCGCATCGCATTATTCTAAACGATGATGGCTCTGTTCTTACATCTTGGACTACTGCGCCAAGTGATGCTACTGGCTTTCCAGAAAGAGGTTCAGGTTTTAACTACCGAAGTACGTCTGGATCTTGGTTGCCTTTATCTGCAAATAGAGTGGAAGCTTCTGCAAGAACAGGTTGGCCAAACATTGCAACTTTAAGCGATGGAAACAGTGTAACTATTGGTCACTTTGCTACATCTGGTGGTTTTTACCGAACCGCAAGCACCACTCCCGGAGAAAGACCTGATGGAACTTCTCAAAACATATTAGTGGAAACTCCATACAAGCCTATTTGGGGTAGAATGGATAATAATGGCGACACCTTACATCTAATATGTACGTATGCCGATTCTTCAGCCCCAGGGCAAGTAAGAGCTCCTACACGAAAAGGAATTTTTTCTCCCATGGTATACAGCCGAAGTTTTGATGGAGGATTAACGTGGGACAAAGCCCACGAAATGTTACCTGATTACGATAGCACGCTTACCAGCAATGGTGGTGCGGATCGATATTCTATTGAGGTTAAAGGAAATACAGTTGCTATTGCCAATGCGGGACTCTTGCAAGGAGTTTTGGTTTGGAAAAGTACAGATGGTGGAAATACCTTTGATAGACTTATTGCAGACGAATTTGCGTATGCTCCTTGGGATTCTAAAAAGCTAATGCTAGACTCTCCGTACACTGCAGATGGTACGGTTGATGTACTTATCGATAATGATGGAAAAGTTCATGCATTTTGGGGCTTAGGTAGAGTTTTTGATGATGACACGACAGATGAATTCTACAGCCTTTTTCCAGGTATTCAAGGAATTGTTCATTGGAAAGAAGGCGATCCAAGTGGTGGAACTTTAATAGCTTCTGGTGGCGCTTTTGATAGAGATGGAGATAACATCAATAACCTTGTAGAGGCTACCTTTTCAGGAAAAGACGCGAATGGCGCTATTCCAAATGGATTGAGTACCGTTGCCCGATTAACAAACACAAGTGCAATGCGACAGCCTTCAGCTGGAATTGACCCAAATGGAGATATTTATGTTTCATTTAGTGTTCCGATTGAATCAGATATAAGTGATTTTGATGCAAATTATAGAGATATAGGAATGGTGTATTCAACCGATGGTGGAAACACTTGGGCTGCTTCTCAGAATGTTACGCAGGCCCTGAGGCAAGAAGATGATTTTGCTTGTGTTGCTAAATCCGTAGATGATTATGTTCACATGATTTGGCAAGCAGATGATCAGTGCGGGAATAACTTGTCCAATGATGATCCCAATTTTGGGAACCACCCCGTAGCTAAAAACACCATATATTATCAAGCTATACCAGTTGCAGATATTAAAGCAGGTACTATTGGCATGCAGTATGGTCTATCTACAAAAAATCCTAATACGGGTAACGTATCTGTTGTAGGGAATAACTATCCTAACCCTTTTACGGGCATTACGAATGTAATGGTTTACCTAAGCCAGCCTGGTGAGGTTAAATGGGAAGTTAAAAACATGAGCGGTCAGCTGGTAAAAGCAGGAACGGCTCAAGAGCTTGTAAGAGGTAACCATGTTATTCAAATGGATTGCAGCGGACTAACTACAGGAGTTTACACCTACACTCTTATTGCAGGTGGTTCTAACGTGAGTAAGAAAATGATGATTAAATAATCGTTAAATATTAATAGTAAAAAAGGCGTTCCAATGGAACGCCTTTTTTTTGGCCTTTAAATTCTTTAAATAATTTCCTCCATTTGAAAAACAACTTAAGAATGATCCCGCAGGAAAAGACAGAAGCCTTATTGTTTTATTAATTTATACGCCTTCCACCCATTCAATGTTTTTACTTTAATAAAATAAACTCCAGAGCTGTAGGTTCTCATGTCATATTTTAGATTTGAAGACGTACTGTTTATGCGGTCTAATACCTTACCAGTAGAACTAATTATCTCTGCATTTGAAATGCCTTTTGGAAACTCTAAATAAACAAAATCAAATACGGGGTTTGGATAATAAGTCAGAGGTGACTCGATAGTGACTACAGCACTGCTTTGAGCTTTACAGCTGCCAATTGTATAGCTATTTTTATCGTTGGCATTATTCCTTTCGCCTTGTCCTGGATAGGTATACGTATAATAAAAGTAAATTTTGGACCCTTTTGGCGCATTTAACCTAAAAGGCACATTGGGCTGAACGCCATATCCTGGCAAGGCGCCCGAACTGGTTCCATAATACAGAATACAGGTTGGGCTTCCGGTACCCGATTTAATTGGAATAAATGTTAAACTGGGATTGTTATCCTCTGTAGAAAACTCGTATTCAAAATCTCCGTTATTCGAAACTCCTTTGCATGGTGGCGCTTCTTTTACGGTTACATTAACTGCACTTGATTCACTAAAAAGGCCCTGCTTTGAGTATGCCTTAGCCTTTAAAATATAGTCTCCTGGTTTAAGTGACCATTGAATTTCGTAGGGAAGCGCACTAGCACTTCCTATGATCTCACCATCAATTAGAAAATCGACCTTGGTGATTTCATCAAATATGCTATTTGCATACGCTGAAAAATTAAAGGTCTCTTCCTCCTCTAAGATGGAGTTATTAGAAGGTGCACAGATAGATACGGTTGGGCTAATTTTGGAATCCTTATTGGAGATAAGGTACATTTCATCCTTATCGATTCGAGATCCATTATTTACCTGAACTTGCATTAAATAAACGCCTTCTTCTAATCCCGTAGCTAAAGGAGTCATTGAATTGCTATTTTGAATAGCCAACTTATTTGGCCCATAGATTTGTGACCATGTATAGCTTAAAGGGAGGCCCGACGGGTCAGAACTTAAAGAGGCATCTAAGTTTGCACTTGAAGTGGGAAGTATGATTAATGTATTTTCGCCCGCATCTGCAATGGGTTGACTGTATGAGAGAACATCATTGTACGAAAAAGTCAATTTTCCAAGATTAAATTCGCCTCCATCAAAATCAATACGAAGGGTATGAACCCCTTTCTTTAATGGGATATTACTTAAGGATTTTACCCCCCATTTTTCCCAACCGAAAGTGGTACTTACTCTCACAGGACCTGCTATAGGTTCTCCATCTAATGAGAAATAAAAAGGACCACCACCCTGGGCATTACCACTGGCGTACCTTAAATTTATGGTATAAAGGCCTGATTTTTCGATATCTACAGTATACTCTAACCACTCATTAGGACTAACCCAGCCTACATATGCTCCTTCATTGGCATCCATTGCAACATCTACAGACTCTTCCATTCTAAAATCTCCATTGTTTCCTTGGCTGCCATCGTAATACGAAATATTTTGCGCTGAACCTGCAATGAATTTATCATAATAACCGGGCTCAAATGAACCTGGAATTTTTATAGGACTTCCCGTGTATGGTATTTGATCTCCCACAACAACCTCACATACATTGCTAACGTTAAAACCGATTGAATCATAAATTTTTACATAAAAGTAATGTTTTCCTGCGGGCAGAGAAGGTGTTTTGATTGAATACGGCGCTTGGTCTCGTTCTCCTATGGGCGTATTCCCATTATAAAAAACTACCTTTTTTGAATTCCCCTTTAAGATGGTAAAATCCAATCCGATGGTGTTTCCTGGATAGGCGCGATTAAAGTCTGTTTTTAGATATCCTGTAACGGCTACATCTCTACTGGTGGTTAAACTGTTTGGTTCAGCTTTGAGAATATAATTATCCGAAAACTGAACGCTGATGCTGTCCTTACTATAGTTCTGAACTACATATGTTTTTTTTCCATTCTTGCTAAAAACTGCAGCTAAGGGGTAATCTGCCGTCACGGACACATCAATATTACCCAAGGCGTTCATCGCATGTAACCAATGATAGGTTTGTGCGTCTGACACTCCAAATTTTAAATTTCTATTTGGATATGAGTCGTATAATTGAATGGCTTTCTCAGGATTTGTAAATGCCAAATACTTCCACATGATATCATGCCATAAGTTATCGTTGGCTTCATTGGTTAATATTCCAGTATTTTTTTCGATCTCACGCCATAGTTTTTTGGCATAATTGGTGTCCTGTCCTAAATAAAACGAACCTCCATGAATGGGATACATTTCAATTCCATACGAGGCGGCAATATCGTTGGTCCAGAAGGTACCATTATCATAACTGTTACCCCAAACCCTAGATACTAAACTATATTGCTGTGAGGGTGAAAAATTTCTTTCTTTGGTATCAAACCAATATTCTTCAATGGCGGTTTGCTCTGTGGTATATAAATAAATACCTAAATCTCTAATCTCTTTATTGTTGGTAATGGTTCCCCAGTGAATAAGGGCTGAGTTAAACTGCATGCTTTCAGAGGTGGATTCTTGGTCATTCCCTTGAGGAAAAGTGGCAAACCCATTGGCCCAACTATGGCCGGCATATGGGCTAAAATTTCTAAGAAAAGGGTACTCCTTATCGTCTCTATTGATGCTAGCTGCGTCGCGTATGAGCAGGTTTACCATGGGTCCCCATTTCTCTGCCCAACCGGGTTGATATTGCTCCATAAAAGAGGCGGCATGAATAAAATAGCCCCAATGAAAATGATGATCATTCAAATTGCCATCTTGCCCATGTCCCGCAGGATAGCCAATCATTGAAGACCAGGTCTGATTATAATAAAACAAAAAGGCTACTTCATTATTATCTGCACTTAACCAATCTTCTAAACGCGCTTGTACCGTTTTTATAATTTTATTTAGGGCGACGGTATCACCCGTTAAACTAGCAATACGAGCAGTTTGAATCAGACGATTCATTACTTGCCCTTCATTGTAGGAGTCTGTCCATGGGTCTAAGGCGTCATTTTCCAATAGTTTTATTTTTGTATTTATTTCTAGAGGAGAAAAACTTGGACTGTAGTTGTCTAAATAAGGCAGGGTAGGTAAAATTCCATAAAATGTATTTTCAGTGCTAAAAGAATTGCCCGCTAAGGTTTTCATCTCTCCCCTAACCGTTTCATACGAATATCCCTTAGGCTCCGCAGAACCGTCGGCTAAATGAGCCCACTGATGCGGCAACAAACCTTGTAAAACAACTGTATCACTCCCTTCTTTTACATCTGTTTCAATGCTAAAATCGGTTCTAAGTAAAGACTTACTGTCTTTGTAGGACCAGTTTGCCTCGGTATTGCTTGGAAAAACATAAGCAAACTTCTTATACTCTTCTACCACCTGATTAATATTGCTGGCATCCAGTGGTATAAAGGCCATGGACCAATAATTTTTACCATTCAAATCGGATGTATACACATTACCGTTCTCTGACCAAGTGCTTCCATTAGGAGCGTACACGGCAAAATCAGCTCCATTTCGAGCATCTGTAATTATTAACACCTCCTTAGCTATTTGTACCGATCCAGAAGCCACTGTTATTTCAGCAATATTGCTTGCGTCTTTGGTAAAGTATAAGAATGGCATTCCAATACCTGTTGTTGTATTAAAATGACTGTTTCCATTTTTCCAATCCATGCTTACGGTCCAATCTGAAAAATCGGATACATTAGCCGCTGATGCATCAAGTCCTTGCACACCCACTTTAATGGGTTGGATATCATCTATAACTCCCCATGGGATATACGTAACAATGAGCCCCTCATTTACCGTTTTAAGGGTGTATGGGTAGTTAAATAAATTACTTGCATGCGCATTTTTTATCTTAGCAGACCACCAATCGTTCGTTGGAGCAGGCTTTGTAGCAGCTTCACCCACTGCAAAGGGTGTGCCTGATGGAAACCCATTTCTACCCGCAATATCGGTCCCTGGATATGTTTTTGTATAGCTTCCTTCTCCAGCTTTTATGGTTTGAGCATTTAAATCAAAAATAGAGCAAAATGTAAGAATTGCCGGGAGTAAAAGGTTGGATTTTTTTATCACCTTTCAAATATAGTATTTTTTACTATAAGTAATATTAAGAACAATTAATTTTACAAATACTTGATACTTAAAAAGTCCAGTAGCTCATACTTCAGACCCTTACATCGGATAAATAAACCAATGCATAAATGGCGACTAAGAGCCAAAACTCTTTGGACTCGATGGCGTTTTTTTTCTGCTCTTTACTTGGAATTATAAGCGCTAAAACAGTGAAAATAAAGGAAACAAAAATATCTAACCAATCAAATTGGCCGTTGGTAATTCCTAAAACCTGAATAAGTTCAATCAACAAGGCAAATAAAAATGGGAGGTATTTTAGATGGATGCGTTTCTCCCAGATAGGAAACTCTAAACGGATGGATAGCAGCGTGGCTGAAAACACCCACAGCCCTTCGGGCAAATTGTACATGCACCATTGTGGTATCGCATAATGCTTATGCCATATGTTCATTAAAAAGGGAAACTCTCGGACTCCTAGCTTAGCAAGTAGGGCATTTACAATGGTGTCCTGGCTTCGGTACATGAAATACAGGTAAAGACCAAGAAGCATGGACATAGCAATGAGTACGTATCGCCACCGAATTCTCATGCCTTTGTACACACAATAAGTTTGTAGAAACCCCACCGATCTGCAGGTAAAACCTCTGTTTTATTAAAATTTAATTGGGCGATTACATCGGCTAATTTAAACTCACTTGAAAAAGCAAGGTTTTTACTAAAGCGAGCAAACCATTTGCTTATAATGCCTCTTCTGCCTTTGGGAGTAAAATGGTTTAATATGAACAATTTACCTTTCGGTTTCAAAACTCTTTTGGCTTCTGAGATGGTTTTTTTAATGGGAACTGTGCTTAGCACATGAGCCAGAACTATGTAATCGAAGCTTTGGTCGGAAAAACTTAAGTCCTCTGCACTCATTTCTTGAATATTCTTATTCGAATATTTCTTACGTGCAATTTTGAGCATTTCTACGGATGAATCGATGCCTGTAATATCATGCTTAAGCCCAAGTCCGAATAAGGCTCCATGTCCTGTCCCAATGTCTAAGAGTGTACCTTCTGGTAATAATTTCAACTCTTTGCACAGGTATTTCTTGTAAGGCTTAAGGCCAATATTTATACATGGATATATTCGTGCAATTCGGTTGTAAAACCGGGTTACTCTATCCACTTGTGCCATGACACAAAGGTAATTATTAAAATAAGTTAAGCGGGTTCTGCCTCAAAGGTTTTCTCGGCAACGAGTCCGTAGTTTTTCGTTTGGCTCAATTCTGGATTTTTTACATGCCACTCAAACTCTTCACGAAAATGACGAATAGCTGCTGCTACTGGCCATGCTGCTGCATCTCCAAGCGGGCAGATGGTATTGCCTTCAATGTTCTTTTGAATATCCCAAAGCAAATCAATATCGTCCATGGTTCCTTTTCCGGTTTCAATATTGTGTAATACTTTCTTCATCCAGCCTGTTCCTTCTCTACAGGGGCTGCATTGGCCACAACTTTCGTGCTGGTAAAATCGTGTAAAGTTGTAGGTGTTTCGCACGATGCATTGATCCTCATCGTACACAATAAATCCGCCTGAGCCTAACATACTTCCAGTGGCGAAACCCCCATCGGCAAGGCCTTCATAACTCATGAGTCTATCTTCGCCTTTGGCTGTTTTAGTAACCAAATAATGAGGCAATATTGGAACGGATGATCCACCGGGAACACAGGCTTTTAGTTTTTTTCCATTTTTAATACCTCCCAGAAATTTATCACTGTAGATAAATTCTTCGACGGTCATATTCATATCAATCTCGTAAACCCCAGGATTTACAATATTTCCACTAGCTGATATTAACTTGGTTCCAGTACTTCTACCCACTCCAATTTTCGCATACTCTTCTCCCCCATCATTGATGATTGGAACAACAGCTGCAATGGTTTCTACATTGTTTACAACAGATGGTCGCTGCCACAAACCTTCTACCGCCGGAAATGGTGGTTTTATTCGAGGATTACCTCTATTGCCTTCCAAACTTTCGATTAATGCGGTCTCTTCGCCACAGATGTAGGCTCCTGCACCACAGGTAATGGTTAAATCTAAATCGTACCCGCTGCCTTGAATATTTTTTCCTAACCATCCATTGGCATAGGCCTCTGCTATTGCTTTTTCTACAATTTTCATGACAAACATATACTCACCTCTGATGTATATGTACGATGAATTTGCGCCAAGAGCATAACTGGAAGCGATCATTCCCTCAATGAGTAAGTGAGGGATTTTTTCCATTAAATATCGATCTTTAAAGGTACCTGGCTCACTTTCGTCGGCATTGCATAAGAGATGACGAGGAACCCCTTCTGGCTTTGCCAAAAAGCTCCATTTTAGACCGGTTGGAAAACCTGCTCCACCTCTGCCTCGCAAACCACTGGTTTTAACTTCTTCGAGTATTTCGTCTGGAGACATTTTTAAGGCTTTCTCTACACTGCGATACCCGCCTTCGCGGCGATATACATCATAG